>NZ_JBVCPH010000003.1:0-337143 GCF_057456235.1 Photobacterium sp. | reverse complement strand
TATGTGTTTGCCGCAAGCGTGACTTGACCGGCTGCTCTGACTAACGAAAAGGACGCGCTTGTTAATCGACTTTCAGTCGACCGCTAACGCGGCCGATAGGATTCGCTTTACTGCTTGACGCCCGAAGGCTCATATGTGTTAAGTGTGGGCTTCACAACACGCTGCCAACTCAATAACATAGATAAAATTTCAGCGACATTCACCGAAGCCAGAGGCACCGGTTCGCAAAACTATCCTTTGCCGAACTTCAATGCCGCAATTTATACGGATTTAATTCTCCATCATGAAAATTTCGATTGCGGCAAGCCGTTGAAACTAATTTGCTGACTTAATGGCGGTGATTGCGGTAAACCAAAAAGCCTAAAGATCACTGAATTTCTGGCATACGACGCTGAAGTTACTCTTCATGCTCGAAAGCATCACCGCAATTTGCGAGAAAATAACCACAACCAACAATGTCAAAATTGCGGCTCGCGGAACCGACAAAATACTACGCGCCCACATTTAACATTTTATACAACGATCATAGATCGCATATCTTTCCTGAATTGGACCTATACGATCTGTGATCGCTACGTCCCAACCTATTCCCAAGAACATGAAGATCTATTCTCAGGAATATCAGGGGAAAGGCATATTTTTCATGCACATATCTTGTTATAAGCACGCTACCGCCCTTGAGTCACAGCCTCACAACCAAAAAGGGCAAGAAATTTTGCGGGACATTATGCCTTAAAATCCGTCATTAAGTGTATGTTACACATCAAAGTTATTACTCTATTTTATGATAAAAGCACTTAAAATTAGTAGATTATCGGGATGGTACGTTTTGATGAAAAATTCGAGCGTCTAATTATCCGTACATTTTCAACCTGATTGTTGACACTCACCCTTGAATGGGGCAACATTACCATGTTGAGAAACCTCGCCTGATTGGCGGGGTTTTTTCGTTTTAGCACTATCAACAAGAATCGGCGCCTTTGGTCTTCAGATCAGCGGCGCTTTTTTTATGGGTGAAAAGCATGCAAGAAAAACTCAATTCAGCTTTGGCGTATTTCTTCGCCTGGCTGTTGGCTTTCTTCGGGGCGTTATCACTACAAGATTGGGCCACCATTATTGGCGTGGGGTTGGCGATTGGTACGTTCTGTGTCAATCGCCACTACCGAAAGAAAAGCTTCAAGTTGTTGCAGCAGCATCCCCAGTTGAGGGAGCTGTATGAAGATATCAACGGCTAAACGCTGTATCGCTGTTGTTATCGTTGGTCTGTTATCTGCTTTGCCAACCGGCACATTAAAAACCAGTGACGTCGGGCTTAAGCTGATAACCGATTATGAAGGGTGCCAGCTTAATACTTATCAATGCTTTGCCAATGTCTGGACCAATGGCTTCGGCCATACCGTCGGCGTCAGCCCCGATTCTGTGGTTACACATGAAGAGGTGGTCGATAACCTGGTGAAAGATGTGCAATCGGCTGAGGCCGTGATTGATAAGCAGGTAACGGTACCACTCGAACAATTCCAGTTTGATGCGTTCGTCAGCTTTGTTTTTAACGTTGGGGCAGGGAACTTCAAACAATCGACGTTGCTGAAAAAACTGAATACCAAAGATTATACCGGAGCCTGTAACGAACTTACTCGCTGGGTGTATGCCGATGGTAAACGCTTGAAGGGCTTGGTTCGTCGAAGAAACGCCGAAAAGGAGGTGTGTTTGAATGTTCACTAGCATTAAAGCGTACTTCAGTTTTGGTGTCGGGCTTTCTCTTGTTTGTCAGCCTCTTATTCAATTATTCCCAATCTCAAGTAAACGAAAATCTAAGCACACAGCTTATAACTTCCAACCTTTCTGTTAAGTCTCTTACTGCCAAGAACCAAGCGCTTGATAACCAAATGCAGGCGTTGTTGTTGGATCGTGATGCGGCGCAACAGGCCGCTGATGAAAATCAGCGCGAGGTATTGACGTTAAGGCGCGATGCTCTGGTTAAAGTGAAAGAGGTTCGGACGGTGATACAACATGAAGATTGTTATTCTCAGCCTTTGCCTGACAGCGTTATTAAGCGGATGCACTACAACTGAAATTGTCACTGAATATCGGGAGGTGTTTGTTAAGCCTCCCGCTTCAGACCTTACCTTATGCTTACAACCGTTTGAATTGCCTCCCGCCACGTATGGCGAGGCGGTTGAACGTGATCCTTTATGGTTCGCTTCCTGGAAGGAGTGCGCCAACAAAATTCAACGTTTGAGAACCTTCTACGGCTTCTTGAACGTTAACCCGAATACGGGCGAATAAGTCATTACCTATTGGGTGGTCGTCCACCGTTAAAACCTAGTCGCCCGTTCCTTATTAGCTTTGCTTAGTTTTACTTTCCTGCGTCAGTACCTCGCCGTCTTAGTTGTTAGCCACGACGGAGCTCCTTACTCCTGAGCGCAATATAAGAATCAAAAAGGTATTAGCCTCGCGTATCCCGCGACATTAAGGCCAACGTCAGGCCGAGGCGAACAATGGCGTGACACCCGGAGAGACGGGATTACTTTTATCGAGGGTGGTTATGAATAATGAAAAACGGCTCTGGAATACCAGTGAATTAGAGCAGTTTGGTTCTCACCGCTCGACTGTTCGAAAACGTCTTAACGGAATAGTGAATGGTGATATGGAACAAGCTGGTGGCGCTATTGGTGACATTGGTGGTTCGCTGGCGGGGGCTGCAGCAGGTGCGGCTATTGGTTCTGTGGTACCGGTGATCGGGACTGCCATTGGTGGATTAGTTGGCGCGATTGCTGGTGGCATGGGCGGTGAAATGATCGGTAGTTGGTTTGGTAGCCAACTTGATTTTGCCCAATGAAACCGCCAAGAAAGTGAATGATGTGCAAATGAAAGAGGCTGAAGCAAGGCAACGTGGCAATGTGCATTTTGCTCCGGTCATTCAAGTTAATGGTGCAGCTCTACAAGATCCAAGCGCTGTCGCTAATGCTGCCGTAGAGAAAATGAATCAGCAATATAGCTATTTAATGGGCGGCAACACCATGACTAAACAGTTTGGCTATGCAGCGATCGATCAGGGGTAAGCGATGCAACATCTTGTTATTGGTGCGTTTGTGTTTTCGGTGTCTGCTCATACGCCGCTCACTAAATTTACGCGTACTACCAAAGGTGCCTTTTCTGAGGTGCCGTTAGTCGATAACGCGACTTCTGAAAAAACAG
This sequence comes from Photobacterium sp., assembly GCF_057456235.1. Taxonomy (NCBI): domain Bacteria; kingdom Pseudomonadati; phylum Pseudomonadota; class Gammaproteobacteria; order Vibrionales; family Vibrionaceae; genus Photobacterium; species Photobacterium sp. Next base: position 333,945 of record NZ_JBVCPH010000003.1, on the reverse strand, counting down.
GCAGACCACTAGAAACCATCGATATTACTGCGAAATGGCTCCGTTATGGAGCTCATGACAATGTGGAAGCATTGCGTGGCTTAATCGACGAACCGCAGCAAGTCAGCAACGGCCAGGGTGAAAACCTTGGCCGTTGGACCATTAAAAGCCTGACAGAAGGTAAAACTGATTTTGTTCATGATGGCCGCAATATGGTGACCGAGGTGAGCTTGCAACTGTTGGAGTATCGAGGTGAGAGTTAACGTTAATAAAGGTGAGTTGATCACCGATATTTTATATCAACACACAGGACAGGATGACGATCAGGTTGAGGCGGAGTTTTATCGCATTAATCCGGGTGTCAGGGGGGAGCTATTTACGGCTGATATGGCTGTGACTCTCCCGCAACCCACTCATAAACAAAACCTGAAAACAGTGAATCGAAGTTGGGACTAAGAGAATGTTTAAATTAATGGGTAAAAACAGCGAATTGATTTTATCTCGCCTGAAATCATGGCGCTTAACAGATGGCAACGGCACTGAAGGGGATAACCTGACATTGACGATTAACTCTGATGATATTGACGGTATACCGCCCAAAGGTGAGAAATACACCGTGTATTTGGGAGAAGTGAAACGTGATGTGTTTGAGATCTCTCAGCGCTCCATTGAGTTGCACCCGCGTGAAGTTAAACTGGTGCTTACTGTTAGCCCATTCTCGATTAATGACGTGACCGGATACAGAGAACGTAAGTCACTCAGTTGGGATAATGCGACGCTTAGTCAGGTTGTCGGTGATTGTGTTACTCCCCATGGCTTTGCTTTATTTGTTCATCCTGAATTACAAAAAATTGTAATCCAGCATTTGGATCGGACAGAAGAAAGCACTCCAGCTTTTCTTAACCGGTTGGCAAAACAATATGATGCCGTCGCTAAACCTGTTGAAAGTAAATATATTTTTGTACCCATTGGTAAACAGAAATCCGCAACGGGTACAGACATTGAAGCCATTACGCTGTCACTTCCTCAAGGTAATACTACCGAGAATACAAATTTCATTAGCTTGAGTGCCGATCTCGATGGTCGGTCTGAGTTTAATGGGGTACGTGCGTTTTATGTTCCGACCGAAGATGGCAGTAGAAAAGAGGTTAAGACTGGCAGCAAGCCGTTTAAGTTACTGCGCTCATACCGTGAATGGCAAATTGAGCTAGGTTATAGAAGTGACTCAGTCTTTCCTGTTTCAAAGCACAGCAATAAGCCAATCTATGGGGCTAAGGCAAGTGATTGGATCCGTGCTATTGCTAAAAAAGAATGGGCGGCTCATGACCTGAGAAAACGGGCGCGTACTGTCTGGGCTGAATTGGGTGTTGATTACATTGTCGGTGAAGCATTGTTGAATCACGCAAGGGATAAACTAGATCAAGCCTATATTCACACTCATATGGAAAAGCAAAAGAGAGAAGCCCTAGAAGCCTATCATAATTGGCTAAAAAACTGCTGGTGTAACTGTTTTACGCCTGTCTCGGATCATATTTAGCTCCCACTTTAACCCGCGTCAGACCTGCTCAAAATGAAGATCTCACGCTAAACCCCAGAGGATGATAAAACGAATGGATAATTTGGCTCAAAGCGGCCCAATCGACCTGAGTTTGGTAAGTATTGCGCGTGTGGTTCCGCACCAGGTTGGATTGGTTAAGCTGAGTAAGACACAGTTGCGAGTGCTTAAGTCGATTAAAGAACAGGAGGAGGTGACCGCGTTGATGATAGCTACACGTTGCCAAGTGTCTCCCAGTTGGGCGAGTTCCTTGTTAAGACGGCTTTTTGAAAAGTGTTACCTTCAGAGGTCTGTGGGTGTTCTTCAAACTGGAGGTGTTGAATTTAAATATTATCGTTAAGCCTGAGATCTAGGAGACCAGTCTCTGGGTAAATATCAAATCCTAACCTTCGGTAGAAGTTGTGAACCGGGTTGGACTCACCAACTGAACAGTAGCCATAAATTCTTTCATAGCCTTTGCGTCGGGCTAATTGAATTGCTAGAGATAAGACTGCATTTCCAATCCCGCCGGAGCGTCTGGAGTAATCATGGATGTAGATGTCTCCAATGAACAGCCCATCTTCCTTGATTGAAATGTGCAAGCGAAGGACTGGTTCTCTATAACCCTTATCTCTTTAATGATGAAAGAAAACCAAGGCAACTCTCGTCTTACTTCTAGATCATAAGTCATATCTTCGATGTTGATTTCAAATAGCATTCTTCGAACCTCCTTGTAACATATTGAATGTATTAGAACATAGGTTCTTCTAGCAAGTAAATCTCTGCATACGATGCGACATCTCGCGAAATAAAAATTTTTCGGGCTCTTTGGTCACCACCACCGGGCTTGCATCAGAAGTAGCCCGGCGTCATTTGGACTATGCGCGTTATGCGTAACGTATTGATGATTTATCACGATGAATGAGAGTTGCTATGCAGCTCGAGCTAACCGGTATGAGCTGCTTTGGACAGAAGTTTGTTAGTGCTTTTAATCTAACGTGTCAGGATTAAATTAGTAAATGTATAGAAAACGCAAACATAACCGACCAACTAAAGCGGAGCCAAGAGAAAGCGCCGCTTTATTTGGTTCGAGTTGATGCACATGTTAGGCTTTAGGCGGCCTGCAATAGCTGTCTAAACTAGTCCATCCCAGACCCAGAGCAGCTACCACAACACACAACTTGATCGCCTTTTTCATCGTCGCTTGGCTTCTCGTCCTCAGTTGTTTCAGTGATTTCTTTTTCGTCTTCTTTCGTTTTATCATCGTCTTTTTTAGGGCCACTATCGGAATTTACTACTTTCATTGTTTCACCTCATTCATAGTTAGAGTTGCAGGTATCGTTGCTCAATTTGAACAGTTAAGACTACATATAAAGCGTGCGCTTAGTTTAGGGCTTATGAACAACTATTCTTGAAAAAAGCCTCTGAAGTAATGCTGATTTCCCAATAAAGTCTGTTTAACATACGTGCGAAGAAAAATTTCTAAATCAACAGTTCCATAGTTGCACGGATTATCTCGACAAAAGTGTTTGCCGCCACAAATAGCTATTTCTCGGCAACTAATGCAAGTATCATTATTAAATGGGCTCATGTTTTTTTCTTGAGCGAGTTCAAGCAATTTATTGGGATTTGTATATATATCATTAATTTTTAAGCACTTTCTTCCCGTAAAATCTCCATTGCATAATCCAACCCTACCATCTGCAAAAATTTTTATGTTATGTCGATAGTATGCCCTACATGGAGTTTTAAGGAGACTAGGGCTTTGCAACACGTTTAACCCGTGCTCAATAGACAGATCTATTACTTGGGATGAGTTCCATAATTTGAACTCATCATATGACATGCCGTTCTTGTAATGGTTATATTTGTGCTCGTGTGTATAAGCTATCTTTGGCGTGTATTTGATTCCAAGGTTCTTCATGTGCCCGAAGAATTCTGGTAAATATTTCTTGTTTGTTGAATCAGAATTATACCTGATTATTAATTCTTTTCTTGAATCATTTATAAAAATACGATTACAACTGACAATATTCCTTTCAATGGCTATATAATTAGCCTTATTTCCTCTTGTTAGCCGTTTTTTGTCATGATCCACCTGAAGAGTTAGAGAGACTGCGACCCGTAAGTTATCAAATTCTTCAATAAATTCAGGAGCTAACAATACACCATTAGTATCAATGTGTATCCAGATTAGAGCATTATGATTTTCACAAATAGATTTGGCTTTTTTGTAAATTTCTAATATCTTTCTTTTTTGTAGTAACGGCTCACCACCAAAAAAATAAAATTGAAGACCTGAGTACTCTCCAGTCTTAAAACAATTCTCAATATATTTAATTGTTTTGTCTATTGTTGCTGATGAAATATTGGAATTCTTATTCCATTGAGACTGATAACAGTAAACACAATCCATATTGCATTTTTCTGTTAGTTCAATAATGATTTCTAGACGGTTGGAGTAAAAATTATTATACGTATTCTGAATATGAGAAATAGCTTCTACGTCACTCAGAAAAAATCCAAGTCGTCGTAACTCATCTAGTTCACCCTCACTGCCACGTATCACCCCATCCTGTAGCTTTTCTCGTTCCAATAAAACAGTGGCCCTGTTTATTGAATTATAAAGTATAGAGTTTTCCTTGTCATAACCAACCTCGAAAACATACTTATTTAATCCATAGTTATTCACGACAGTGCTACCTATTCAAACAGCCTAACAACCGTATATATTGCTTTCTGCCACATAACAGATCTATATAGTTCTGGAAATAGCGGCAATTTCAACTTAAGCCAATTAGCGAAAGCATGTGGGCTACGATGTGATGTGTAGCAACAGGTTATATATCATGCGCTACCGCTATCACGTCACCAAGACTTCATTCATCAGCATAGCCAACCTTGCAAGCAAAGAAAACTAGGCAGTCCGATTCATATCACAAAACAAGTAACATAAGGGAAATTTGGGCAAAAGTTATGGTTGATAAACACAACTAAATAACTGTGTTATCAAGCTTTGTGGCAGAAGTAAGCTAAAGCTGCCAAATTAGCCCGCATCAATAGTCGTGTAGTTTTTTAGGCGTATATGAATCGAAGAAATTTGGCTTAGGTCATGGGGGCAAAAAAGGGGTATTTAAAAACCGTTATAAACAATAATGCTAGTAGGTTTAATGCCTTGAATGGTAATGCTTTTTCTGGTTTTCGTCGCTAAATCGGGCTTTTGCAAGGCACTAAGTCAGCATTCCGCCCAGTATTTTGGATATTGCTTATAATAGTGTTACTCAATATAAGGGATGAATTGATTCCTGAAAGGGGAGGTAGCCTGGTTTTATTTTTCAGCTATGATTTGTACTGTTATGGAATTACGCTAAATAATCGATTGTGTAATGTGTCCACACTGCGTCCTAGTAATCGGCTCTTAAATATATAGTCTTTATAAAACAATAGATTAAAGTGATCGTCTCATAAACTAACCAAAACAGTGTTGGCTGGTTTTCATTGTTGCTCATTATAATCTTCTGCACAGTTAATGATCTGTTGTCTTTGGTCATAATAACAGAGAATTATGACGACTGCGGAATTAGATTAGATGGAGGGGATCATAAACCAATGATTATGAAGAACGGGTGGTGTGAGTTGTGAAAAGGCATGTTGGTACAACCGGCTGTCAGAGCTGCGCTTAGCCAGGCGATCACACTTTGACATGCATGCTGCAAAGCCAATAAGCCAATAAGCCAATAAGCCTATCCGCCGATCAATCCCCACTAAATCGAGAGCGATACTAGAACGAGTAATGGAAAATCATATGGAAAGCAGTGATGATGTATTGTTTCCTGCCCCTTAGTTAAACAGCCCTATTACCATTTCAGGGGCTAATCGTTATATCCGGCGTATACGTGACAACTAGCCATAAGAAAGCTGGCGAACCCACGACTTCAGGCGATCACTTTCAACGGGTGTTTCAGAACTTGGTGTAATGCCACGTGTAGTAAAAAAGATGTTAGGTCATGAGCTGGGTGGGGGACTTGCCGTCTACAACAATCAGGATTGGTTAGACAATCAGCTTGAAGCGTATGCGGATCGGTTGTTTGAGGCGATAGAGTTCAAGCAGTAAAAGCAGATTATCCTTCGATACACATATTCGTTACGTTTCATTTGCAGTTCAATATGTTCCGAGTAATATGTACATATAATTGTGCGAAATTGCTTGTTTTTATAGACAGTTTGCGTGGGATGATTAGAGCTGTTACTTGAGGGCGATGAGAGAGCTTAAGAAGATATGTGATCCAAATTCGCATATTTCCTTTATATCTTTCGATTGGTGAAGGATATTCGAAAGGTGTCCGTATAATAAAATGTTATATGCCAATATTCATGTTTAGCGTAAATATTAAGGATAGTGAATAATGAAACAGGGATTACTTGTAATAGATGTTCAAAATGACTATTTCAGTGGCGGGAACATGGAATTGGTCGAAATGGACGCAGCGGCTTCAAATTGTGAAAGGTTACTAGATACTTTCCGTAATAAACAAGCTCCAATTTTCCACATTCAACATCTCGCAATCAAAGAAGGGGCAACATTTTTTGTTCCAAATACTCAAGGATGTGAAATTCATAAAAGTGTAAAACCTCACGGTAAGGAACCAGTACTTGTTAAGCATTATCCTAACTCGTTCCGTGATACTGAACTTCATGAAATGCTCCAACGGGCGGGTATTGAAGAAGTCGTTATTTGTGGGGCAATGACTCACATGTGTATAGATACAACAACTCGTGCGGCCTTTGATTTAGGGTACAAGTGTCAAGTTGTTGCTGATGCATGTGCAACACGAGATTTAGAGTTCAATGGCCGTCTTCTTAAAGCCGTTGATGTGCAGACTGCTTTCATCGCTGCTTTGAATGGTCCATTTGCTGAAATATCATCAACAGAGCAATATTTAAGTTTACAGTAACAGGCATACAATGCCATCAAGGTGACGCCTTACATTCGGCTTTTTGGTTTGGAGTTCGGTATGCTTGGCTAGTTCAGAGTTGGCACAGCTTATTGTAGGCGTTATACATCCCTCATAATGTTGTACTTATCTGTAAAATATAGATTTAAAGGAAGATAGAATGAACACAAAACCAAAAATTATTATTTCGTCACTTGATGCAGAAAGGCTGGATAATATTCTGGATTCATTACCTCATAATTCCTTCCCGGGTAAGCAATCTTTAGAAGATGAGTTGGACAGAGCTCAAATTGTAGAGCCGAAGGATGTTCCATCTACAGTGGTGACAATGAACTCAACTGTCAGATTTATAGTTAAATCTTCAAAAGAAAAGTTCTGTTTGACGCTGGTATACCCTAAAGATGTTAATGCTAAAGCAGACAATATCTCAATACTTGCCCCCGTGGGTAGTGCTCTTCTCGGGTTGTCCCAAGGCGATGAAATAGAATGGCCAAAGCCGGGCGGTGGAATGTTGAGTGTACGCATTGAAGAAATTTTATATCAGCCAGAGCGTAGTGGAGACTATCATCGTTAGATGTTCTGTACATTTTTGCAGCCTGGTGCATATAAGGCAATTATGGTGATGCCTTAACTCGGCAGCTTTAGTATGGAGTTAGGTGTGCTTGGCGGGTTCAGCGTTGGCACACCTTATTACAGGCGTTAATGCCCAAGGAAGGTATTTAGATGAATGAAATCACGCAAATTTTAGACTTTATAGTTGAAGTTGAAAAGTTAAAATCGGTTATACGTAAAACTCGTCCAGTAGGCCTGCGACGCTATGAGAATTCAGCCGAACATAGTTGGCATGTTTGTCTTTCCGCCCTAATGCTTAAAGATTACGCCAATGAACTTGTGGATATCAATCATGTGATAAAGATGCTGTTGATTCACGATTTAGGGGAGATAGATGCTGGTGACAAAATCATTTATTCAAGTGAAACAACTGAGAATAAATTGAATGAAGAGTCAGGGATAAAACGACTTATTGATATTTTGCCGCAAGGCCAAGGTGATGAATATCTGTCGTTATGGTATGAGTTTGAAGCTGGAGAAACTCCCGAATCAAAGTATGCGAAGGCAATCGATCGTGTTCCACCTTTACTTCATAATCTTCATGATAATGGGCATAGTTGGAAAAAACATAATATCCCGAAAGAGAAAGTTTTTTCCTTGAATGGCAGTCGTATATCAGAAGGTAGTCACCAGCTTTGGGATGTGCTTGAAGTTCAATTACAACAAGCAGTGAAAGATGGCCTGTTGAACTAAGGGCACTTTACAAAGCATCAACACATTGCAAACGTTAATCTCGACGAGTATCTACAAAAGCGGTTACTCTATAGTGACCGATTTTCACTAAACATCTACCTCGAACACCCACCAACATTCAGCTTCCATTCTTCCACTACAAGTAGTTTCTAGAGGTTCAATGCAAGTTTTAGAGGAGATGTTGTAACAGGGCTTTAATACGAATGAATAATATCTTTATCGTTGAAGGCGATTTAACAAAAGCAAATGTCGATGCAATCGTGAATGCAGCAAATCCCAAAATGTTGGGAGGTGGTGGCGTTGATGGAGCCATTCATCGAGCGGCCGGCCCTGGTTTACGAGAAGAATGTTTTAAGGTTAAGCCTGTAAATGGCATTCGCTGCCCAGTTGGAGAAGCACGAATTACCTCGGCAGGAAATCTGCCTTCAAAGTATGTAATTCATACTGTTGGACCTATATATAAACACGTTGCTAATCCGAGAGAATTGCTTGAATCTGCTTATTTAAACTCGCTTCGTTTGGCTATAGAGAATCATTGTCAGACAGTAGCATTCCCTGCGATATCTTGCGGTGTATATGGCTATCCTCATCAAGAGGCTGCGGAGGTTGCGCTTGGTGTCTGTAGTCGCGATGAATTTCAAGCGCTTAAAATCTACTTCTACCTAATTGGTCGCCAGATGGTAGATATATGGCGTTGTGCAAAAAGTAATAGGTATAACTAACCATTTTCGTGCTAAGAGCAAGGAGAGCTTCATTTCTGTCGTCACAATAATCCCACTTTCCCCAAATCAGATATGGATATTCGAATTATTACATATGCACACGATGGAACTTTTTGCTATACATATATAAGTGATATCTAAAGTACAAGGTAAAAATGTAAAAGTTACTGTTGTTATCTAAGGGGTATATCTAGAGTGTTTTTTACTTTGCATGCGATAGACATAAATCTTTCGATACTTGTTGGAATTACGATCTGAGGTTGTGGGGTAAGTTTATTGAGATTTATAAAACAATCAAAATCCCAGCGATGAACGATTTATCAAGTTAGATCGAGAGGCTAATGAAATTTAAAGCTTCTTCAGGCAGACGTTGGATTTTCCATAAACCAAGACATTGGTGAATTTTGAAGGTGGAAAAATGAATTTACAAATTGGTAAAGCTGCTCCTTACTGGATGGTGATTTTGGTAGCGTTAATATCCGGGTGTGCCGGTCAACAGATCAGAACGAAAAGTAGCGTTGTTGACTATCTTTATCCAACAGAGTCTGAAGCAATAGTGCAGCCTTCAATCCCTGTACTAAATCTTCCTGTTAAGGTTGGGATAGCCTTTGTTCCTGAACAATCTTCCAGATTAAGAGGGGTTAATATGTGGTCTGGAGTTACGGTTGGTGGATCACTTACCGAAGCAAATAAAACAGACCTCCTCGAAAAAGTAGCAGAAAATTTCAGAGGTCAGGAATTTGTCAGTGACATTGAAGTTATACCATCAGCCTATTTAGCTGCCGGAGGTGGATTTTCTAACCTTGAACAAATACGTACCATGTACGGAATCGATATAATCGCTCTGGTTTCATACGATCAAATTCAATTTACTGACGAAGGGCTGCTTTCATTAGCTTACTGGACGTTAGTTGGCGCGTATGTGATTTCAGGTGAGAAGAATGATACTAGCACCATGTTAGATACAGCTGTATATGACATACAAAGCAAAAATATGTTATTCCGAGCGCCTGGCACCAGTAATGTAAAAGGGAGTTCAACACCAATAAACCTGAGTGAAGAATTACGAAAGGATAGTGTCAGGAGCTACGATGAAGCAACGGATAATATGATTTCGAACTTAGAGGTGCAGCTGGAAAAGTTCAAAGAGAAAATAAAACAAGACCCCGAGCAAGTTAAAGTTGTACACCGAGAAGGCTATAGTGGTGGTTCTATTGGGTTGTTGGAAATGATAATGATGTTTTTGCTCTTTGGGGCTGTCAGGCATGGTTACTCAAAATACTCTCCCAGATAGGGTACTTAATGCCTAATGTTAAACTAAGTGTTTATAATTAAGTGCTTAACTAAAGTTTGTCAATGTTTTAAGCTTCAGAAAGGTTAAAAAACGCCGAGTGTTGGCTATCCACCAAAGTTGTTTGTACGGTATTGTTATCCGTTGTAGTCGTAGAGATTGTTTTGTGAACCATACAGTTCCATTGTTCCTTTCAGGCTAAAGCCTACGTTTTTTAATAAACGATTAGAGCCTAAATTTTACTTGACCACTACAATTACTGATGTTAACTAGATCGACAGAGGTGTACAGTTTCCCGTCCCTACAAACCATCGTCATGGTTTTATCTCGACATTTAGGGTCATCACATAAAAAATTATATCTATTACATTAGTTGCATATTTGGGGTTTTCGTTCTTAACTTATAGTACGGTGCAGTCGAGGTAGATGTTAACCGCAGAAGTCTAATCAATAGATGGAGGTAGCAGATGACAATAACAAGAACCTTGGTGGCTGCAACTCCAGAGATATTATATAGTTTTTTGCAGAACAGACTCGAACGTGATTATTTTATCTACTGTCAATTCAGCAAGGAGTGCTGGCCAGGGAACAGTCGATTTTTTGGTGCGAAAGGCATTGAATTCAAAGAAGAATATGACAATAACGTTCGGTTTCTTAACCCCAATGACTACTTCTGAGGTCATTATGACAGTTCGGCAAAGGCGCTGACAGAGCTGTGATGCTTGTTACTTCTATACTTTACTATTTCTTGGGCTAGTCGATATTTGTGACGTAAACGTCACTGCATGCGATTTGAAACCTGGCGAAACCACGATAATTGTCGACAGTGGTAATACTGTGTATAAATACAGTTTTCGGGTTGCTTGTTGTGGCAACGCTATGTAATGTTTATGTAATTCTTACTTCAACTCAAAGGCCTGAAATGCGCCATTCATTACGCGAAAAAGTCATAGAAGTCTGTACTAAAAAAATAGAGCAAAAAGGAGACAACGTAGGTGTCTCTTTTTACGCATTCTTCGCTAACAAGAATGATGCGCCAGAATTGTTGATGGAAGCGGCAACGTGGTGGATTCAAACTCATCAACTCGATCATTTCGAGAAAGCGAAAAAAATCATAGCCATGATGGAGGATGGCAAGTAGCAAGCTATCAGGTTTACGGCCATACAAGGCGTCCAAAAGGGATTCATTACGCTTGGTGTTTTAACTTTAATCCGCTTCCATATTGATGGAACAATAATGGATTGTCGTCTGGTTGGCGTTGTTCAGCCCTTAACGGGTCAGGCATTCAGTCATCAAGATAGAAAGCTGTAACAAATGGTTAAGGGAAACAAGAAATACTAGTGTTAATACTGTATATTTCTCACTTTAGTTCCTGGTACATCAAAGAGAAAAATCTTCATGAATTTAATTGTCATATTTCTAGCTGTAATGGTCGGTGATTTTCTTACTGACCATTTTGGATTTGGCTTTAATGTTTTTTCTGACCCATTCGATTTAACGCTACTTGTTATTAATGTTATTACATACATTGCGATTGCTACATGTCTTGATTTTGCACTGAAAAAATTTAAATTTCACACGAAGAAATTATAAAGATGGTTTCATGGTATTGACAGCAATACTCTTGACATCTGTCTTATCCGATATACTCGCTCAGGGTGTTTTTGTCTAATATTGTATTGGTTCTGTTCACGATTTGGCTTGGTGTCGCTTGAATCCTGAACAGGGCTCCAATTACTCGTTGACGCCCATCATGTGATATTTTCAATTTTTTACTCAAGGCACTTTAGGTGAGTGTAACTTTATCGAACAGGAGTCTGGATACAACAAGCAGCTGCGGATCCTCGATAGTGGTTGTGGTACGGGTCGCCAAGCAACTGAACTGACCAAACGTCGTTACACTAATCTGCTGGCGAAGCTTTTTCCTCCCTCTTTAACAGACGCGAATTAAGGCATCAAATCAGACTAATACACTTGTGGCCGTGCCGTTTTCTGGCCGGTTTTCGTTGTCTCACTTTAATGTAACTAGTGCAAGCCTTCGAGATCATCTGGTTGGTAAAGCTTTCCGTTAAACGCGACATAGATACCCGGAGGGGCGAGCCGGGCCGCCAGAAAAGCGGAACCCAAATTAAAGCCGGCATCGTTGGGTGAAAATCCGACTAATGGCCACATTGCTCCTGTAAAAATAATAGTTTGACCATGATTTTTTGCTAATAGAATTTGTAGCCGACGAGCACTGTCGAACAGCGTAAAAGTGCCATGAGTGATAATGTGGCGGCAGCAGTTACTGAGGCTAATCGAGATATGTATCTTTTCAATATCCTGGTGATTAATATTCCGGCTATCTTTCATGCAGATCTCGGTGAGTTCGAATTCGTCGTTTGAAAGTTGGCCGAATCTGGTTATGAATTCGGGAATGGCGGTTTGTTGATGGCATAAAGTTGTACTGGCATCAATATCATAGTAGGAATCAATAGTACCGCCGGTAACGAGAATTTGAATTCTTTCTTCATTGTAGTTTCTGCTCATATCAGCCTCCTAAGGAGCAATAAGGGTAAGTATAGTTAGCGACAGATGACTCGGTGTATTTGCGTTCGCTAGAGCGTCGTCTGGTTATCGAAGTCACAGTCAAACTATCGTATTTCGTGCGAAATTCAAAAATCGCGTGAATGGTATCCGTACGGCTAAAATATGATTAGGTTCTTAATAAGTGAAATGCTATGTCAGAACACTATCCACAATTGCACGATTACTATCTATGACGGCATTAAAGTATCCGGATTGCAAAGACTTGATCTTAAAGCTTGAACGACTTTAAAACCAGGAAGAAGGATTTCATTATGGGATTTGAACAACTGACCCGTGCAGAACGAATTGTATTAATTGGTCTGGCAAGGCGTGGCGGTTCAACCAGCGAAACTTTTAGCTATGGTTTTGTTACCGGTGATATGTCTGTGTTTAAAGGGTTTTACAAGAACTTGCATGAAGCATGGGGGCGACTTGATGCCAGCCAGCAAGATGCGGTAATCGCCGCCCGCAAAGTAGCGAATATAGGGTGCCATTGCGCAGAGGGTGGTAGCACTATTGTGCCAGAGCGCGATGATTTTGTTCTTGATTTCACTCGCTGGAAAAGAAAGCTGATGCTAGCACAGTTAAAATCGGAATGGTTTGAGGCAAACCCGAACGGTGGCGTGGGTAAAGATAATGAAGACTTGCCTGAAAACGTTCTGGCTGAACATATTGAAAGTGTCGATACTGAAATGATGACGTATTTCTAAAACAACGGAAATCAGAACTCAATAAATTGATTTTTCTGCTAGGTTTAGATTGATATTTGCCAATGATAAAGTAGAGGTTGAATATGGAAATCACTCTATTGAGAGTCTTCCTGGTTATTTATGTGGCAACTTTTATATTTAAATGTGGTGATAGTGAGATTGATTCTGTTTTTATTCCACCTGTCGTGACCTCAGAAGCAAAAAATATTATTTTATTCATTGGCGATGGCATGGGGGAGGAACATCGAAAAGCGGCGCGTTTGGTAAAAGTAGGATCTGCAGGCAGACTTTCCATGGACAACATGCCAACAAGAGGCTTTTTACAGACGTATTCTGCTGATAGTCTTATCACTGATTCTGCTGCAGGGGCAACAGCATTAGCGACGGGAGTAAAAACAAACAATGGTGTTATAGGGCTGGATGCTAACCTCGGGTTTGTTCCAACAATATTAGAAGATGCAAAAAATCAAGATAAGCTTGTTGGTTTGGTAACTACGGTACAGATCACACATGCAACCCCAGCTGCATTTTATGCGCATGTTGAAAATAGAGCTATGATGACAAATATTGCACTTCAGATGTTGCATGCAGATATTGATGTATTGCTCGGCGGTGGAGAGGATGAATTTCTCCCAAGCTCAGAAAGTGGCTGCTATCCGGAAGCGGGAGAAAGAGGTGATGGAAGAAACCTCATTCAGGAAGCGATATCAATTGGATACACCTATGTATGCGATTTACCTTCATTTAGAGCAATCGATTCGTCAACATCGCCAAAGTTACTTGGACTTTTTGGTGATGAAGGCCTGATACGCCCTTTTTCTCCTTCATTAGCTGAAATGACCCAACGTGCGATAGATATACTTTCGAAAGAAACAAATGGTTTCTTTTTGATGGTCGAAGGCGGTCAAATTGATTGGGCTAGTCATAATAATGATGCGACCAATGCTATTTCCGATACGATAGACTTTGATGAAGCCGTTGAGGTTGCCAGGCAATTTTCATTTATTGATCGTGATACATTGATTATCGTAACGGCAGATCATGAAACGGGTGGCATGTCAGTTTCACCGTCACCGAATGGTTTGGCTAGCGAAGATGGGCCATTTAGTACCGCGGATGGAAATTTGTTTTATGTTAATTGGTCAACGACAGGGCATACTGCAGTCAATGTGCCAATAACATCACAAGGTCCGGCGTCTGAAAGATTATCCGGCGTACATGACAATACATTTGTTCATAGTGTCATGCATGGTGCTCTTAGCGACGACTAACTTAAGCGGTATTATATTTTTAATCTCTCTTTTGTGATTACATATCACGACTCAATCGATAACAACTAGATTGAACAGAGTCAATAAATTATACTCAATTGGTATGTTGGGGGTGAGTGGATACACATGCCTTTTTGGAACAACAAGAATGGTTAAGGTGTCCCCTCGGTGGTAAATCAGCACTCGTCAATTAAGCATAAAATTGCCTTTTCATTTTTTGGTGTTTCTGCTCTGCTCACCGCGATGATTTTATTTGTAGTCGTGATTGTGTTTCTTCCGAGCATCTGGAAGGTAGAGGAAGAGACGATTGAAAGCGATCTGCATCAAGCCATCAATACGCTCGACCGCGAACTCATACGTTTGGGCCACTACGCAAATGATTGGGCTTATTGGGATGATACCTACCGTTATTTAGTCGCTGAAGCGCCCAATTTTGAACAATCAAACTTAAATGATGATACTTTGCGTATTGCCAACGTTAGCTTTATAACAATAGCAACGTCAGATGGCGAGATTGTATGGGGGCGTTACTTCAAACCTGACAGTGTGGATACTGGCTACCCGGGAGCGCCGACAGTTGACGGGGTCTGGTCTGAACGGTTTAAGAGTGAATTAAGTCAATCACCGGAAGGGTTAGATGGTTACTTTTCAACGCACTTAGGTACTCTTTTTATTGCCGCCAGGCCTGTTTTAACCAGTCATAAAAAAGGACCCTCACGAGGTTGGTTCATTACGGGCCTTTGGTTGAATCATCAGTTCACACAAGAATTTAGCAATCAATTACAGAAGTCTGTTCTTTTTTCCCCGGCTGATTTGAATGAGGTTGGAGTATTCAGAAAATCGCTTACCATCAGTACTGATTATTATATTAAGAGACTAAGCCTTACAGAAATCAGAGCAAAAGCCCTTATTCGCGACTACAAAGGTGACGCTGATTTTACGTTAACAATTGATAAACAGAGAACCGGGTTTATTGAATCATTGAAAGCAATCATGATCGCCATATTAGGACTGATTATTGTCGGCATATTTTGTTCCTGGTTTGCTTATCGGCGGGTAAAAAAAGTCGTGTTGGATCCTTTGTCGGAGCTGGCCAACTCCATGGATCAATTGGGTAATGAGAAGACACTCTCTTCGCTGCCAACAATTAATAACGGTGATGAAATTACCTTGCTCTACCATAAATACCGACAGATGGCGAAGAGGTTGATTAAGACTCAGCAAGCACTGAAAGAGCACTCAGCGAACCTGGAAGAAGAGGCATTAACCGATCCTCTTACTAAATTACACAATCGACGCTACCTAGAACGCTTAATGGCACGTGTGAGCAGAAATGTGCTGCATGATCCCAACCAGAAAAAGTTATTGTTGGTTATTGATGTCGATCATTTTAAAAAGTTGAACGACAATTATGGCCATGCAACCGGAGACATGGTTTTGATCCAGTTGGCAAATATTCTCAATTCTATTTTCCGTGAAAATGATCATGTGGTGCGCATGGGCGGTGAAGAATTTTTAGTCGTTGCCGCTTGTCAGGGAGAGGACCATAGTCAAAAGTTGGCAGAGCGAGTCAGAACATGTATTGAAGCGTTCCGGTTTGGCTCTGATCAGGATAAGTCTCTCTCTGTCACTATCTCAACAGGGTTTGCCTGTTTTCCGATATGTGATCAGCCCGCAATATCACGAGAAAGCTGGCAGACTGCATTAGAGCTGGCCGATTATGGTTTATATAAAGCAAAAGTGGCGGGCAGAAACGCTTGGTGTGGCTATTATGCCGAATCTTCAATCTCTGAAACTCAATTAGCGATGATACCGGATAGAGTAGACACTCTGGTTGAATCGAAAATGTTGCGGCAAGTTGCGTTCGCCGCTGAATAAAAATGGGTTAAGTAATCCATATAACTGTTTACGCGTGAAGTGAGGTCTAGCCCGCGTAGTTAACAGGAAATGCTTCTTTAGTTGTTGATTCATTTTCATGCCATAACCGTCTTTGTTAATATGTTTTACCATATACAACATAAGGTTAGGTCTAATGGGAAAAGTTGATATTGAAAACTACCTGTCTGGTTTGCGGGGTTCTGAGTCCAGTTATCCTTTTGGGCCCGAAGCCCTCGTCTTTAAGGTGATGGGCAAGATGTTTGCGCTTGTTTCACAGCTAGACGACATACCCAGGGTTACATTGAAATGTGCGCCTGCTGATGGTGAGGTACTGACAAGCCAGTTTGAGTCTATTACTCCGGGTTACTATATGAATAAGAAGCATTGGATCACGATCTTGCTCTCTGGAGAAGTATCGGAATCCATGCTGATTGATTTGGCTAATGGTTCATATTCACTTGTTGTTAGTAAATTAACGAAAGCGAACAAGCAGGAACTTGAACAAATTTAGCATAGTCATAAACAGTTATAGCTTAACGTTATTCTTGGCTGAAATTTTCGCTCGAATAAACTCTGAGTGCTCGAGATAAATTAAGTCCGAAACCTGTCGAATGACCGCTTCTTCTATTGGTTCGACGATGCCATCGGCATAAGCAACCTGCCACATAGCTTCAATAAGCTGAAAGCGTTCTTCCGGCATCAAAGCACGTAACTTTGTGGTGAAATCGAATAATGATACTGACTGTTTACTTTGGGTAACGGCTTTAGCCAGCAGTTCTTTGGCTTCATTTTCACTGATATCGAGTAGCAGAACGAGCAAGTGTATTTTGGCTGACTCTTCCCGGGGGGCGATATCGTGATCGGCATTGGCGACTTCACAGAGTAGTGAGGCCATCGCGAGGTTCATTGCAGGGGTATTATCCTCCGCACCCTCTTGAAAAATGCCGCTTTCGCCCCCTTCGAGCATCACTTTGCGGAACAGGGTACGTAATTGAGTAAACATAAGTTGCCTCTTGGTGAACGAAACGTCATACAGAATACTGTATATCTATATTGCATTACTTTGGGTGTTTATTCCCATAATTCAAGGTTTGCGGAGTGATTTTCTACTAGAGAGTCAGCTACAGCTAAGGATTGTGGCGGAAGCGTTGCCTGAACTCTCTTGGTGTCAGTGAACTCCATTTTTTGAAACGGGTGCTGAAATTGCCCGGGTTAGGATAGCCGCTTAGTTCGCAGATATGCTGGATTGGCCAGTCAGTAGCACTGAGCAGGCGAGCCGCATATTCCATTCGCAATCGTGTTAAATGGGCCATGGGGCCGTGTCCATAGTATTGCTGACATAAGCGATGAAAGTGGGGCTCTGAACAAGGGTGAAGTTCGGCAAGTTCTGAAACCTGCCAGCTTCGATGAAATTGTTCTTTGGCGCGATCAAACACTTTCTCTAAACGCTGCAGTGAAGTCGGCATTGATGTAGGTAGCCGGTGAGACACCAGCAAATTGATCTGTTCAACCAGGCTGTTTCCTAATTGATTGCCGACGGGATAGGGCAGTGACATCGACTGATGCAGGCAGTCGATGGTTTTTCTTAACATATCACCACATTGAGTTTTACTGTATGTCACCTCTTTCGGCATAATGTTTTCCCATTCGCCATTGTCGCTGAGCATAACCCAGGCGATATCCCAGATATTGCTTTCATCGCTGCCCTCATTTGCGCCCTCTTTATCATCTAGGTTCATACCAAAACCATTGGCATAGCCGGGCGGCACATAAATAACACTGCCGGGTTCAAGTTTCCATTTTCTTAACGGAGTTTCCAGCCATCCTTCACCGCAACAAGTGAATAGCAGCATGTGCATATTAGGATTACGACGGTAAATCGTGAAGCTATCACGGGCGTAATTTATGCCGCATTGAATAATCTTATGCTTCTCTAAAGCAATAAGCTGACCCTGATCGATAGTCGTTGTGCGGCAGAGATCAGAAATTTGGAAGTGCTCAGGCCAATTCATCAGGTGATTTTATTCCATCAGTTATTTTGATGTTTGATAGTTTTGCAAAAGTTATTGAGACGCAAGCATAAGTCGTTTTCATTCTTTGCGAGTATGATTCACATCACGCTTTGGGAATATGAATCACATCACACAAAAAACAATAATAAGGAGGCAAAAATGCAAAATTGGCGAACGGCCGCAGATAAAGAGTTCTGGAATAAAACCTGGCGTTTAGCGATACCCGTTTCGATGCAGTCGATGCTTTTTGCCGTCTTAGGTTTAGTCGACATTATGATGGTGTCAAAGCTGGGTGAATCCCAGATCGCTGCGGTCGGCGTTGGTAATCGGATATTCTTCTTTAACTTACTGATAACTATCGGTGTAAGTGGTGCTGTTGGTGTACTTGCCGCACAGTTTTTCGGTGCCGGAAGAATGGATGGTGTGCGTCGTACTTTGCTTCAGTCGTGGGTCTGTGCGGTTGTTTTTACGATACCTTTTGCCCTTTTGTACCGTCTGGAGCCTGAAAGTATTGTCAGCTTGATTACCGATGATCCCGCCTTTGTCGAACATGCCACAACGTATCTGTTTGTGTGCGGCTGGAGCATCATTTTTACCGCCATTGTTGTGCCACTCGAATCGGCACTTCGTGCTGTCGGTGTGGCTAAAATGCCGACTGTTGTGGGGCTGATTGCGGTGCTGATCAATGCGCTGCTGAATGCCTTATTGATCTTCGGCCTGTATGGCTTCCCTGAGATGGGGGTAGCGGGTGCCGCGTTAGGAACAACGATCTCCCGTGGTATCCAGACGGTGGTATTACTGTGGGTGACTTACCGAAAGTATAATGAGATTTTGCCAAAAGCCAAAGATGTAGATAATGCTGTTGTCCCTAAAGCGCGTAAGAAGTACTTGTCAGTGGCACTGCCGATGATTATTCATGATGGTGGCTGGGCGATGGGTCTGTTGGTTTATAATTACATTATCGGGCAGCTTGGAGTGACAGAACTGGCCATTATCAGTCTGTTGTCGCCCATTGAAGGTGTTCTGATCTCTGGCTTTATTGGTTTTGCGGTAGCGGCTTCAACCATTCTTGGTCATGAACTGGGCGCAGAGAACTATCAACGAGCCTGGCATCAGTCATGGTGGTTTGTTGGGCTGAGTGCATCGCTCGCACTGTTGCTAGGTATGACAGTCATCCTGTTCCAGGATGGTATCGGTAGCTTGCTGGCTAAAACAGAGGCCCCAAATATGGAAATGGCTATCAATGTTACCTTGGTACTGGGACTGGGCCTGTGCCTGAAAGTGTTTAATATGGTAGGTATTGGCGGGGTGTTGAGAAGCGGCGGCGATATTCGCTACAGCATATTCATTGACTTGTTTGCGCAATGGGGCGTTGGTATCCCACTTGCGATCTTTACCGGTATTTACCTTGGCTGGCCATTACACTGGGTGATGCTGGCGATACTGGCTGAAGAGTTAGTTAAAGTCGTACTGACGACACATCGTATTAGAGGTCGCCACTGGTTAACCAACCTGATTAATGACGAATTACCTGATAGTGACAAGGAGTGTTTGGCTGCCTGAAGAAGCGTATATTTAGTATCTAGGTTCTAGGTTCTAATGACGAGTCGCGAGTAAAAGTGTGTTCAAAAGCAGAGTCTGGGTAGGTATATCCGACTCTGCTTTTTTGTGTCTTCAGTTCGTTGCTTCATTTTTTTTACTGTTCGTTTGTTTCTTAATTTATGATTTTTGTGGCAGCCGGATCAGGTGTGAGAAATGTGGTAGAATCGAACCTGTTTTTATTACTATTTATTACTTTCAAATTGAAAAGTCAGGAATTCCGTTGAGTTTGTCAAATACACCTCAATCAGACGTTTTGAATAATGAAAAAACGCTGAAAGCCGCAATTAAAGATTGCATGATCCGCGATCGTTTTCGTTTGCACAAACGTGTGCAGGGTGCGGCAAGAATTAAGAACGAAAAAGCGAAACACGCTGTTTTCGATGAAATCGCATTAGATATTGTCAAGTCGATGCAAACCGTTGAGTTACGCAGAACCCAACGCCCCACCATTCGCTATCCTGAACTGTTACCTGTCAGCCAAAAGAAAGATGATATTGCAGAAGCCATTAAGCATCATCAGGTAGTCATTGTTGCGGGTGAGACCGGCTCCGGTAAAACGACTCAGCTACCTAAAATCTGTATGGAACTGGGGCGCGGTACTCATGGCATGATTGGCCATACCCAGCCTCGTCGTCTGGCTGCCCGTACGGTAGCAAGCCGTATTGCCGAAGAGCTGGAATGCGAGCTGGGTGCGTCGGTCGGTTACAAAGTCCGATTTAACGATCAGGTATCTGATCGCAGTCAGGTCAAACTGATGACCGATGGTATCTTGCTGGCTGAAATTCAGAGCGACCGCTATCTGAACCAGTACGACACCATTATTATCGATGAAGCCCACGAACGTAGCTTGAATATCGATTTCATCATGGGCTACTTGCGTGAACTGTTACCGAAGCGTCCTGATTTAAAGGTTATTATCACTTCAGCAACGATTGATCCGGAGCGTTTTTCTAAACACTTCCATAACGCACCTATCATTGAAGTGTCTGGCCGCACTTATCCGGTAGAAACGCGTTATCGCCCGGTGACAGAAGAAGAGTCTGAACGTGACCAGCTGCAGGCTATTTTCGATGCGGTCGATGAACTGTGCGATGAAGGCTTGGGTGATATCCTGATCTTCATGAATGGTGAGCGTGAGATCCGCGATACTGCTGATGCACTTGAAAAACGTAATTTGCGTGATACTGAAATCTTACCGCTTTATGCGCGCTTGTCTGCCGGTGAGCAAAATCGGGTATTCCAGTCGCATGCCGGCCGCCGTATTGTGTTGTCGACTAACGTGGCCGAAACCTCGCTGACGGTACCGGGGATCAAATATGTGATTGACCCGGGTACAGCACGGATCAGCCGTTACAGCTACCGAACGAAAGTACAGCGACTACCGATAGAAGCGATTTCTCAGGCCAGTGCTAACCAGCGAAAAGGTCGATGTGGTCGTGTGCAGGAAGGGATCTGCATTCGTCTCTATTCTGAAGAAGACTTCCTGTCGCGTCCGGAATTTACCGATCCGGAAATTTTGCGTACTAACCTGGCATCCGTTATCTTGCAAATGACCAATATTGGTCTTGGCGATATTCAGGCATTCCCATTTTTAGAAGCGCCGGATAATCGTAATATTCAGGATGGTATTCGCCTGCTTGAAGAGCTGGGTGCCATTAATACCAAAGCGACGGATCCGCGCAAGCGTCTGTCACCAATGGGACGTCAGTTAGCCCGTTTACCGCTCGATCCACGTCTGGCACGAATGGTTTTAGAAGCGCCCCGGTTGGGTTCATTGCGTGAAGTGATGATCATCGCTTCTGCGCTATCAATTCAAGATCCGCGTGAACGCCCATCAGAAAAGAAGCAAGCGTCTGATGAAAAGCATAATCGTTTTGCCGATAAAGAGTCGGATTTCATTACGTTTGTTAACTTATGGAATTATGTACAAGAGCAGCAAAAAGCGCTGTCTGGTAATCAGTTCCGTAAGCAGTGTAAAAATGATTATCTCAACTACCTGCGAATTCGTGAGTGGCAAGATATTTATTACCAGGTCAGTCAGGTAGTGAAAGAGCTGGACTTGCGTTTGAATAGTCAGGAGGCCAGCTATGAAAGCATTCATACCGCGTTACTGGCAGGTATGCTCTCTCATATCGGGCTTAAAGATCAGGAAAAGAATGAATATCAGGGCGCGCGTAATGCCCGTTTCAATATTTTTCCGGGATCGGGTATTTTCAAGAAACAGCCCAAATGGGTGATGGTGGCTGAGTTAGTTGAAACCTCGAAATTGTGGGGACGTATTGCCGCCAAAATTCAACCTGAGTGGGTTGAGCCTCTGGCTCAGCACTTGCTCAAGCGAAGCTACAGCGAACCGCATTGGGAGAAAAAGCAGGCAGCAGTGTTTGGTTTTGAAAAAATCATGCTGTACGGCATTCCGATTGTTGCTAAACGCAAAGTTAACTACGGCAATATTGATGCGCAGGTATCTCGTGAGATTTTCATTCGATCGGCCTTGGTAGAAGGTGATTGGGAAACCAAACATAAGTTCTACCATCAAAACCGCAAGTTATTACGGGAAGTCGAAGAGCTTGAGCATAAGTCTCGTCGTCGCGATATTCTGATTGATGATGATCAGCTCTTTGAATTTTACGATCAGCGTATTGAACATACGGTTGTTTCCGGTCGTTTCTTTGATAGCTGGTGGAAGAAAGCATCTAAAGAAAATAAAGACTTGCTTAACTTTGAACGCGAAATGCTATTCAAAGGCGATGCGAGCCATATTACCGATCTGGATTACCCTAACTTCTGGCATCAGGGCAACTTGAAACTGAAGTTGAGTTACCAGTTTGAGCCGGGTGAAGATAGTGACGGTGTCACGGTTCATATTCCGCTCCCGATCTTAAATCAGGTTGAACCGGATAACTTCGACTGGCAAATTCCGGGGCTGCGACAAGAATTAGTGATTGCACTGATCAAGTCACTGCCAAAGCCTGTACGCCGTAACTTTGTACCGGCACCTAACTATGCCGATGCTTTCTTAGCGCGTGCTGAGCCAATGGCGATGCCATTACTCGATTCGTTAGAAAAAGAACTGAAGCGTATTTCTGGGGTAACAGTATTACGTGAAGACTGGAATCTCAATCAAGTGCCTGATCACTTGAAAATCACTTATCGGGTTGTTGATCATCGCAACCGTAAGCTGAATGAGAGCAAAGACTTATACAGTCTGAAAGAAGGCCTGAAAGAGAAAGTCCAGGAAACGTTATCGCAAGTTGCGGACGACGACATTGAGCAGGACGGCCTGAAAACCTGGAGTTTCGGTACTTTACCTGAATGCTATCAGCAAAAACGCGGCGGCTTTGAAGTGAAGGCTTTCCCGGCATTGGTTGATAATAAAGACTCGGTCGGCATTAAGTTATTTGAAACTGAGGACGAACAGCGCACAGCCATGAGTCAGGGACAGCGCCGCCTGATCTTGCTGAACGTACCTTCGCCAATCAAATACCTCCATGCGAACTTGCCGAATAAATCGAAGCTTGGTTTGTACTTCAACCCGTATGGCCGTGTCATGGATTTGATTGATGACTGTATCGCTTGCGGTGTGGATAAGCTGATCGGGCAAAAGGGCGGATTGATCTGGCAACCGGAGCAGTTTGAGGCGACCAAAGAATACGTACGTGCGGAGCTGGGCGATACGGTTGTTGATGTTGCGAAGCAGGTCGAAGCTATTCTGACGACGGCATTTAACATTAACAAGCGCTTGAAGGGCAGGGTCGATCTGAGCATGGCGTTTGCACTGTCAGATATCAAAGCACAGATTGAAGGATTGATTTTCAAAGGCTTTGCGACAGAGTGCGGTTGGCAGCGTTTGCCGGACATCCTGCGTTATATGAAAGCCATTGAGCGCCGGATGGAAAAACTGCCGATCGACCCCAACAAGGATCGTGTTCATATTCTGAAGATTGAATCTGTGGTCAACGACTATAAAGAGCTGCTGAATAAGATCCCGAAAGGGCAGCCAGTACCTGAAAAGATCAGAGAGATACGCTGGATGATTGAAGAGCTACGTGTAAGCTACTTTGCTCAGCAACTCGGCACCCCATATCCGGTATCGGATAAGCGAGTTCGCAATGCGATCAATGAGTGTTGATTGCCGCTTGGTTAATTGAGCGATAGAAACAAAAACGGAGCCAGAAGGCTCCGTTTTTTATTCACAACGTGTTGGGATCAACGTTCCCAGTAGGCTTCTTCTAAGCAATCTTCGCGTTCTGGCAGGCCACGTGACAGGCGAGGAGCATGCTGGGTGAGTACCTCATAGCTGACACGGTTAGAATATTGGCAAATCTGCGAGAATGAAGAGTAACTGAGGAACTTACCGCTGTGTTTACCTGAATTAGGGACATTGGCCTTATGGTAGCGGTTTGCTGACATGTCATGCAATAATGCTGACAGGGCTGCATCACCCGCACCATTGGTGTTTTTAATTTCCACCGGGCCGCCAAGGTAAGGGGCAATATGCGAATAGACTCGTACTGGATTTTCACAGTCAGTCTTCATCATAGGACGACTGAATTCGTATTTATTGAATTCTGCGATACGGCCAGGCAGTAATGGCAGGGTTGACTCACGTTTGAGCGCATCGTCAGTGTAACCCGCCATATATAAACCAACAGGGCCTGCGGTACATAGCACCATATCAACCCAATCTAGCGTTTTGTCTGCGGCAATCAGAGGATCCTTTTCACCGGTAAGTGCTTCAGCTTCTTCTTCGTTCATCGCGACACAGGTGACATGTTGTTTGAGGAACTCAATCCACCACTCTTTTTTGTCTTCTATGACGTATTTTGTACCTAAGGTTAGAACAACAGGGACATCATGTTTCTTTGCATGCTCAATGGCTTTTAGCGCAGCATTTTTCATCGGATCGGTGGCTTTGCCACGTACCAAGTAAGATGAAAGGACAAGTGCAGAGGCATTTTCAAAGGCACATTCAGGCACGCTGTCAGGAAGAAGCTGGTTCATCTGACCTTCGTTAATGGCAAATGTACGCTCGCCATCTTTGGTGATCAATGTATAACAGCGCCCAATTGGGCCATCGACAGGCTGTAAATAATCCAGATCCATTCGGCTTGAAGTCTTGCACAGGTAGCGATACGCATATGAACCGACTTTAAGATCTTGGCTCATCACACCTAACAAAATTGACTTGTCATCGGCCAGCACCGAGTAGTTGTGCAGCGTGTTACCGATAGTATCGCCAGGATATTCGTGGCTGATGAGATCCTGCTCTTTTAGCTCTTGATAAAGTAGTTCGGCCTTATCTTCATCAAGTACTAACGAGTGGCCTTTACTCAGAGAATGCCTGTTTAAGAACTCATCATCAACGCGTGCTTCAATATCAACAATGGTTTGACCAACACCGACTAGATGGGTACGTGCAAGTGGATTATCATGCTGGATTTGAGCAACTAATGGATCGCGGGCATTAACAGGGAAGTAATGCTTTGATTTACGCTGACCAGGAAATTTCATGTGTGAAGGCTACGGGATTTATGGGATTTTATTTGATGTTAACACAGAATTGCGAGATACATCCCATTTCATTGCAATATGGCGAAGAATTGCTTTCACTTGCTTCTTTTTTAATCCACCTAAACGTGAGTTAATTTAGAAAGAAGAGGAAGAGCCTAATAACTGCCTATATTTAGCCATCAAATATAGGCAGCAATGCGAAGTTGTAATAATAAATCGCAGAACTTGCTACTGATAATATGAAGTCAGATTATGAGTTCGCTTGTGATGAAATAATACTTACAGTGATCAAAATCATTATTCTAATAGTTTCACATCTTGCTTGGTCGCTGAACCACCAACAGGACGATTGACGGAAATACTGCGGCCTTTTTTCATGCCTTTTTCATAGTCGTCAGTGATCCCTTTCATTGCTTCCTGGAGCTGCTGCTTAAATGTTTCACGATCAAGGTTTTCAAACTGTTTATCGATATAATTCGACATGCGCTGATCATGGTCATCATCAGTATTAAGCACGGGTAACTTTTCCAGTGCGCCTTCCAGCCAGCCAGCGAGGAAAGAAGAAACACGACGGGTAACTTCGGTCGTGCTGGTTCCCGTTCCGGCGAAGCTATTGCGGAACTGACCTGTTTGCTGGTTCATTTCACGGTAGACAATATCAAAAGCGAAAGCGGCAAAAATGGCTCGCTCAGCGACACCGATGAATTCGGCTTTTTTAAGCCCTTTGTGATTGGTCAAGACACATTCGACACCAAAGCGACGGTTGATACCACGAATGATCTTAAGAATTTGTGTACTTATGTCTGCTGGTAACAAGGTGGCAGACTTGGTTTTCCCCATCTTGATGAATTCAATGTCATCTTTATCTAAGCCGTATTTCAGCATCAGACGGTGTGCCATACGAATGGCTTGTGCGGCTTCGTTGATGTTCGCAGAGTTACCCAGCTCTAGGCATTTTGCAATTTTTTTCAGTGCCTTTCGCTTCTGTTCAGACATTCAATCACACTCTTTAAGAAAAGGGGGGACGTATTTTAACGTTTTACTCGGGTCTTTGGCAAAAAATGTGTGTAGATAATGCTAAATTTATATTTGAGTCGGTAAAACCTGACGATCTCAGGCTTGTGAAAAGATGGGATGGTTTGCATAATGATTGAAATATTCCCGGTTAGTAATGCTGGGCTGCATTAATAAGTATAAAAAAATATGACAACAGCTTATCAATCCATTGATGTTCCTTTTGAGTTTCGTCACACCTGCTGGTTTTGTGGTGAACCGTATTATGAATCTTATCCATTCATGGCTTCCCCTAACTATGAGCAGCAACTATCACCGATTATGATCCCTAGCTGTCAGGAGTGTTTTACGTTATGTAAATCCATTAAGGTCAGTGGCTTGGACTTATTACGCGATAAAGTGAAAGAAAAGCTTCACAATCGTTATGAGAAACACTTGCAAATAGGTGTGAACTGGACAAAAGAAGAGCTGAAAGATTCAGAGCTGGAAGGCAGAGCATTTGAAGGTTTTCGCGACAGTGCCTGGATGATGTTTGAAATCGCAAAAGGACGGGTGAATTACCCTGGTTGGCCCGTGAGTATCGACGGTGTGCCAGTTATGGGTATTAACAATGCCTTTCAGCTTGAGTTTAATGGCATCATCTATACCGGTCTGGTACAGGCAGTTGAGCAACTGGCCAAGGCCTATAATATACCTCAACCTTACCTGGAAGAAGTCGTTGAGCTTGTCGGCCGTCAAAAATTAGCCTATGCAATTCGTTTTTGTAAAACGACTTATGGTTATTCAGCCGCTGAACGTGAAACTAGTATCGCGAGCCTGAGAGCACTATTGGCAGAACAAGAAGCCGCAGAGCACGAACTGTCAGTTCATACGCAAACTGATCAGTTATTTGAGATAGCGTTGTCAGAGATTGAAGAATTGATGTTATATCGCACGGTGATTTCACCGCACGCGATTCAGTGGGCATTACAGCGGGGTATTACAACGCTAGGCGATTTGGCTCAGCAGGAGGATGCTTTCTTTGAACATTTTATGCGAGATTCAGAATTAACCGCCTTTACTTATTTTAACGGCTTACAAGTTTATTTTGAAAAACGCGAAGTCGATCCCGAGTGGGCGCAACAGAGCGATCCCAACCGGGCTTTGTTTTCTCGTATTGAAGCGCGCTGATCGTTTTTAAAGGTGAAAAAGCCCGGCAACAATATCGGGCTGCAACTTTCAGGTTACAAGCCTTACGTTCCCCTGACATTGCATGAGCTTCTTTACGCTTTAATATCATAATAAGTAAAAAGTTGCGCGGGGAAATTTGGGATGCAGTATACAGAACAAGATAGAAAAATCTTACATGACACATGGATGAGCTATAAGGCCAAGATGAGAGTGACCCAAATCGAAATGGCGAAACGGTTAGGGATCAGTCAGCTTATCTTCTCTGATATTTTACGAGGCAAGTTGTCTCTTGAACATCGGTTTGTAAGCCAGTTCTGTAGCTTCATGTCTGTTGATCCGGTATTGACTTTGCCATCGTTGCGAAAGCAAATGGGGGCGTCAATGCCAAATTCAGTCACCGTGACAAATACCTATATTCTTGATGGTGACATTAAAAATGTGCGCTATGACGGTAACCAATTGGTGGTTGAGTACGAACATAGTGTTAACGTGTAATTGTTACCTCATCTTAAAATTCCAGTTTTTATAAAGCCCTCACACAGAGGGCTTTTTAAATGCTGTAAATAGTCTTTTTATAAAATTTATCCCTTATCTTCCTTACCATCTACTTCCCACTCCGGAATTAAACAATATAAGATCCCGGCACAAGCTATGGATACCAACAGGTCTGATGGCCAGTGCATACCTAGCCAGATCCGGCTTGTTCCCACACCAGTAGCCCATAATATGATGATAAAAGCGGGTAATAACTGTTTACGGCGTAAGAAAAAGCCTGCCCAGAAGACAACGCAAACGGCAGCAAAAATAGTATGTCCTGACGGCATCGAATAGTTTGTTTCGCCTTGCCAGTGACGAGTGCGCCAATGGCTGATATTGTCAGCGGCTTTCACCACAACGGCTTCTTTATTCGCATCATCCAACAGATAAAAGCTCTGTACGGAATCGACCAGTCCAAGGCTTTGCAGTTCATAACTGTACGGGCGGGGGATTTCGGTAATGTGCTTTAATCCGGTTTTAGCGACAAAGCTAAGTATTAACAAGATGCCGAATTGAATCCATAAGGAGAAGCGTTTCTTCTTGGGGTATTTCAGGAAAAGCGGGATCAGGCAAAGCAGTCCTGTGGTGATCAGAAAGTAGGGGCTTCCCGCAGAATCAGTGAGCAGGGTAAAGAGCAAGCCTGTCAGATCATTAACCTCTGTTGTAAAAGCAGGTTGTGGAAAAAAGACCAGTACACCGGCCATCAATACCGTAAAAAGGGATAGGGCGATGATCCCTGGTATTTTTTTAGGAATGAATGAAGAAGTTAACATTTTATGGTTTTGTTATTAAACGGGTTTGAATTTTATCAGAGGGTATCCGTGATAACGTAAAAAAAGTGTCATTTTTTGCCATTCAGTATCAACTAGGCGATGTTTCATGCGTTTTATATGGTACGCCAAAAGAAACGAACGCGACTAGAGGATGCAACAGGGCGTATTTCTTTGTTGTTATGTGTCTGAAATGAATTGAGTAATCAGATGTTTGGGTTGCGAGTGCTCCCCCTCAGGATGAGGGAGGAGCAGGATTATTTATCCCTTCTTTCTTTTCCGTGATTCATTTTGAACTGAGCGGTAGTACTTACCTAAATTTCGAGAGCGAGCTCGTTTTTCAGCAATACTCGCACCGTTTATTGCCTGCTCTCGATTGAGCTTGAGGTAACTGACCAGCCTGCGTTCGTTCAATTCTCCGCTGTCAATCGCTTCGCGAACCGCACATCCTGGCTCACCTTGGTGATGGCAATCAGAGAAGCGGCATTGTTCGGCAAGTGAGTAGATATCAGCAAAAGTTGCGGTTAGTCCCTGTTCACAATCAGACAACTGTAGTTCGCGCATTCCCGGGGTATCGAGAAGTAATCCACCCGCTGTCATTACATGTAATGATCGTGAGGTAGTGGTATGGCGTCCT
Source organism: Photobacterium sp. (assembly GCF_057456235.1). Classification (NCBI taxonomy): domain Bacteria; kingdom Pseudomonadati; phylum Pseudomonadota; class Gammaproteobacteria; order Vibrionales; family Vibrionaceae; genus Photobacterium; species Photobacterium sp. The sequence goes on along the minus strand of NZ_JBVCPH010000003.1, from coordinate 304,478 downwards.
TTACTGTCGTCGTGACGAATATCACCGGTTGTTTGGGCTTGTTTCTCTTGCAGGGAGTTAATCAAAGTTGATTTTCCTGCGCCAGATGAACCCACAAACGCAACGGTTCTGCCTGTTTGACACCATGGCTCTAGCACGGTGACGCTATTGCGATCGAGGCAGTTTACCGCCTCAACCAGCAGCATAGGATCAAGCTCTTGAACCTGTCGCACAAACGGTAGAGGGTTGTCGCAACAATCTGCCTTGGTCAGAACGATAACAGGTTCAACGCCCGCTTCATTGGTAAGTGCAAGATAGCGTTCAATTCGGCTCAGATTGAAGTCATGATTGAGAGAGCTGATGATAAACACGGTATCTACGTTCGCTGCAATCAACTGTGTATCGATCTTGCTGCCAGCAGCCTTACGGCTGAACTGAGAGATACGGTCGAGCAAACGAATAAAGTGTCCTTGCTTGTCGACCAACAGCCAGTCACCCACCGTTACCGCAGGCATAGACGGAGTAACAGGTAAGTAAAAGCCGCCTTGCTCTGTCATCAGCTCTAACTGGCTGCGATGCTGCGCCATTACACGCATAATACGAGCTTGTTCAAATTCGTCTAAGGAAAGTTGTTGTTGAAAAAAAGGTCTCCAGCCTAGTTCAGGCAGAGAAATAGAGTTTGTCATTATTTGAAACCCCTGACGCAAATAATGCGTCTGAACTGAGTAATATCATCAGGGGCAATTGAGGCCCCGGCTAAGTGGCCGGGCAAAAAAGGAGAGGCTTAATTTAAACGTCTCGCTGTGCCCGGTTAGTTTTTAATACAATCATCAATATTTCCTCTATGGGTCTATAAAACTTGAATGACATCACACTTAACTGAGTCGCGGTGATAACGGCTAAAATTTAGCAAACAACTCTCGCTAATGCCAGTTATCAGATCTCAGAATACATTTTTTGCCTGTAAGTGCAGGATCAACATATTTGATTTTTTTATTTTCGTACAATGTCAGCGAGTGAATTGGCATCTAGGAAGACGTAAAAGTATGAATCAGTACCGATATCATGTGTTGCAGCATGACGGCATAAGTGCAGAGCTTGTTGATACATATAAAATGTGGGCAGAGGCTGTTTATTCGGCGATATCATTGACTGTCAAGGCGTCAAGTTCCGGGTCTTCTGGTCAAGTCGCCAGAGGTAAGAGGTATATTATTGATACCGAAGCTAAAGAAGGTGATGAAGATGTATTTATTATCGACAAAACGAAAAACGTCTTCAGTACTGGCCATCGTCGCAGGGCCTACTTAGATCGATTGTCTTTGCTCCCAATTGCCACATTGGCAATGAGCCAGCTCGATGAACCCATCCCGGCGGTTGATACGATCACCGTTTTATTATCGCTCTCGCAGAGTACAGCGGCACTTAAAGATCTAATGGATAGTAATAGTGCTCGGCCTTCTTCCGATGATTTACCCGCATCACCATCACCTCTTACGCGACATTTAGAGCCTGATAGTGACGTATGTCTGATGGTTTATCATCGTGGAGATGTGATCGCAATGGCAAGCTTTAGTCGCTATATCGAAGATCATCGCTTTGCTTTATCTTGCGATGAATTATGCTATGAGCTCTCGCTACATACAGTATTTGTAGATCCACAATACCGGGGACTCGGAATAGCAAGTTCTTTGACCGAGACTATCATCAATATTGTCCGCAAAGACATGAAACATCTGCATCAGGCGCTGAGCGAAGGGGGGATTCAGTTAAGCCCATGGTTTTCTGCGGTTGCGCTTACACTTGGTGGTGAAGTGATCTGCGATAAAATCAGTGAAGCGTTTGTTGAAGTGAATGAAGATATTGTCGGTGAACTTGCAGAAGAGGGGTTGCATGTGGGGTATCAAGAGCCCGTTATTTGCGTAGAAAGTGTTGCCAATTGATGTTTTATGTTCCAGAGGATATTCACCGGAAGAGAAAAAAGCCTGTGATAAACACAGGCTTTTAAAATAATTAGGCGGCAATGCCTGAGAAGAGGTCTTTCCGCTCATTGAAGCGGTTTACCAGATCGTCAATGTCATTCTGGCAATACGGCTTAAGTCCACTCATGACCATACGCTTACGGCCCGTGCCGACAACTTCGCCATTCTCCTTAAAGCAGAATTTTAGTGTCACGCTACCACGTTTGCCATCAACATCAATTTCAGAATCGGTCAGTTCAACCGTCGGTGCAGTGAGATCTAAACGGGTAAAATCCAGTTCCATGCTTTCGTAGATCACCAGAGGACGGCTTGGATTAATCATCATTTGTTTCGATTCCATTAGAGGAACCATGATGTGCGGGAAGTTCATCCCCGAAAACTGCACATAACTTTTTGTCACTTGTGCAATTAAATCTTGATTCGTAGTGGTGTTACCTTCGCGGGTGATATGCAGGTATTCTTTACCTTTAGCATCCACCAACGACAGTTCGGTATCAGATTTGGTATCGAGACTTACAGCAATGCTGTCATTAATCATACCGGCGAAGTCAAAACGCATTTTTTGGCTCAGACCTGCTTTTGAAAGCACAACAGAGAACAGCAGATCACCAGGTACGCAAAAACGTTTATTGTCTTCATCATGAATTGGATTGAAATCACCTGCAATTTTTTTTGCGAAGTGGCTTGCCTGTTCACGAGTAAAAGAATACTCACCGTTCTGTTCTGAATAATACGAATCTAAAAACATGCTTAATTTATGAATACCTTGATCATTACACTGTCGACTATTGTACATGAGAAGAAGCAACAAATGGTCTAGCCAGATGAACTTTGCCCCTTGGAGGTTAAGTATGACAGAGAAATGAATAAACAGCCCAACCTGTTGGCAAAACATGTTTAAGCAGATACCTAAGTCATCGGATGGATTTTTGTTTTTAAGATCCTGATATCAGGGGTTTTGTGCAATACGGTCGTGTTTTTTTGCTAAAAAAGAGTATCAATTAAGTGCAATGTGACAGGTTTTATCTTTCTTTAGTTTGAACTTTGCCGAAATGAGTCGCATTTGTTATGAGTGATGCTTGATTGCTTTGATGAATCAGCATTCAAAAATGTGATTTTCCAAGTGCAACAAATCGAATAGTTATGTATGATGCGTTTCGCAATGACAATAAAAACAAAGCAATATCGAATTTTAGGCTAGGGTTGCTTTATCTGAGGTTTATTAAAATAGTGCAAAATTCGTACGTAAAATACGCTATAGCACATATAACATCTTCTAACGTGTAGAAGCTCAGGAAAAATAAAGCAGCACGGAAGCTGCAAACAAAAAAAGCACTCAGTAAGCGATGAGTTATCATCGCTTGCTGAGAGCTAATAAAATTGTTTGCAGTGTTATACCAATCGGGACAATTATCCCGATTGGTATTAGATTCGACTGATCAGCGGTATCACCCGAACCGTTTCACCCACCTCCACAGCTGGTTGTTCAGGCACAATCTCAATCAGACAGTTAGCCTCACGCATTGACCGTAAAATCCCTGAACCTTGCTGCCCCGTTGTTTTCACCGACAATCTACCGTTTGCATCCAGACTGTAGATACCACGGGTGTATTCTGTTCGCCCCGGGCGTGAGCGAAGGTACTCTGCTGCGACGGCATTCAATATTTGTGGCTGCCAGTTTTCGATACCTTGAAGTTTACGAATGGCGGGTTCGACAAACTGGAGGAAGACAACCATGACGGCAACGGGGTTGCCCGGAAGGCCGAAGAAAGGCGTTTGTGCGATTTGCCCAAAGGCCAGCGGACGTCCCGGACGCATGTCAATACGCCAGAAGTTGACCTCGCCCAGTTTGTTCAATACGGTTTTTATATAGTCTGCATCGCCAACAGAAACCCCGCCCGATGACAGAATTAAATCAGCTTGTTGGCTGGCTTGGGTGAGAGTGGCTTCAAGTGACGCTTCGCTGTCTTCAATAATGCCGAAATCAATCACTTCGCAACCAATCTGAGTCAGCATTGCGTGCAGGGTGTAGCGATTGGAATCGTAAATACAGTTATCTTTCTGAACTTCGCCAGGCTGCTGCACTTCATCACCGGTCGAGAAAATCGCGACTTTAATCGGGGCGTTGATGGTGACGTTATCAATACCCAGCGAGGCAATCATTCCCAGTTCTGGGGCCGAGATTTGCGTTCCTTTAGCAATCGCGGTTTGACCGATGGCGAGATCTTCACCCGCCAGACGAACATTCTGTCCCGGATAAATAGCTGATTTCGCCATGTCAAAGGTGACGGTGTCACTGTCTTCTGTTGCTTGCTCGCGCATTACCACGGTATCGGCATTTTCCGGCACGGGCGCGCCGGTCATAATGCGCACAGCCTGACCTTTTTGCAGAGGTTGATCATAGCTATGGCCAGCCATGACGTGTGCCACCACCTGATAGATCTTGCTTGTTAATACACCTCCGCTTTGTAACTCATCGCTGCCTGACAAGTCGTCACCGCGAATGGCATAACCATCCATCGCAGAATTGGTGTGCTGAGGTACATTGACGGGCGACAAAATGTCGTGTGCGGCAATTTGTCCTAACGCTTCTTTAAGCGGGACCGATTGAACGGATGCTGGTGGAACAATCTGACTCAGAATGCACTGGCGCCCGTCATCGACCGAGAGCATGCCGGAAGGGGAAAAGTCGCTGCAGGCTAAACCTTGCTTCTGATCTTGCTCTTTGATGGCATTACCTTGCCTGGCAAAGTTGACGACAAAGTCGGTGATTTGATCCAGATTGTTAATATCCATTGTTGGCAATGTGGTATCCGCTTTCACATTGGCTGCAACCGCTATAATGTTGGAATCGTCGGGGTGTAACCAGGGTTTACCGACTTCCTCCCGATGTAATTCGATTTTTGGAAAACTGAGCTTTTTAAAACCTTCAACCAAAATCAGATCCAGCTGGGTTTGATCCAGCTGGGAAATCAGGTAGGGCAGGCTGGCTTCCTCTTCAGGTGTTTCAGTCACCAGTGCGCGACGATAGCGAGAAGATATCAGCATCTGACCGGCCCCGGCCTTGCGTAAGCGATAGCTGTCTTTACCTTCTTGGTCGATATCGAAATTATGGTGGGCGTGTTTTATTACCGCCACCCGAATACCATGTTTGACAAGTTTAGGCAGCATTGCTTCAAGCAAGGTGGTTTTTCCTGTACCGCTGAAGGCCGCAAAACCGAGTAGTGGAAGAGAGGCGTTAATTTGACTCATAGCGTTGTCCAAATTGTTGTAATTCTTCTGGTGTGTTGAGATTCACGAATGCATTCGGTTGATCGCTGAAATCCACGGTGATCATGTTGCACTGGCGATACAAGAGAATGATCTTTCGATCACCATTAGCAAGGAAAGCTTCCAGTTTGGGCAAGATACGGCGGTTAATGAGTGTCACCACTGGCTGAATATGATCGCCATCGTGGGCAACGGCAATATCAGTATCTTCCTGACAAGCATTGGCCATGCGAGTAACTAAGTCAGAAGGGAGCCGCGGGCAGTCGCAGGGAACAAAGCCAATCCATTCGTTATCGATATGGTGTAGCGCTGCGTGCATGCCACCTAATGGGCCGGGATAATTCTGAATATTATCGCCGAACACCGAACCATAAGCCTGGTAACGGCCGCGGTTGCGGTTGGCATTGATGATGATCGATGATGTCTGTGGTTTTAGCGCTTCGATCACATGTTCGATCATGGCCTTGCCTGCGAGTTCAACGAGCCCTTTATCATGGCCTCCCATACGGCTGGCTTGTCCGCCAGCTAAAATGACCCAACTTGTTTGTTCAGCCGTAGGCATAGTTGTTCTTGTCCTCATGTACGAGCTGTAAATCCGCTCGTTCAACTAGTTTTGTATTAGTAATTGTCCATTGGCGGCGGCATAAAGCGGTGAGCGCATTTTGCTGATGGCTGGTGATCACCACGCTTGAACCTCTCTCCAGCAGATCTTCTGTCAGATGCACTTGCCGTTCAATTGACTCACTGTCCAGACTGGCACTTGATTCATCCATCAGCAATACACTGGGTTTTAATACCCAGGCCCGTGCCATCGCCACACGCTGTCTTTCACCACCTGAAAGCACTGAAATATGCTCGTCAGCCAGAGTCTCTAACCCTACCATACGCAAAGCATTTATGGCTTCACTTCGGCGCGTTCTGCGATCTTTTATGGCGAACTTAAGACCATAGCAGACATTCTCAAACACAGAAACATCAAACATATAGGGGGTTTGGTGCATATATATAACACCGCCCTTGCTCTCACCTCTGAACAGGCGGGACAGCCATGACTGATTTCGCAGGTTGATCCGGCCTGTCGTTGGCCTTTGCAGCCCGGAAAGAATTTTGAGCAGGGTGGTTTTACCAACACCATTATCGCCAGTTAAATAGACCGCCTCTTGGGGCCCAAGGCTGAGCTGCGGTATGTGAAATAGCAGGCGATCTTTAAATCGCATCGAAAGATCATGTGCCTGAATGGAAATTTGTGCCATCACCTGTTTTCCTGCTTAATTGGTACGCAAGTGGGCTTTGCCACGCGCAACAGATAAAAAGAAGTTTAGCCCCAGCGCCAGAATTAATAATACCATGCCAAGGGCAACGCCTTGTGCAAACGCTCCTTTAGAGCTTTCGAGGGCTATTGCGGTAGGAATATTTCGGGTTGAGCTTAAAATGTTACCACCGACCATCATCGAACAGCCAACTTCAGTAATAATACGGCTGAAAGCGGCAATAACTGCGGCAAATAAAGGAAAGCGGCTTTCCCACATCAGGCTGGTAAAAGCGCGCGGTAGGCTAGCGCCTAAGGTCAGGGCGGTTTCCCATGCCCGGCGATCACTATTTTGAAATGCGGCGTGCATCATTGAGACTAAAATCGGAAAACAGATCAGAGTCTGCCCCAACACCATGGCTTGCTGGGTAAATAACATTTTCCAGTCACCCAGCGGGCCTGAGCGTGACAATAACATGTAGAGCAGCAAGCCGATTACCACCGTGGGGATCGACTGGAAGGTATTAAACAGCGAAAGGATCAGCCAGCGTCCCGGAAACTTCCCGTAGGCGAGAGCAAACCCTATCGCCAATGCTGGTAACAGCACAATTCCAATTGCCAGCAAAGAGACGGAAAATGACACCCCCACAATTCCCCATAATGCCATATCACCGCTAAATAAAAGTTGAACAGCTTGTTGGGTTGTCTGCCAAATATCCATTGTTTCGTAATGTTATCCACGTCAAGTGAGTGTGTTGATAGAGGTTTACTGCGTGATAGCATCTGCAACGAACAACTGATGACCCTGACGTTTGTAGTTGTTAATCATAGATTTTGCTTTCGGGTTAACTAACCAATCGCTGAATGTTTTTGCGCCTTGGTAGTTAATATCCGGATAGCGACTTGGGTTAACCAGAATAACCTGATACGGGTTAAACAGGCGCTTATCACCTTCAACCATGATTCTCAGATCTAGCTTATTCTGGTATGCCAGCCAAGTACCACGGTCAGTCATAGTATATGCCTGTAGTTCTGACGCCATATTAAGGGTCGGGCCCATACCTTGGCCTACGGCTTTATACCCACCGAAGTCAGGTTCGATTGTGGTTTGTGCCCATAGGTTCAGTTCTTTTTTATGTGTGCCGGAATCGTCGCCCCGAGAAACAAACGTCGCATTATATGAGGCAATGCGAGTCAGCGCTTTAACAACATCCTTTCCGCCCGTAATTTTCGCAGGATCGCTATCAGGACCAACCACGACAAAATCATTGTGCATCAATTTACGAGGCAGTACGCCGAAACCGTTATTAACAAATTCTGCTTCTGCTTTTGGCGCATGTGTCATCACCAAATCAACATCGCCGTTCTCACCCATGCGCAATGATTTACCGGTACCGGCGGCCAAGACTTCAACATTGTAACCCGTATCTTTTTTGAATTCTGGTAACAGGTGATCAAGTAAACCTGAATGGTAAGTACTTGTTGTTGTCGCAAGGCGAATAGTCATGTTTTCAGCTGCGTGAGCGGCGGTTGCTGAAGCAATACTTAAAATAACGAGTGTTGGCTTTATAAATTTCATTAATCATCCTGACGTTAAGTCACTATTATTTTTGTTGATGGACAAGTTACGGTAAAAAATGGCTAAGAGTTGATAGGTAACCCAATTTACATCGCGGTCTTAACAACGCTAATTAGACATGTATAAGCAAGTCAAATGCCAATTTGTAGGGGTTATGCAACATTAACGCTAATGGCCCCCAGAGTTGAATGATTTAAAACAAAAAGGCATGCAAAACTCAGCAATATTGTTGCGATAGTATGAAACGGTTAATCCCATTGCTGTGATTTTGGGTAATGTTGAGTTATTTCATCTTGAGCTGGAAGCAATTCACGATCATATGCCGTAGTGGTATGGGCAGGGGTTTACTGTTAGTCAGAGTCTTGCCGATCATTTCGTGTACTTTTCGTCACTCTGTATAAAACAAAGGGATCAGGAGTTGCTGTCCGGCGATAATAATTGAATCTGATAGCTTATTTATCTGTTTTATATGCGAGACGGTTGTGTTGTTGATCTGAGCCAGTTCGCTCAATGATTCGCCCGGTTGAATGTTGTGAATTGTGAATTTGTATTTGACATAATCAAGACTCCCTTCATTTTTGTAAAAAGCTTCTATTTTGTCTTTAGGCAGAAGAATACGATTATCTCGTTTGGCCAGAGTATAACCAGCCGTGTAGCCAGGATTGAGTGCATACACGGCTTTACTTGAGATCTCAGCATGGCTGGCTAAAACGTTTAATTGAACGCGGGTATTTACAATAACCTCAGACAACGCTGGCTCGGGCTTGATAGTTGCGAAATCCAGGTCATATTTTTTGTGGTGTTTAATAATGTCAGCCATGGCTAACAACTTAGGAACATACCATCGGGTCTCTTTCGGTAATTCTAATGCCCAGAAGTCAGTTGATTTTCCTTCAGATTTATTCTTTTTGATTGCATTTCGGACTCGCGCTCCACCGGTATTATAAGCGGCAATGGCATGAAGCCAATTACCGTTAAACTTTTCATGTAGGTATTCCAGTAGATCTAATGCCGCGGCCGTTGACGCTAGAACATCACGTCCGCCGTCGTAACCTTTTCTGTATTCCAGGCCGAATGTTTTCCCTGTCGGCACGGTGATCTGCCAGAGACCGGCAGCGGAGCGAGGTGAATATGCAAACTGATCGAAAGCACTTTCGATGAAAGGTAACAGGGCAACTTCAATAGGCATGTTGCGCTGTTGTACCTCGTCATATATGAGGTATAAGAAAGGTTCGGCCCGTCGGGATACCGTTCTGATATGGTATGGATTATTCACAAACCAGTGACGAGATTGTCGGATACGTTTATTGTCGGGAACAGGCAATGAAAAGGAACGGGCTAAGATATCCCACAAATCAGGTTCGATTTTCTCTGAAATATCAGAAATAGGTTGTTGTGAATTTGTTTGTGGCTGTCCTGTAGCAACATAAGTACCACTGTGTCGCTGGTGGTCAATACGACAGTGTTGATTTATGGTTTCTGAAGTCAAATCAATGATCGAACTATCGTTCGATTGGTCGTGGTTGCTTGTCGTTTCTTCCAGCAGGTATGCTCCCTGACAGCCAGAAAGCAGTATTGTACTGAACAATAAAAATTTATAATTCATATTGATTATTTTCAATTACCAATGATTTTAAGTTATTAATATCGTTACGCAATATTGATTTCCAAATTTCACCTGTAGTTAAATTTATAGCAGGTAAAATGTATTTTGCTTATAAATCTATCTATCGACAGGTTTGGATATATTGAGTCTGAAACCAAATTTCACCGATGAAACGTCGATATTTGGTTATGCTTAATAAGCTAAATCGGCAATGTCTAAAGTAAGAGGTAAGAAATGTCAGATGTTCTTTATCCCGTGGGAACGGTTTTAAAAATTCGTTGTAGCACATACTGGCACTATGGCATGTCGGACGGACAAGGTAGTGTGATCCATAATTCGAAAAAAAGACGCAGGGTACAGTTTGATACACTGGAAGAGTTCGCTGACGGCAAGGAAATTGTTGTCAGCTCTATTGTTGGGCAGGATCCTGAGCAGGCCTATATCAATGGTCAAAAATACTTAGGCATGCCTTATAATTTATTTAATCAAAATTGCGAACAATTTGTCCGTGAATCGCACGGTTTACCGGTGGAGTGTACCCAATTGCAGCGTTTTATCGTATTAATACTTGGAAGCTATTTGATATTGAGGGCACAAGAGCGCTTGATAAAGTTGGCGGGAGTAGGCTTGTTGTGCGGAGGGTTAACCACCCCTTCTGAAAAAAAACCGTATCGTCGTGCGATAATAGGTGCCCAGCTTGCAGTAGGAAGCGCTATATTATTGACGAGGGTTGCTCGTCTGCTAGTCCGACGAAGCATGCCCCTGTGACTCACTAATTTTATTTGTACGTTGATCGTCTTGTATTCGATCCGTGGCACAGAAAAAGATATCTCTGTCAGGTATGTTTATAATACAAGTAGAGTAATTGCACTAGTTGCATTAATTGAATGGAATCCATTGTGACTATTTTCATTGAACGCGAACATGATTTTCATCTGGATGATATTGTTGAAATGTCAGAGACAATTGCTGAAGAGTTGGCGCAGGAATATGGTATAAACTGGTCGTGGCAGGAAGGTAAACTGGTCATTCACCATTCATCGGCACGTGGATTTTTACATTCACAGGAAGGCAAGATTGTTATTCAGCTGAAATTGGGGTTTGCTGCGAGTTTTTTTGCATCTACGATTGAAAACCATATCACGGAACGGCTGGACCAACTGCTAATATCTAACTAATTCAAGTCTTAGTGACGAGGGCCGAGAAACGAGAACCTAGATTCTCGTTTCTCTATACTTATTACTCGATTCTAGCTTCTTGCCCCGAGGTATACCGCTACACCTTCCCGATTCAATCATTCAAATATTTGATCTCGCCCGCGTAAAATCGCTCTTTTAGTAAGAACATTCTAATTGAAATTCTTATTCTATGTATAAGCAGTCAGGCAAATACCACTGGCTGACAACAGATGGAATAGAAATTAGGAGGGCGCAATAATGGGCATCTTTAAACAGACTGCGTATGAATCAGGCAAAGATAAAAAAGTTATACGTGATGCCATGGTCTACAACATTTGGTTAGCCGGGTTGGGCGCTTATGCAAAAAGCGCGGATGAAGTGAATCAGTTATCAGATAAAGGTAAAAGCTTGTTTGATGAACTGGTAGAGCGCGGACATGCGGTTGAATCAAAAACTAAAGAACGTGTGCATACTGCACGTAATCAAACATCTGTTGCGATCGAAGAACGCGTTCATCAGATGGTGCAGAAATTTATCGGTATCGATAATGAGCGTTTGAATCGTGTCGATAACAAGATTGATCAATTAACAGCCAGTATTGAATCGCTGTTAGAGCGTCAGCAGACAGCTAAGCCAGAACAGGCAAAAGCTATTGCAAAACCAACGACAGCAAAAGCCCCTGCAGCACAAGGAAAGAAATCAGGCGTTGCACGTCGTAAATCGGCGAAAACAACAGAGACAGCTGTTAAAAAAGACACTGCTGTCAAAAAAGAAGTTGTTTCTGAGAAACCAAGAATGGCTGAGCCGGTAAAGAACGAAACCGCAGCTAAACCTGTAGCGGAAAAGATGGAAGTTAAGCCTGCATCGGAAAAAGCATAAACATCAGGTGCTGACGAGTCAGGTGGTAATAAAATAGCGAAAGTGAATTTAAAGTACGCTGAGTTCGCAGGAAGTCTACCAACAATCAATGAGCAGGCATCTAGTGAACACATAGCGATAGTTTCATTACACAGACCAGCGTTTAAGCGCAGGGGGATAATATTATGATCGATAAAACAGTAGTGAAAGCGGCGAAGAATGTCGTTGAAAGTGGTGAAGGTGTTGCGCGCAATATTTGGTTAGCAGGCTTGGGCCTTTATAGCCGCACACTTGAAGAAGCTCAGCAGTTAAATGAGAAAACGTCTACTGCGTTCGATGAACTGGTAGAGCGCGGGAAAGAAGTAGAAACCCAAGCGAAAGAGTGCATTGGTCAAAATGCCGAGAAGGCTTCTGATGAAGTAGAAGCGGGCATGAATGATCTATTCTACCGCCTAAGTGGCGTTGACCGTGAAAAACTAGAACGTATGGATGAGAAAATCGACAAGCTGACACTAGCTGTCGAAAAATTGGCAGAAGTAGAGTAGCTGCCAATGCAGGGTTATGTATCATCAAGCCAGCCAGATGATACTGTAACCCGGCAAGACATATAACCACACCTTCAGGATATATGTCTTTTTAGGTTGCGCGTGGGCCATGCACGCGCGCCTTTTTTCTATGGGGTTGGTTAATCAAATGGAGTCGTCTGGCATGAGGTTAGCGACGGCATAGAAGTAGTGACGGCGTTGTTAGTCGATAGAATTTTTACTGCCATACATTGACTAAACGGGTTATCTAACCCTTAATTAGTAATTAGCTCGGTTATTAACTTTTTATGTTAACAAGGTTGGAGTTATGGATAGCTGGCGTAATAGAGCCTTTAATAAACTCTTATCCCGTGTCATGCGTCAACGGCTTGCCCGTTGTAACTCAACCATAGAAATGCGTGAATTAATTTCTAGCATTGATAATTACGGCGCACTCATCAGTATGCCGAAAAATATGGTTGTGACCTCGGCTAAGTTCGCTAATGTAGGTTGTGACTGGGTTGATATGCCAAACAGCAGTGGCAATAAAATTATTCTGTATTTCCATGGCGGTGGATTTTGTTTCCATAGCCCCAACATCCATAATGCTTTTCTTGCCAGGCTTGCCAATGCCACGAAGTCACGAGGTTTAATGGTGAACTATAGTCTGGCACCGGAAAGGCCCTATCCAGCGGCTGCTGACGAATGTTATGGAGTGTATCGGACATTGCTGATCAAAGGCTATTTACCTCATCAGATTATTTTTGCCGGGGATTCAGCTGGTGGCAATTTAGCCCTAACAACTTTAATTCGTGCGCGAAACGCCAATTTACCTATGCCTGCAGGAGCAATATTATTGTCTCCTGTGACTGACATGGCCGTGACTGGAGAGTCTGCATTTACCAAGAGCAAAGATGACCCTTTCTTTGACTTGAGCAGCCTGCTGCTGATGCGTAATAACTATATAGGCAATCATAACCCCTGCGATCCTGATGTTTCTCCTTACTATGCGGCACTGCACGATCTACCACCGATTTTTATTACCGCTGGTACGGAGGAAGTCTTAATGGATGACTCCATTCGCTTAGCCGCAAAGATTGCTGAAGCGGAAGGGGATGTGTCTATTAATGTGGTTAAAGGTGTTCCGCATGTTTATCCGTTGTTTTATCAGCTGAGTGAAGCCCAAGAAGCGATCAAGCTCATGGCATCATTTGTCGTTGACCGATATGAAGCAAGTAAACCCACCATACCCAGCAAAAAAAAAGCCAGCTAAAGTAAACTGGCCTCATCGTGCGCACTCAAGCTGGCTTAGTCAGTCAGATCCGTTAGCTTTGTTTTTTGGTATTGAATAGCAGAATCCGAAATATCACCGCTATTACCCGTTTGCAACCATTTCTTGATACGTCCTGCATCTCCTACAGGCGTCAATTTCCCCTGAGTATCAAGCATGACCATTAATATCTTCTTGCCTTCAATTTTAGTAATCATTACCAAACAGTGCCCAGCAACATCCAGGTAACCGGTTTTACTCAGTTCTACCGCCCATTTTTTGCCACGCGCTAATAGATTGGTATTGGTATAACCCAGTTTGTATTTTGGCTTTTTGAAGTAAGCGGTATGCACGGCAGTGGTGCTGTATTTGCGGATTTCCGGGTACTGATAAGCGGCATGAACCATTTTTGCTAAGTTGTCAGCGGTTGATACATTTTCAGGGCTAAGACCTGAACTATCAACAAAGGTTGTATCTGCCATGCCGAGTGATTTTGCTTTATTGTTCATGGCATCGATGAAGGTGTCGTAACCGCCAGGGTAATTTCCGGCGAGTGCCGCTGCCGCCAGATTTTCCGATGACATCAGCGCAATGCGAATAGTCTCACCGCGACTGAGTTGCGACGCCATTCGGATGCGAGAGTAGCCGTTGTACATCCGTTCTTTATCTAATCTTGTGAATGTAATTTTTTCGTTCAGGGGCAACTTTGCATCTAGCACCACCATGGCCGTCATAAGCTTAGTTAACGATGCTATTGGCATCACCACATCGGCGTTTTTCTCAAAGAGGGTTTTGCCAGATTTCATGTCAGTGACATAGGTACTGACTGATGCCGTTTGGATATTTTCCGGATCCAGTTTGGCCGTGTTGATTGTTGCAGTCGCGGTAAAACTAGCACTGGATAAGAAAAAGAAAAAAAGTAACGCTTTGCCCACAATGGCTCCTTGCAAGGTTATATTAAATAAATCGGTATAAAGATAACAAAAAAACAAAGGCTATTGTTTCCCTTCCCTGAACTCTAATGCGAGTGAACATACTGTAAAACCACACGAATTAAAGATAAAATTTCGTTTATTCAAGGGAATACAATTAAAAAAGCCAGCTAAAAAGTTAGCTGGCTTTTTTATATTTTTATCGATAAGCGATTAGTTTTTGCAGCGGGATCAAATTTTCCCGTTTTTATCTGGCTGTTCGCTTACAATTTTAATCAGCGTTCAAAAATTATTAGCTTTCAAAATTGTAAGTCAGGCTGACCGCATCGGTGATATTTTGTACTGTAGACTCTTGCTGGCCGTTGTATCTCGCCAGAATCGAATGCTGGCCTTTAGGAATGTTAACCATCACATTAATCCCTTCACCAACAGGCACTCCATTGATGTAGAAGCTTGCAGCCTTATTACTGACTAACTTAACATCGAACGATTCCACACCAATTTCTTTGATGATCTGGGCATTGATATCTTCGTTGTACTGAACAAATAAGTTGAATGAAACATTGTAGGTAACATTCCCATCGTAATCCATCATCGCTGAGTTGACATTGAATTTGTTAACGTTACTTTTAATGTTGATCTGACCAAAACGAGACTCAATGGCATCATTGACTAATTTGCTATTGGTCTGCTTATTTTCAAAACACTCACGAATAGATTGATAAGGAGAGCACTTAAGCTTGCCGTTTAACTCAATCGGAATAGGGCTGGCAAATTCTTTTTTGATTCGAGAGACTGCATTCTCTTTGAGAGAAGTGAGCTTCTCGTTGTAGGTTTTATTTGACTCACGGATCGCATCATTAAGCTTGTCGATTTTCTTTTTATTCTTGTCAATAAGAGCAGTATTTGTATTTATTCTCTCTTGAGCAGACTTAATCTCTTTTGACACCTTTTTCATTGAGTCGAAATAGTAATTCGTGCTTTCTTCTGTGCCAGAAAGCATTTCTTCACTCATTTTCAGTTGGAATTCATGATAGGTCTTTTTTCCACGAATAATGGCTGATTCCAACTGCGCAGTTTGGTTTTTATAAGTGAAGATACTGCTGTTGACCTCAGTGAGCTCTTTCAATTCAGTCGTATTGTTATACTGTTCTTTTACTTGCTTTATCTGCTCGAGTTCGCTTTCAGTCAGTAATGAAGCCCCTTGAGCAAAGAAAGCTGCACTTATCGATAGCAGGAAAATGGCTTTTTTTAACATTGACGAATGGTTAACCTTTGAAAATATAGAGTTTTAATCAAGCAGCGAGACCTGCTAGCGAAAATTCAGCATGTATAAAAGCTTCAGTAGCCTTAAAGCTATCATTTTTTTGCAGAACCCTGACAAACTGAAGTTGCATTTCATGTAATACATCACAATTTTTTACAAATGTATTAAATAATTATTTAAGCCGGAAGTCATTATTTTTATGGTAGTTATAAGAATAAAATCATCATAATTTTAAATTCGCCCCAAACACAATAAGCACCATTGTGCATATGATTGGCAATAATAGCTAAGTGAAAAGTAAATAACGGTCAAAATACAGGCGCTGTCAGGCCAAATTAATGGCGTCAGGCTTGTCGTTATAATATCAAAAGAAAGCTTACTTTTTGTTGGTGGTTAAAAAACGACCGATATTGTTGGCCAGTTAATATGTTTTTGGAGGAAGTTTAGTCATAACAGTTTTACTTGTACTTACGTCAGTTGAGTTATTTTTGGTATAAACAACGCCGTGAAATTATCACGGCGTTATCAAATGTTATTCATGATGAGGTTAATTCACAAGCTCGTTGAGTAAATCTTGGTGGGTATAGAACTCTGATTCCGCCGACTCTGTCAGGTAAGGTTCTACCATTGAGATCAGGCGTAATACACCAGAGCGAATCAGTTCGCTTTCGCTGTATTTATCATCTAACAATGTTTGATAATTAAGCCAGTTAAGGCTAACCAGTAGTAGGTTATCGGCTAACAATGGCAGGCTGTTGTTATCACACTTTAGTTTCCCTAAAATGATTAGCTGATCAAGCATGTCATTGCTCAGCTGGCGCAGCTTTAAGATCAACGTACGAATCTTTCGCTTAATTTGTGGGTTATGACCGTTTAGGTTATCAAGATTTCTGAACAGAAAGCGATAGTGGGTAAACAACGCCATTACTGTGTGCATAAAAGGCCAGTAGTCATCAAAATCTTTAACCTGGTTAGGGTAATTATTACTAATAGTGGTTAACGAGTTCTGCAGCTCGGTAATCAGAGTGGTAATGATCTCGTCTTTGCCTCGGAAATGGTAATATAGGTTTCCAGGGCTGATACCCATCTCTGAGGCAATAATCAGCGTACTGGTTTGCGCGATCCCTTCGCGGTTAAAAAGGTCTAGACTGACTGACAGAATCCGATCACGGGTTTTCATTATCCTTCCTTGTCTGACTGTTGCGGTGAAAGAAAAGTGTTTTTGCACTTAGTACCAAAGCCACATTGTGCGCTGGTAGCTAAGGTTCTGGTCTGTTTAATCTGTTCAATTCAGACAACACAGATCACTTCTGTTTTATTCAGCGAGCAGTTGCGGTAAGGCTTCGCGTAAAAAATCGTATTCCGCTTGCATTTGCTGCCTGATATCATCGCTTATAAATGATACTAGGGCGCTGCCAATAAATGGTAGTGATGAACTAATGGTGACAGCCACTTTGTTCTGAGTGGCTGGTCCGCTAGCCGGTTCACTGAATACCATCTGGCCACTGATCGCTGCGGGAACACCGACAATATCTACTTTCATCTCACACAAAATATTCCCGTCTTCCTGCCAGTACCATTTTTCACTTTGCTTTATGGTGTTATCGCTACCTAGAATGCTTTTTAGCATCCCTGGTACATTCGCAGGCATATCGCGCTGAGTTTCAACTAGGAAGCCATCGTCGGTTTCTTCAAGCCTGTTTATACGCACACTTTTTGCACCCAGGCTCAGGTACTTCTCAGTGATGAGTTCTTCTTCACTAAAAAAACGCAAAATGGTATCGAGATCTTCTAGGTAATCATGAATGACAGAAACTTGCATAATGTATCCTTACATGAGTTTTTCGCAAATGACACTTGGAAGTGCAATTTGATTATTAATAATATAGCTTCTACCGACAAAAAATGGTTAATGACTGCTTTGTAACAGCCCCAAAATACTGGTCGGACGACACTTCCACAGTGTGCATCTGGTAGCACAAAAGCTCAAAGTCGTTTTGATGAAAATTAGGAGTGGATCAATATTCCTCGTTGGAATTTTACGGTTTAGAGTAATTGCTCACAAAAAGTCCGGTTATGCTTGCAAGATATGGCGGTGCTGGTGTCAGGTTTGAGGTAAAGGATAGAAAAATCACATATGATTGCATTAATTGATTTTTTGCTTTCATGAAATTCAAAAGGATTGTTTTTTTGTGACGAGTGAATAAAGGGTTACTTGTTGTTTTGCTATCAATATAGATTTAAGCGATAAGGCTGGCATACAACAGGCCAGCGAGCAGGAGTGTGTTCTTTGGGACTCTAGGTTTGTTGACGGCAACAGATAAGCGTATGATCATTAAGTCACTTTTCAAGTGCTTATTCGGCAACCGCCTTGGTGTTCATAAGTTCTTGAAAGGAAGGATCAGATGCTTCCTTTTAGTGTGTGTTCAGCCGCCATCCCCTTAACATCCAGCACCAGATTTTCTAGACCGCTATAAACTTGGAAGCGATGGCCCTTAGCTCGCGCAATCATTGTGATACCAAGTTTTTTCGCTAAGTCGTAGCCCATTTGTGTGGCGCCTGAGCGGGATAATAAAACAGGGATCCCCATCTGCGCGACTTTAATCACCATTTCAGAGGTTAAACGCCCGGTGGTATAAAAGATTTTGTCAGCACCGGTTTCGCCCTTCATCCACATTTCACCGGCCAGGGTATCGACGGCATTGTGACGGCCGACATCTTCGACAAACGACAGAATATTGGTGTCTTTACATACCGCACAACCATGCACGGCACCAGCCGCTTTGTAGGTTTGGTTGTGATGGGTTAAAGACGCCAATAACCCATAGAGCTTAGACTGGTAAATAGTAGGTTGGGGCAGCGTAACGCCTTCTAACTTTTTCATTACGTCACCGAACATGGTACCTTGGCCACAGCCGGAGGTAACCGTTTTCTTACTCAGCTTCCTTTGCACATCATCGGTATTTTCGCCGGTGATCACTGCGGCCGAGTTGGTTTCCCAATCAATAATCAATGATTCAATGGCTTCGATATCTTCGATAAACCCTTGATTTTTTAAGTAGCCAAGAACCAGCGGTGAAGGGCGTTCACCCAGTGTCATCAGTGTCACCACTTCAATCCAGTTTAAATAGACAGTTAAAGGGTGCTCGCACGCAATTTCTTTGGCCATCATGTCACCGTATTCATCCATCACATCAACGGTGATTGTCTGATTAACAGATGAGTTTGTTTTTATGATTCTTGGCAATTTGGACATCAGAGATTCCCTGCGGGTATTTTATAATGTTAATTCAAGTCCCACATCCAGGGGGATGCTGGACTGTTTTTTAACTGAGTTGTCAAATTCTATGTTATTGGAAGAATTTCACCATAAAAAAACAGAACCGTCAGTATAATAAACAGAATTTGATTGCGATGTGCTGCCTTTTGATATCTAACGCACTATAACTTTATATATGTAATTCAAAATAAGAAACAATCCGCAAATTTTTATAAAACATCATTAACAATAAACCGTTCAGTAAGCAAAAGAGTCAGTTAAACAGTTCCGCTGAAAGGGGGGGAGTGACAATGGAACATGCTATTATGTCGATTGGTTTTTAACGCAAGTCTAAGACTATTGTCTAAGACCAAGGCGCTTAAAACCGGATAAAAACAGTGGTATAAATAGATGATAAAGATCACACGAGGACAGCACATATGCTTTTTCCCTACCGAAGTATTGTCATTTTAACGGGTGCGGGTATCTCTGCTGAATCTGGCATTCGAACGTTTCGTGATCAGGACGGATTGTGGGAAAGTCATCATATTGAAGATGTTGCGACGCCTGAAGGCTATCGTCGTGATCCTGCTCTGGTGCAGAATTTCTATAACCAACGTCGTCACCAACTAGAAAGTGGCACTGTTTCCCCTAATGCTGCACATTTTGCTCTGGCAAAGCTTGCCAAAGAGTTCAATGGAAAAGTGACTATCGTTACCCAGAATATCGATAACCTGCATGAAGTGGCAGGAAGCCAAAATGTTATTCACATGCATGGAGAGTTGCTGAAGGCACAGTGCAGCCAAACAGGCCAAAGTGTAGAGTGGGGAGGAGATCTTATGTTAGATGACCATTGCCACTGCTGCCAGATGCCCGCTCCGTTACGCCCAAATGTCGTCTGGTTTGGTGAAATGCCAATTGGAATGGGACGTATTCATGAAGCGTTATTGGATGCGGATCTGTTTATCTCTATCGGTACATCCGGTGCTGTTTATCCTGCTGCAGGTTTTGTCCATGAAGCGGCGATGCATGGTGCCCATACTATTGAATTAAATCTTGAGCCAAGCGAAGTCGAAAATGAGTTTGCTGAGAAGCGCTATGGCCCGGCATCGAAATTGGTACCTGAGTTTATAGATGAGATTTTAGGAATATCAGGTGCAGCGTGATCTAACCGAGGTTAAAGAGTTTATAAAAGGAGGCTCGACTTGAAACCTCCTTTTTTATAACGTCAAATCTTTATTATTGACCCGCTTTTAGCTTCTGGAAGTACTCTTCATAAATGGTGTTTGCAGTGCCAACACTGTCTTGCCATTCACCCGCATCTAATACTTCTTGTGACGGGAAAACATTCTTATCATTTACAAAGTCTGCCGGCAGCAGTTTCTTTGCACCGGCGACTGGCGTCGGATAACCAATTTCTACGGCTACTTTTGCTGCATTGTCCGGACGCAGCAGGAAGTCGATCATTTTATGAGCAGCGTCTGTATTCTTGGCCTTCGCTGGAATTGCCAGACTGTCCATCCAGAATATCGCACCTTCTTTTGGCCATACGATATCGACTTGTGCGCCTTCCTGACGCGCGGTGTACGCCGAGCCATTCCATAGCATACCCAGAGAAACTTCTCCGGCCATATACGGGTTAGCGGGGTAGTCCGAGTTAAATACCAATACATTTGGCATTAATGTCTTCAGCTCTTCATAGGCCGCTTTGATTTCTTCCGGCTTTTGGGTATTAGCTGAATAACCCAGCTTACGCAGTGCAATGTGGAAGAATTCACGAGCATCATCCATCATCATCAACTGGCCTTCCCATTTAGGATCCCAGAAATCACTCCAGCTGTTGATCTGGGTTTTATCCATCATATCGGTATTCACACCAATACCGGTAGCACCCCAGATATAAGGGATTGAGTAATCGTTATTTGGATCAAAAGGTTTGTTCAGATAGTTAGGATCAAGTTCTTTGAAATAAGAAAGTTTTGAGTGATCAACTTTTTGTAACATGCCCTCATCACGCATCTTAGATACATAATAAGTGGATGGAACAATCAGGTCATAACCTTCGCCGTGCGTTTTCAGCTTGGCATACATGGTTTCATTCGATTCATAAGTGGAATAGATGACTTTAATGCCCGTTTCTTTGGTGAACTGCTCCAATACTTCTGATGGAATATATTCAGACCAGTTATAGAAATAGAGTTCATTATCTGCGGCTACTGCCACGTTGGTGAACATTGCTGCTGCGCATACGCTACCGGCCACTAAAGAAGACCATTTTTTCATTGTTATTGCTCCTAACAAACTGGACGTTTCGATCCAAAGGTTGAGAGTTATCTCTAGCGAATATACCGAACGAAAATGCCAGTATTAAACCGCTACCCCTAATTGTACGAAAATAAATTATTAGCACATTAAGCTAATGAATTATTTCCGATTATTGTGCGGGAATTATAGCAGAAGAATACTATGATCACAGCAGGCGATATGCGGATGTGGGTGGTGTGCTTCATCCTTTAGGGGAGAGAAATAAAGGCGGAATAAAAATTAGGAGGTATTTCAATTTCTCTATTTGTCATACATAATAATTAGAAATACTGCACTAAACAACAGGTTGTACTTTCGCGTCCGCATGACCAGCAATTTATTACGGAGAAAAACGATGCGCCAGCTGATAAAGAATGCCACCGTAATTGATGGCAGAGGGTGTGCCGGGTTCAATGGCGATGTGTTAATTGACGACAAGGTGATCGCTAATGTTGCGCCTGTAATTACGGCAGAAGTCGATCAAATAATTGAGGCCGATGGCGCGTTTGTGACTCCGGGTTTTATTGATGTTCACAGCCATGCCGATCTGGCCGCTTTTCTGCCGCAAGGCTTCAGACCCAAAGTGCTGCAAGGGATAACCACTGAACTGATCGGTCTTTGCGGACTTGGTGTTGCTCCTGTGCCTGAAACTCTCCAGCCAGAATTGAGAAAACGACTGATCATCGGCAACCCCCCTGTTGATTGGAACTGGAACGACTTCCCGAGTTTCGGCGCTGCCCTGAAAAAACAGGGGATGGAAGTCAATCTGTCGTCCTTTCTGCCACATGGTTTATTGCGCTATCAGATTTGTGGTAACAGCAACATGCCGATGGATAAGAGACAACGCCGGCAACTGGCTCTGTTGGCTGATGAATCGCTGGCTGCCGGTGCCCGTGGTATTAGTTTGGGTTTGATCTATCATCCTGCGTTATTTAGTGACCGCAATGAGTTACTGACTGTCGCCCGGATTGCCGCCAAACATCACAAGCCGCTGGTTGTACATATGCGCAGTGAAAGTGATGAGATCCTGGAAGCTTTACAAGAGATGATCACATTGTCGCATCAAGCAGGATGCCAGCTTCATATTTCACATCTGAAATTAATTGGTCGTCGTAATGCCGGTAAACTGGATAAGTTACTGACACTTATCGAACAGCATGAGCTGACATTTGATCAGTATCCGTATCATTATGGCAGTACGACATTGTTTTCTGTCTTACCTCCGGCCCTTATTCGCACTTACGCACCTGATGCTTTAATGGGCGCACTGCAAACACCGGCTGTAAGAAAGCAACTTCGTGATTGGTTTGCAGAGCGGATTTTACCTCAGGCCGGTGAACCGTGGGATAATCTGCCTGCATTGTTAGGGTGGGGGAATATTCTGGTTTGTGAAGTTGAAACCCAGGCATCTCAGCAATGGTTGGGGCTGAATATTGCCCAGTGCGCACAGCAGACTGGGCAGCATCCTGTTGACTTCGTCCTTGATCTTCTTGTCAGAGAGCGGGGTAATGTTCGGATGATCGACTATTTTATGGATGAGGCGTTAGTTGAACAGATCTTTCAGCACCCGCGGGGAATGGTCGGCTCTGACACAATATTGGGAGGGAGGCTTCACCCTAGGGTCTGTGGTACTTTTCCGCGAATAATCCACGACTTTGTCAGACAGCGCCAATTGCTGTCTTTTGAGCAGGCAGTTCATAAAATGACGGCCTTGAGTGCAGAAACATTTTCACTCGACAAGCGCGGTAAAATAGCACCGGGCTACTATGCTGATATTGCCATGTTTGGCTCCGATTTCTGTGATCACGCGACCATTGAACAGCCGCAACAGTGTTCAACCGGATTACGTAATTTATGGGTCAACGGCTGCCGTAAAGTGGCGGAGGAGCAGTATTTGGAAACGTGTTCTGGCGAATTGCTACTGGCATAACAGGTAACGACGCCAATAAAAAAGGTAACCAACAAGCTATCTTAAAGAAAAGAGTTCACTAACAACTGATTTCAAAAAACAACGTGGTTACCTTAGTGGGATCATTTGATTGATGAAATTACTGGCCGGCCTTAAGCTCTAGGAAGTAATTTTCATAACGGATATTCATTTTGCCCACAGCATCTTGCCATTCACCACGATCAAGATCTTCTTGTGGTGGGAAAAGGGTAGGATCATCTTTGTATTTTTCGTTAGACGCTTTTACTGCCGTCAGGTAACCGGTATCTTCTGAAATCTTTGCGGCTACATCTGGGCGAAGCAAAAAATCGATCATTTTGTGTGCAGCATCAACGTTCTTCGCATTTTTAGCAATAGCAAGGCTGTCGACCCAGAAAATCCCGCCTTCTTTAGGCCAAATCAGCTTTATTGGCAGGCCTTCTTTTTGCGCTGCAGCCGCAGAACCATTCCAAAGCATACCTAAACCCACTTCGCCCGCTAGATACGGTGCGGCTGGGTTATCAGAGTTAAATACCAAGACGTTCGGCATTAGTTTTTTTAGTTCTTTGTAGGCTTCGTCAATCTGTTGAGGATCGGTGGTGTTACCTGAATAACCAAGCTTACGTAATGCAATATGGAAGACTTCTCGTGTATCG
This sequence comes from Photobacterium sp., assembly GCF_057456235.1. NCBI lineage: Bacteria > Pseudomonadati > Pseudomonadota > Gammaproteobacteria > Vibrionales > Vibrionaceae > Photobacterium > Photobacterium sp. The sequence continues at coordinate 280,641 of NZ_JBVCPH010000003.1, read as the reverse complement.
TCCATTAGCATAAGTTGGCCTTTAAGTTCAGGATTCCACAAGTCAGCCCAGCTGTTGAAGTCTGCAGGATCATACATATCCGTATTTACCGCCAGACCGGTCATCGCAATCACATGAGGGATAGAGTAGTCATTGCTAGGATCAAAAGGCTTGTCGAGATAATTCTTATCGAGCTCTTTAAAGTTCGTCAGTTTAGATTTATCGATTTGCTGTAACATGCCTTCATCACGCATTTTCGTAACAAAGTAAGTTGATGGCACGACTAGATCATAGCCTTCCGAATGTGTTTTCAACTTAGCATACATAGTCTCGTTCGACTCGTAAGTCGAATAAATCACTTTAATACCAGTTTCCTTCGTAAACTGTTCTCGTAGTTCCGTAGAAATATACGGTCCCCAGTTCATAAAGACTAATTCTTTGTCAGCTGCACTCACTGTATTTGTAAACATAGCGGCTGCACATGCTGCACCGGTCAGAAAAGCGAACCTTTTTTTCATTATTGTATCAACTCCAAAACCCCATTAGGGTGTTAAAAAAACAAGCGACTAATCAGAATAGCCACTTGCATTTATTTGGCTCAGGCCAAATTTAGATCGTGAGATCAGTTCTCCGAAGCACGAAAACTACTTTATCTTTTCCCGTGCAACTAGCTGCGAGCAGATGACCAAAAACAGGGAAACCACTAGCATTATAGTCGCTAATGCATTCACTTCCGGAGAAATGCCGACTTTAACCATTGAGTAAATTTTCAATGGCAGAATTTCGTAAGTCGGACCTGTTACAAATGAACTGACAATGACATCATCCAGTGACAGGGTAAAACTCAATAACCAACCCGCGGCTACCGCGGGTTTTGCTAAGGGCAAAATAATTTGCTTGAGAATGACCCACTCACTGGCACCCAGATCGCGAGCCGCTTCCAGCATCTTCACATCAAAGCCTTTGAGCCGACTATAAACGGTGACGACCACAAACGGCAGACAGAAGGTAATGTGGGACAGTAACAAGGTTAAGAATCCCAGCTCGGCTCCCAGCAATAAAAATAGCGCCAGCAGCGAAATCGCCATCACAATGTCAGGTGACATCATCACCACAAACAACATGCCATTTACGAATGTTTTACCACGGAATCGGTAACGGAATAAGGCAACGGCCGTTAGGCTACCGATAATCGCGGCAACGGTGGCTGAAAAAACCGCAATATTGATAGAATGCCACGCTGCTTGCATTAAGCCATCATTATTAATTAGATGCTCATACCATTTGGTGGTAAATCCTCCCCATTTCATACCAAATTTGCTGGCATTGAAGGAGTTCACGATCAAAATAATGATCGGTGTATATAGGAAGGCATACACCAAAGTCATAAAACTGAACTTAAATGCGCGTCCCATTATTCCAGCTCCACTTTACGGTTGAGTAATTTCCCTGCACGGTAATAGGCATACAGCATGACAGCCATAGCGACGGTTAACGCGATACTGGTTGCAGAACCAAAAGGCCAGTCACGGGCATTCAATACCTGACTCTTAATGACGTTACCAATAAGCAGATTCTTCGCCCCACCCAACAGATCAGAAACATAGAACATCCCTAATGCAGGAAGCAGTACCAGTAAACAGCCGGCAATAATACCAGGCATGGTTAACGGGAAGATCACTTTGATGAAGGTTTGAAATTTATTCGCACCCAGATCGCGTGCCGCTTCGATATAGGTATTGTCGAGTTTCTCTATCGCCGAATAAAGCGGCAGTACCATAAATGGCAACAAAATATAAACAAGACCAATCATTACCGCATATTCGGTGTACATAATGCGTATCGGTTTATCAATAATATCCAGGTAGAGCAGGGTATTATTAAAGATCCCCCGGGTACCCAGCATGATTTTCAAACCATAGGTACGGATCAATGAGTTGGTCCAGAATGGTACGATCACCAAAAACAGCATAAATGGCCGCCACTTCTCGGGCATTTTCGCAATAGCGTAAGCAAACGGATATCCAATCAGCAGGCACAAGAGCGTTGCGACAGCCGCCATATAGAACGAGTGCAACATGACCTTGGCGTACAACGGATCAAACAACCTTATGTAGTTATCAAACGTAAAGGTCATTTCTATCAGGTTTGCATCATCTCGGGTCAGGAAACTGGTTCCGATGATCATCAGGTTAGGCATAAATACAAACAGCACCAACCAACTGACGATGACCGTTATGATGATGTTTTGGAGATTAAGCTTCTTGTTCATCAGCCAATACCACTTCCCAGCTTTCTACCCAGGTAACTGCAACTTTCTGATCCATAGAGTGGTCGACATCAGGATCGTCTTCGTTGAAGAATTCGCTAACCATCACAGACTTGCCTGATTCCAGTTCAATAACCGAATCCAGCGTCATCCCTTTATAGGTCCGCTCGCGAACGTAGCCGATGATCCCCGCTGCTTGATCGCCATCATTGATTTCTTCCAGGCGGATATCTTCCGGACGTAGTAGCACTTTCACCTTGTCACCGGTATTAACCGGTAGTTTACAGTGAACCTGTGCTGAACGGCCTTCAATATCAGCCATAATACGCTTGTCATCTAAACGTTCTTGTACAATGGCGTCAAAGACATTGATTTCGCCGATGAAACGCGCAACAAACAGGTTGCTAGGCTCTTCGTAAATTTCACGGGGTGAGCCGTCTTGTTCAATATTGCCGTCACGCATAACGATAATGCGGTCAGACATCGACAAGGCTTCTTCCTGATCGTGAGTCACAAAAATAAACGTAATGCCAAGTTTGCGCTGAAGCTGTTTTAATTCGATCTGCATCTGTTTACGGAGTTTGTAATCAAGGGCAGATAAAGATTCATCCAGCAGCAATACTTTAGGTTTATTTACAACGGCACGGGCAATAGCAACACGTTGCTGCTGCCCACCAGACAGTTGATGAGGCCGACGAGAGGAGAACTTTTCAAGCTGCACCATACGTAGCGCTTCAGTTACCCGAGGTTCAATCTCAAGCTCTGCAACTTTTAGCATGCGCAAACCAAACGCGACATTCTCAAATACCGTCATGTGCGGAAACAGAGCATAACTCTGGAACACCGTATTAACATGTCGTTGTTCTGCAGGGATCTCGGTAACATCCTTGTTGGCAATAATAACCTGACCATCGTCAGCGTTCTCAAAACCAGCAATAAGGCGAAGTACAGTGGTTTTGCCACAACCGGAAGGGCCCAAGATCGTCAGAAACTCACCATCATTCACATTCAGATCAAGGCCTGCGATGATTTGTTTGCCATCAAAGCTCTTGCTCAGCCCATTGAGTTGGATCACTGGTTTTTTAGATGTTTTTGCAGCGTTCAATTCTACGTTATCTCCACCTGGGGTGTATGGTTAGGATCCCATTATCAATGGCTCATTTTAAGAGGCGAATAATAGTCTTCTAAAAGCGCAATAGAAAGTGTTTTTTTCCGTATTTTTTCTGTTGATGCAATACCTTGTATCACAGTAATACAACAGAAAATCAGGGTTATATCTGAGCGTAAAGTCAGCCATTTCAGAGTCAGGTAAAGGAATGATACTGCCGCCACATTATGGCACTCGGCTAAGTATGAAAGGCCTTCAGAAACAACCTAAGTCGACTAACAGATAAGAGGTCTGCATTAGAATATTTAGAAAAGCGGGACGGCCTGTTCAAATATCGTACGATTTGACGGCTTGTGAGCATTTTTTACAACAGCTTGATTTTTAAAAACGTCTAGCTAGCGTACAATAAGCGTTCCTCAGACAGAATGATATGTATATGAAAGACGCAATGAATAAAAGCTTCCACGTTGGCGGCTCGATTGAAAAAGCCTTAAAAGGAGATGTTGATCTTCAGGCGGTTGCTGTATTGCAAGAAGCCTGGAAAGTGACAGCAAGACACTTCTTATCCTTTCTTCCTGCCATTATCGGCCTTTTTCTTGCGCAAGCTGCGCTATTACTGGTTGGCTTGCAAGTGCAACTGGGTGATGCTGCTTTGTTTTTTGATGTCATTATCAGTGGTCAGGAAATGACGGCAGAACTCGTTCAGGCGGGTTATATGGCTAACTTCTGGTCGGATGTTTTAAGTGCACCACTGTTCGTTGGTGTGAGTCTCATGGCATTGAACCATGCCGTCGGATTGCCGACCAAACCAAGTCATTTAGTGAAAGGCTTTCCTTTTCTCCTGGTGTCTATCATTACCATGTTACTGACATCTTCAATCCAAGGGATCGGTAATGCAATTTTCCCTCTTATCGGGTTACTACTCTCTATGGGTTTTAGTATGGCGATTATTCTGGTTTGTGAAAAACGAGTCACGCCGCTGAGGGGGATACAGATTTCACTCATAGCAACATTGAAAAAATTAATGCCGATGACGGCAATTTATCTTGTTGTACTCGTCATGTTCTTTATTTCCTTTGCTACTGCGGGGTTAGGGTTGATTTGGACCATTCCATTCTTCTTTAATGTTAAGGGTATTATTTACCGAAACCTGTTTGGCATAACGTTGCAGGTGACCACTGCCAAGAAGGGGCATGATGATCACAATAAGCCAGATAAGAATGACAAGGTATTTACCGCGTGATATTGAAGAATAAAATTGCCTTGGTGTTTTTGATTTCCGCCCTGACAGCTTGCGGGGAGGCACCGTTTGGAAACATATCAGATTCAAGCAAAGATAAAGAGACTTCTTCTGAACCTGATTTTGCAGTGATTGAAGATGTTAATCAGAAAAAACAATCTTTTTTTGATCACTTACGACCAGCCGTCGTGCAGGAAAACAAACGGGTGAGTGAAGAACGTGATTTTCTGTTGAAGCTGAAGTCAAAGGCTGAGTCAGAAAAAGCGATCGACAGTAAACAGCTTGTTTATGCAACAAAGCTGGGCAACATGTACCAGTTGCCACTTAACAGTGACAGCGTCACAAATGACTGGCTTTCACTGATGTTGCTTCGTGTTGATGTGTTACCTGAAGAGTTAGTGCTAAGCCAGGCTGCGAATGAGTCAGCTTGGGGAACATCACGCTTTGCCGTTGATGGGAATAACTATTTTGGTCAGTGGTGCTACCGTGAGGGCTGCGGCTTAGTGCCGGCCTCTCGCACAGAAGGCTTTACCCATGAAGTCGCCGTGTTTGATTCGGCATATCAGTCTGTTAATGCTTATTTTATGAATTTAAATCGTAATAATGCTTATACTGAACTGCGTCAAATTCGCGCAGAGCAGCGTACTGCCGGACAAACAATCACTGGTACAAAGCTGGCTGAGGGCTTAAGCCGGTATTCTGAACGAGGTCATGAGTATATTGATGAAATTCAATCCATGATCAGACATAACAATAAGTATTGGAGCCAAGGATAAGGATGAAGTTGAGCCATTGGCTGTTAGCCGGCCTGTTTGCCACAAGCACTGTATATGCTCAAGACGCCAACGCCCAGAAGATTGATATTCGCTACAGTACGCTTCATAGTAAATTGAAGCAGAATGTAAAAGAAGGTCATGATGATGTGCGCATTGCACTGTTTCTTGTTAACCAAGCAAACGGGGAAGTCTGTAAGACCCGAAAGGCTTCGATGCGAAAAGAGAAGCATTATGAAGAGTTGGTGATACCCGAGAGCAATGAGTTAGTGGTTCCCGTTGATAAAAACCTTCGCCAGGCGAACCCTGATGTCACATTCGTAATTGATGACGGCATTACGTGTGATGTCTCGATGCAAGTTATTGCCAACCAAAATTTTGATACAAGCTTGAGCCAAAACGAGATCGCGCAACTGGTTCCTCAAATGAATAATATGCTTTCCGATCTTGGTGGCATGTTTGCATCTTGGTTTATGCCTGAAGCTGAAGGGGTCGTTGTACACTTTTCCGAATCTAAAGCCGTTATTAAATTAGCTGATTTATCCCAAGATGAAGTTTTACAATTCCCGCAACCAATCGTCAAAGTAACCCCCTGGATCCCTCAAGGTAGTTAACGCCTGATCTATCAAATTTATGCTCGAAAAAAAGCCTCTAACCATTACAGGTAAAGAGGCTTTGTTGTTCTGCCGTTAGGTGAAACGAGTAATTACTTTAGCTCTCAATATGATGCCGTACATTAGTGATGTGTTTTCAGTTCTGCAAAAGCCAAAGATGTTTTTTATGGTGAGAATTCCTTTCTATTCTGATTAATTGGTGGTTACCAGAACTTGATTAATTTCTGTTTTGATATTGTCTGATTGTGTACCGAAAATAGCCTGTAAATTATCGCCAATCACCAATACCTCTCTAGCTCCAAGTCGTTTAATGCCGTCAATGTCTGCTTGTTTGATATCATGTAATGTGACACGCAGACGGGTAATACAAGCATCAACATTTTTGATGTTAGATTTGCCACCGAGTGCAGAGATAAGGTTCTCAGCCAGTTCAGTTCCAATCTCAGTAATTTGGCTGAGATCTTCTTCATCGCTCTCTCGTCCGGGAGTCATCAGATTTAATTTGGCAATCAACAAGCGGAATACGGTGTAGTACATGATTGCCCAAAGTGGGCCAATAATGATGAACTGCCATGCATTTTGTGATAGTGGGTAATAGATTAAGAAATCGATAGCACCGTGTGCGAAGGTCACACTGTGATGGATGTCTAATGCGCTGACAAGAGCAAAACCAATACCGGTGAATATACAGTGAATGACGTAAAGAACTGGTGCGACGAACAGGAATGAAAACTCCATTGGCTCAGTGATACCGGTTAGCCAGGAAGTTAATGCCGCCGAAGCCATAATACCGCCAACCAGAGCGCGTTTTTCAGGCCGAGCTGAACGATAAATTGCCAAACCAATTGCAGGTAGTGCCCACATTGAGTACATGTAACCGCCAGCTAGATTACCTGCAGTAGGGTCGCCAGCAAGATAACGTTGTATTTCACCTTTGATCACCGCACCTGTTTCAGGATTTACATATTCGCCGACTTCAAAGAAGAAAGGAACATTCCAGATATGATGCAGGCCGAAAGGTATAAGTGAACGTTCAACAAAGCCATAAATACCGAAAGCAAGGGTTGGACTTTGATAAGCAGCCCAGTGTGAAAAAGTGTCAATTACATTACCGATGGGTGGCCAGATGTAGCTCATTATCACACCAAGTGCAATTGCACTGATCCCCGTAACAATGGGCACGAACCGTTTGCCTGCAAAAAAGCCTAAATATTCCGGTAAACGAATATTGTAGAAACGTTTGTACATCACCGATGCTATTGCACCGATGGCAATCCCGCCAAATACGCCGGTATTAATGGTTGGAATACCGATCACACTGGCAGTTTCGATACCATGTTGTTTTGCCATTACGCCCATCGTGGCGGTCAAGATGGCAAACCCTACAGTCGCGGCAAGACCAGCCACACCATCGTTATCACTTAAACCAAGTGCCACGCCAATTGCAAAAATGAGTGCAAGATTGCTGAATACGGCATCACCTGACATTGCCATAATGTCAGAAACGATTGTTGGTAACCATGAAAAATTAGCGGAACCTATACCGAGTAACAAACCTGCTATAGGTAATACGGCGACCGGTAGCATAAGCGACCGCCCGATTCTTTGTAGTAAACCAAAGGTAGAACTGATCATAATAAATTCCTTATTTGTGTGTACTCTCTTTCATTTACTACAATAAATTATTAATTCTTGTTCAAGGTTAATTAAGGTTATCTATTTGTAAGAGAATACTTACAAATAAATTAAAATCATTCTCGATTAATGAAGGGGAGCTGATAAAATGGCTTGAAGATAAAAGAGACAACACGTATAAATTCAAAGAATCTAGTTTATCGAGATGAAATAGTGAAGAATAAAACCATATTAGTGGTTGATGATAATGAAGAAATACGTGATGCGCTAAGCGAATACTTAGGGCGTTCAGGTTTTAATGTGCTGACGGCTGCCGATGGCGATGAAATGTGGCAGCACTTAAATAAGGAAGAACCTAGTTTAATTATTCTAGATATCATGTTGCCCGGTGATGATGGATTAACACTGTGCAGTAAAATACGACTCAAATCACATGTTCCTATTATTATGCTGACCGCTGTCTGTGATGAGACTGATCGTGTAGCAGGGCTTGAAATCGGTGCAGATGATTATATTACAAAAACGTTCAGCCCCAGAGAATTACTAGCCAGAATTAAAGCCTTACTTCGGCGTAGTCAATTTAGTTCAAATACGCCATTTAATCGAAAAATTGCATTTTTAGATTGGACCTTTGATACCGTAAAACGCCAACTTATTCATACCAATGGAAACGTCGTACAATTATCAGGAGCCGATTTTTCCGTCTTTAGCCTGCTGGTACAACATCCGAATAAATTATTTAGTCGCGATGAGATTGCACAGTGTATCTGGGGGAGAGATGTAGAACCTTTCGAACGCGGTATTGACGTCCAGATGAGTCGGTTGCGCAAACACCTGAAAGATGACGATCGTTCTCTTATTTTAACCGTTCGCAACAAAGGCTATATGCTTGCGTTAGACACATTAGACGAAGCATGAATGACTTTGAGCCTAAACGTGAATGGATGTTAAGTCATGAGATTTAGTTTTGTTCGTTCTATTTCTTTTCGTGTTGGTGCAACATTGCTGGTTATTATCGTTATAGCGGAGTTAGCCGCCGGTATTATTTGGTTTCAATCTAATGCCAGTAAAGAAGAGAAAAGTTTGCGTGATACTATGGTAAGTATCACAACCAGTGCTGTTGATACTTACAATTATTTTTACTCTTTACCTATAAAATATCGTCATTTAATTCTTAACCAACTCCGGGAGTTGGGTGGTACTCGCTTCTTTATTTCGATCAATAATCGTGAACTGCCAGTCAAACCACTTGATGGTATGGCTATAACTCGAAACCTGACAAAAGTGGCCAGTGATATCCTCCATCAAAAAGTGAATATCGCGAAGAGTATTCAAGTCGCAATGACGCGCCGTGATGATATGAGAATATTTAATTCAGGAATTAAGCTTGAAGAGTTACCAGAGGTTTGGGCCAAATATAGCCTTGCACTTGGCGAACTTGATCTTCCTATCATTGTGATACAGATAGAAATGTCAGACAAGGAATGGTTCTACGTTGCGGCAGTCTTACCGGTTCCTTTTTCTTCCCTTGAACCGACATTTATCGATAAACGACAAGCTTTCTTTTTAGGTATGACATCAATTATGCTGATGTTATGTACTGCCTGGATATTACAAAGAGAGATTCGCCCAATTAAGTCATTAGCTAAAGCGGCAACGCTAATGGGAGGGCAGTTTTCTGTACCAGAAGTCAAAGAAGAAGGCAGTAAAGAAACTCGAACCGCAGTGCATGCTTTCAATAAAATGAACCGTCGAGTACGGTCCTATATTCGAGATCGGGAAATGTTGTTTGGTGCCATATCTCACGATTTAAAAACACCATTGGCATGTTTAAAACTGCGAACGGAAATGTTGGATGATGAAGCAACAAAACAACGCTTTGAAAAGTTGCTTAATGAGTTTGACGTGATGTTAAACGGCGCATTGCAATGTATACGTGATACCAATATTCACGAAGAGCCCGAATGGATAGATGTAACGCAGTTATTGGACCATTGCCGAGACTACTATAATCGCAACCATCATTGCGTCACCATCCATAGTAGAAAACCACTAACATATTTAGGTAAACCGTTAGCAATAAAACGTTGTATTTACAATGTTGTCGATAATGCCGTGATGTATGGTAAAAAGGTTGATATAAGCATCAACGATAATGTCCAAATATTGCAGATTATCATTAGGGATTATGGCCCGGGAATTGATAAAAAATTGATTGAAAAAGTATTTGAACCTTACTTCAGGGCGCATCCACAAGATGAGTCAGGATCTGGGTTAGGCCTGACGATCGCACGGAGTATTGCAAGGAGTCATGGTGGAGACTTAAAGATTATGAATCATCCTGAAAAGGGGTTGGAAGTTCATTTGATATTTACGAGAGATTAATGAGATCGATTACTGTTCTAATGTTGCTTTTATTTACCTGTACTGCGCTTGCTGAACGTGAAGTCGAGTTTTTACATTGGTGGACATCAAAAGGTGAAGCTGCGGCATTTAATATCGTCAAAAAAGCGCTCAATGAAAAAGATATTAAGGTGGTTAGTTTTCCGGTTCAAGGCGGCGGAGGTGATAGGGCGATGTCCATTCTGCAGGCGCGAGCCATTGCGGGAAATCTGCCGGATATAGCACAATTGGAAGGGCGATCGCTTCAATCTTGGGCTGCATTGGGTTTTTTACAGTCACTCAATACAATTGCTGCAAAGCATGAATGGAATAAAACCTTGCTTCCCTTGGCACAAGAGATCCATCGATATCAAGATCACTATGTTGCTATCCCTATTACTATTCACCGACTCAATTGGATGTGGGTTAATCATGACATTTTGTCACAGTATCAATTATCGGTACCGACAACATGGGACCAAGCCATCACTGTTTTTCGTGAATTAAAAAGAAGAAATATTCCTCCTTTGGCGATGGGGAGCGAGCCATGGCAGGTTGTACAACTATTTGAAAATATAGCTTTTGGCTATGGAGGCGCTGAGTATTACAGAAAGGCGTTTATTGATTTGGAACCCAGTTACTTAAACAGTGAGATCACGGTTGAAGTATTAGATAAATTTCGGAAAATAAGCGAAATAGTGCTGCCAGATATGACTAGCATTGGATGGGATACAGCCACCAGAGAGTTATTGGATGGCAAGCGGGCATTTCAGATTTCGGGGGATTGGACCCTTGGTGAGTTGATTGCCCAAGGCGGATCGGTGCCTGAGAAAATAGGATGTTTCCCAACACCTGGAAAACATTCTGGATTCATTTATAACATGGATAGCTTTGCTATTTTTGATGGCCCCTTGCTTGATGATGATTCTTCTTATGCATTAGCGAAAACACTAGCAGAACCCGAATTTTTGCGCCAATTTAATCAAGTCAAGGGGTCTATCCCCGCCCGTAATGATATATTACTGGAAGGTTTTAATGCTTGCGCACTTCAATCACAGCAAGACTTTAATCTTGCAAGCCAACAAAATACCATGATTCCAAGCATTATTGATTCAATGGCCGTTAGTCCTTTGATTCAAAAAGCCGTATCCAGTGAATTATTTCGCTTTTTTAATGAGCCTTCCATGAAGGCAGAGCAAGTTATTTTGCATCTGCAAAGTATTCCCAAAAGCGGAATACTAATGGAGTAATTGACTGAGATAGTCTTGAAATTGGTTCCAGTCTCACCAAAAACTGACCCAACTCAAGCCATTTACTCTCCAATTGTTTGATACTGACGGTCAATTCTTAACGATTCTTCGTTTTGATGCTTTTCTTAAATATTCAACTAAAGAGTGGGACATGGACCAATTAATTGAGAGATTTTTACGCTACGTGAGCTTTGATACTCAATCTAACCCTTCAGTTGCCCATTGCCCGAGTACCAATGGGCAAACTGTACTTGCTGAGCAATTAAAGAAAGAACTTATTGAGCTTGGGCTGTGTAATGTTGAGCTGGACGAACATGGTTACTTAATGGCGCGTTTGCCATCTAATGTTGAACATGACGTACCGTGCATTGGTTTCATTGCTCATATGGATACCGCACCGGATGCATCGGGCAAAGAGGTAAAACCTCAGATCGTTGAAAACTATAAGGGTGGGGATATTGCTTTGGGAGCTGGTGATGAAGTGCTATCGCCAATTCAGTACCCGGACCTTAATAAGTTACACGGTCACAACATTATCACCACTGACGGTACAACCTTACTGGGTGCTGATAACAAAGCGGGAATAGCTGAAATCATCACGGCTATCGCATACCTGAAGGCCAATCCTGAAATTAAACATGGTGATATCAGCATCGGTTTTACGCCAGATGAAGAAATTGGTCGTGGTGCTAACTTATTTAATGTTGAAAAGTTCGGTGCACAATGGGCATATACCATTGATGGCGGTCCGGTAGGTGAGCTTGAATTCGAAAACTTCAATGCAACGTCGGCGGATGTCATTTGTCACGGTGTTAACGTTCACCCGGGCACAGCAAAAGATAAAATGGTAAACGCCATGAATATTGCCGCTCGGTTCCAATTGATGATGCCGGCAGATGAAACCCCCGAATGTACAGATGGCTACGAAGGTTTCTATCACCTGAAATCGATGGAATCTGCGGTGGCTAAGACCGAGCTGGGTTACATCATTCGAGATTTTGACCGTGAAGGTTTAGAGCGTCGTAAAGCCTTCATGCAGCAAAAAGTCGATGAGCTGAACAGCCAGTTAACCAAAGGGCGGGTAGAGCTTATCTTAGAAGACAGCTATTTCAATATGCGTGAAATGGTTGAACCACATCCACATGTTATTGAATTAGCAAAAGAAGCGATGATTGCTTGTGATGTGAAGCCAGATATTAAGCCGATTCGTGGCGGTACCGATGGTGCACGCTTGTCCTTCATGGGGTTGCCATGCCCAAATATCTTCACCGGTGGCTATAACTTCCACGGTATCCATGAGTTCATTACCATTGAAGGTATGGAGCAGGCGGTAAAGGTTATTGTGAAACTTGCAGAGAACACAGCAGTTAAATATCAATAAGTTATTTCTGTATTAGTACTTTTTTAGGTAAGTACGATATCTAAAAATACCGATCCGTTTTTTGATCGGTATTTTTTTGTTTATAACGTCAGCAAATAATCAATTGACCTCGTCAGTATTAATGGACTTTTTGATTGAAATTGTCTATAAATAGACAGTCAGGCAAATCAACGGAGAGGATAGCCATGAACACTTCAAAGGCCACTCACCACCAGCCACAACCAGAAGCCGGAAATACCGTTTTACCTGTGGTCTTCAATATTCTGGACAAATGGTCTTGTACCCAGGCACAGCAAATAGCCATGTTAGGTTTAACCAGCCGCTCAACCCTTAATAAATACCGGAGCCATCCGGAATCCGCCAAAGTCTCGAAAGATCTTCTTGAGCGTATGAGTTACATACTTAACATCCATAAATGCTTGCGCATCATGTTCACAGCAGAAGACAGCATTTATAACTGGGTACAGAAACCTAACTTCCATCCTTTTTTTGCAGGATCTTCCGCCATGGATGTGATGACTCAAGGGCGTGTGGTCGACCTTTATCAGGTGGCATCCCGCTTGAATGCATGGCGGGGCGGGCAGTCGTAGATGTCTTATCCGATTAAATCCTACGAAAATCAGCATTGTTATCGACTGATCCCTTCGAAATATCCACCAATTAACCTTTACGAAGATGTGTCTGATCCTGCACAGCTTGAAGCTATTTTTGCCGTTGAAGCGATCACTAATCCTCGTCTAGCTGAAGAAGTCGGCGACTTTTCGGGGATTGCCCCAGAAGATCGTTTAGTGGGTATTCCACACTGTAGCTTTGTTATGGCGGCGTTTACTCACATCAATCCTGATGGGGCCCGATTCAACACATCAGACTATGGTGCTTATTATGCCTCACCGGATGTAAACACTGCGATTAAAGAAACCGTGCACCATATAGAGCGGATAATGAGCTATACCAGCGAACCGGCGCAAGATATTCAAATGCGCTGTATTGATGCCTGGTTTACGGCTGAATTGACAGATTTGACTGGTAAAGAGTGTCTTGATTCACAGGTGTATCACCCGACAAATTATACCCACTCACAGGCCATTGCTGATAACGTAAAAAGTAAAAAAGGGGATGGTATTTTATATCAATCTATTCGTCATCAGGGCTATGATTGCTATGCGTTATTTAAACCTAACTTAGTGGATAAGGTTTGTCAGTCAAAACATTTTACTTATAAATGGAATGGCGGATCCGTTAACTCTGTACTTGAAATCAACCTAGTGTGAACGACTTGAAAAAAGCCGCTTAGCGGCTTTTTTTATGAACTGAATTTATACAGACGTTTTATTCCACACCGCAGAGACTCCCGGTTGATCCCCTTGGGTCCACCACTTCGCGGTGTATTCTTCGCCGTTAAACGTCACCTTATCGCCTTTGTTGTAAATGACGCTTGGTTGCCATATGGCCTCTCCGCCGCCAGACGACGCTTTTTCAACCGTTACCGTAATGGTATCGGAAGACGATTTACCGTTAGCCGTCACCGTTAACTGAAAGGTATAAGTCGCCGTTGTCAGATCTGTCACTGCAAAACTTGGCTTCACTGTATTGGCGTTTGTCAGTGTTACAGGGGTTCCCGAGACTTGCGACCAATTAAAGCTTAACGCATCTCCGTTTCTGTCATGAGATAACGCTCCAGTTAATTCGACAGATCCAATCGAGGTTACCTTGATATCAGCACCTGCGTATGCGACGGGAGCGACATCGCCGGCAGGTTTTTCTAAATACAGTGGTTTTTCAACACTTTCTGGCAAACACTTGTAGGTTGATTCCTGACCTTTAAAGGTACCGTTGCGGTCAAAGGCATCATATATACTGCCGTCTTTGTTACATAACTGACTCCACGGAGTATCAACCGGCAAGGCCAGCAAAATTGCATCCAGTACGTCACCAAACTGGTTGGCAAAGTCAATCACGCCATTTTGCTGGATATTACTGAACGCGATATAAGCACCATCCTGTGCCGCTTGAAGCTCCTCTTTGGTATAAAGCGGTGCTAAAGCATCAAGATAGGTAATAATTGTTTGCCAATCAATATTTGAAGTGTAGTAGCCAGGGTAGCCCGGGCCACTGGTATCAGCGACTTCTTTCAATGCCTTGGCTTTATACGGCACCTGATATAAGTAGTTGATACCAAAGCCACCAGAACCATCGCCAGTCAGATCGAAGCAAGAGTCGATGTTTGCTTTCTGCATACAGGCATCACGACGCTCCGGTTTTAGCGGGAACATCGCCAGACTCTCAGAGCTTAGCCCCCGGTTGTAACCAACAGAAATGATCTTGGTCAGTGCCTGTGGATCTTTAGCATCTTTGGCAAACAGGCCAAACTCCTGTGCCGAACGCGCCACGGTATAGTATGCGAAAATATTGTAGTAAGACGCGCCGATAGCACTCGGGACAAAACTGTTTTTGCCCGGTTCAGGTTTGAAAATCTGATTGTATAACGGTGATGTTTTTTCTGCCGGAGTGACAGCGTGATAGTCATCGGTCGGGTAAAGATCCTTATAAAAACGATTAGGGAACATCCGCATAAGCTCGCCATAGGCAGAATACATATGCCCCTCTAGCTGGAAGAAACCATCGTGTTTGGTTCGTCCGCCTCTCAAGGTGTTCCAAATCCCCCTAATGTCTGGCTGTGTTGCATCGACATCTTGGTATTTAGGCAGAATTGGGTAGGTGAAATAACCAGGAACATTGGCATAATCTGCGCCCATTCCGGCTTCTTGTAACGATTTAGCGGCATAGAGGTTGGCATCATGGTAAGGATCATCGATACCCGTGACATTTTTAAACAATGCCGCGGCATGTGCCATCGCCATGGCCCAGTGAGGGCGTTCATTAGGCAGTTGGAAAGAGTAAGGTGCCAGCCAGACCAGACGTTTTAGTTTTAAAATACGAATTTGCTGATCAACCACTTCCTGCCCCTGCGCTTTATACTGCTCGCTGACCTGATCAATCTCAGCCTGGGACAGTTCAAAATCCATCTGGCCGAGACGTATTTTTCCGGTCGGCATAAACAGTGCTGGATCTAACTGATAGGTATTAACCCCGATAATTTGTGCTGGCCAAGTATCAGAGGAAGGGAGCACCGCTTGTGCTTGCATACTACAAAGGCCGAGGACTGTTGCGGCCAAAATAGGCTTAACGTTGAGTCTTTCCATAATCTACACCTAATTAGAAAGTGATAAGGAGCCTCATTGCACAGAGGCTGGCGCAGAATTCAGTTTATTAATTAGGTAGGTAAGAAAACATAGTGTTAAGCAATGAGCTTCTGTTTTCTTGATCACATACATATTAAGTAGTCGGATCCGTATTATCTCTTGCTTAACTTTACGAGTGAGATCATCGGTGAGGGGTTCTCCGCTTGGTAGTGCGTCTATCGGAATATTAATCACAACAACAGAACAAGGACTGGAAGATCTGGCGTATGTCAAAGTTGTGCTTAGCAACTGTGCAGAGCTACCGCCAGATTGAAATTGGTAAAGACAACTAAGTGAAGGTTGATTAACAACCTCCACATGATGATTGAGGCGCGATTACTTCAGATAACGATCAATAAGGTGTTTTTTGAAGTATTCTGGATTCAGGCGCTCTCCTGTTGAATTAATCAGGATCTGATCTGTCGAGAGCGTACTCGCTTTCTTCCATACATGCTTATCTAGCCAGTTGAAAATCGGCGTCAGGTTTCGTTCGCGGATCAGGTTCTCGATGTTCATTTCTGTACGCATTGCTGCCATAAACTGCGCCGCATACATTGCGCCCAAGGTATACGACGGAAAATAGCCGAAGCTGCCGTCGGTCCAGTGGATATCTTGCATACAGCCATCGGTATAATTACCTTTGGTAGACAACCCAAGGTGTTCATTCATTTTTTTATCCCAAAGTTCGGGAATATCAGCAACCTCGATATTACCCTCAATCAAGTCACGCTCGATTTCATACCGTAATATGATATGGGCCGGGTAGGTGACTTCGTCAGCATCAACACGAATAAAATCAGGCTTAACACGGGTGCTGACAAGTGCAAGGTTGTCGCTTGTTAATGCCTTATCATCTGGGCGCATGAAAGCATCTTGAGCCAAAGGCGCCAGTAAACCAATAAAGGTCTCGTTGCGTGCCAACTGCATCTCAAAAAATAAACTTTGCGATTCGTGAAGGCCCATCGAACGGGCTTCACCCGCTGGTAAGTTGTGCCATTGAGCTGGAAGGCCTTGCTCATAACGGGCATGGCCCGTTTCATGAATAACGCCCATCAGCGCTGAGGTGAAATCTTCTTCATCATAGCGGGTTGTAATGCGAACATCGGTTGGAACACCGCCGCAAAATGGATGGACACTGACATCCAAACGGCCATGATTAAAATCGAAGCCCAGTTTATTCATCACTTCCAGGCTGATCTCTTTTTGAGCTTCAATTGGGAATGGGCCTTGAGGTGCGATCACCGTTTCAGTCGCCTGCTTCTCTTGTACTTGATGAATGAACGATGGTAACCATGATTTAAGATCAGCAAACAGTTGATCTAACTCTTTGGTCGTCATACCTGGCTCATAAAGATCAAGCAACGCGTCATAACGGCTTAACCCCGTCTCTTCTGAGCGTAGCTGAGCTTCTTTTCGCGCAAGTCTGACGACGGGTTCAAGGTTCTTACTAAAGTCATGCCAATTGTTTTCAGCACGTTGTGTCCGCCAGGCATGTTCACATTTTGACCCTGTCAGCGATTGTTCCTGAACCAAAGATTGTGGCAGTAGGTTGGCCATCTGCCAGCTGCGTTTCATCTCTTTCAGGCTAATCTGTTCTTCATCGGCAAGGGATTCGTGCTCTGCGAGATCAAACCAATCGGCTAATTGAGGTTCCGTGAGTAACTGGTGAGACAACACGGCCAATTCCGCCATGGCTTCTGAACGGGCTTCATTACCACCAGCGGGCATCATTGAAGCCTGGTCCCAACCACAGATAGCACCAAGGTGGCTTAAACGGGCATATTTTTTATAATGTTGTTCTAGTTTTTGATAGTAAGTCATCATCAGTCCTTGCGTAGACTTAAAAGCGTTAACCTCTAAGGATATCGATAAACGAAGAGATAAAAAATGCCTTTAGTAGTAAATGGTACATTATGATTATTATTCACGTTATGTATGACTAAAAAGTTGCCAGTGATGGGTGATTATATCGTTAGCGGTTTTTTATTCTGATTTTAATCGTGTAGAGGTCCATGAAAAAAAGTCATTGATGCTTTACTCAATGGTAGATATATAGATTTTTTGGCTCTGGGGCAGAGATTTATGCTGGCGCCTAAATACAACGAAGATGTTTAATTGAAATGGTTAAAGTCCGTTATCACAGGATCTGCCAAGTACTGAACTTACAGATTTTACAAACACTTACCGTGTGATGTAGGCAGGGAGGTTAAGGTGGCTTCCGGGTCTACACGATTAAAATCAGAATACTGATTTTACAGCGGAGATTTGCCCTCCGCTGGATATTCCGGATTAAATATTTGTCACATCAATAAACATCGATTCGTCAATATTCGAAGAGGAAACCTCTGCTTCTTTAAACTCGTATTCCGCTCTTTCTGTCGTACGATCCAATGGCAGCTCATTGAAATCGAATAAATTTCTGTCGGCTAACTGACTCGGACTGACGTTCTGAATGGATTTAAAGATGCTCTCAACACGACCTGGTGTTTTCTTGTCCCAGTCAATAAGCATTGCTTTGATATTTTGTCGTTGAAGATTTTCCTGAGAGCCACACAGGTTACATGGGATAATCGGGAATTCACGCTGCTCGGCGAAAGCGATTAAATCTTTTTCACGACAATAGGTTAGTGGGCGAATAA
Organism: Photobacterium sp.; assembly: GCF_057456235.1. Lineage (NCBI taxonomy): Bacteria > Pseudomonadati > Pseudomonadota > Gammaproteobacteria > Vibrionales > Vibrionaceae > Photobacterium > Photobacterium sp. The sequence continues at coordinate 262,129 of NZ_JBVCPH010000003.1, read as the reverse complement.
CCACATTACGCTTGTCGTCAGAACGAAGCTTCGGCGGCATTGCTTTTAAGCGTGAACCATGGAACATATTAAGAAACATAGTTTCAACAATGTCGTCCATGTGGTGGCCAAGGGCAATCTTCGTTGCGCCGATCTTTTCAGCAAACGAGTACAACGTGCCTCTTCTTAAACGAGAGCAAAGGCCACACGTAGTTTTGCCTTCAGGGATTTTTTCTTTAACCACTGAATAGGTATCTTTATCAACGATATAATACGGGATACCAAGAGATTCAAAATATTTTGGCAAGATATGATCAGGAAACCCAGGTTGCTTTTGATCCAAGTTAACGGCAATAACGTCAAATTTGATAGGGGCCGCTTTTTGTAAGCTCAATAAAATATCAAGCATGGCAAAAGAATCTTTCCCGCCACTGATACATGCCATGACGACATCAGACTCTTCAATCATGTTGTAGTCAGTGATAGCATTGCCAACATTACGTCGAAGCTTTTTTTGCAGCTTATTGAACTCAAGGGTTTCTTTTCTTGTATCTTTTTGATTCATTCTCAAATCTCGTACTACCGTAATTAAAGTAGTGAACAGCTGATGGATTAGCGGGGGATTATAATGCTTTTTTACATTTTCTGGAAAGTTATCTTCAAATCCAGTTAAGAAGGCGCATCAAGGATGTATGTTTGGTTAAGAACCGTTCGGTAATTTTATCGATTTCTGTTTCGAGCAAGACCTCAAAAAATAGGTTTCATAATCACTTACTGTGATAAGTATGTATAATTTCAGCCATTCTTATCGTTAACCTGCGATATGACAAAGGAAAGAAGATGAAGAAAACGAATCTTGGGTTGATACTTGCAACAGCAGCACTAGCTATGACCGGCTGTACTGCCAATCAAGCTTCACAAGTCGGTATGCGTAGCAGTACGGTAACGAAAACCGCTCAGCAGATGTCGAATTTGGAAATATGTGAAACGTACGCGTATGGTCGGAGTACAACGCAGACACGGGTAGCAATTGCCAGTGAGTGGACACGTCGCGGGCTTAACCATAAATATTGCGATGAAATTGTCAACGAGCTCTATATCACTGCGTGGACTAAATGACTGACAGAGAACAAAGATAAAATTAAGCAAAAAGATCCAACCAAGCCCGTGCCGTTACCCGCCATACCGGTTGATTAAAGCCCATAGTAGCAACGCATTGTGTTAGTCACATGCCGATAGCGGTAAAAGAAAACGCCTCTGAATCAGAAGCGTTTTTGTGAGAGCGCGAAATAGAGCATTGAGAGTCGTTACATTAATCGATATTTGGCGCTAACGGACTAACGTACCCTTCAGGTTTTAGCGCCAGTAAATCACAATTTAAGCTATCAATTGTATGCTCAGCGGTGTTGCCAATAAATACAGCAGATAAGCCTGTGCGTCCTGTTGTCCCCAGGATCACTAATTCAGCATCTAACTCTTTTGCCACTTTGGGAATGACATCTTCAGGCAACCCCTCAACAACATGGGTCTGCTCTTCAGCAATACTATGTTTATGGCGTAATGCTTTCATCGATATTAAATGATGGCCGCGAACCGCATCACTGTATGAGGCGGGGTCAAATTCAGGCAACTCTATGGTGATATTAACGGGCGTTGCCGGATAGGCGTTTAACAGATTGACTTCTGCCCCTAAAATATCGGCAATACACTGCGCTTCACTTACAATCGCATCGTTGAGAGCATCATGCGTTTCACTTTCAGCGGCGAGGTTCACACATGCAAGTATTTTCCCATTATCTGGCCAGCTGTGATCTTTCACCATTAATACAGGGCAGGGGCATTTACGTAATAAATGCCAATCCGTTGGCGTGAAAATAACAGAGCCAATTTTGTCATGCTCATGAGTTGCTTTAATCAACAAGTCATGATGGTTGCTGAAAACTTCGGCTATGATGGCTTCATATGGACGGTTGTGCCAGACAACCAGAACGTCGATATCATTCCCTTCTTTCTGATACGGACGAATAATATCTTTTAACCATTCCTCACGCTGAACCACCACGCCGCGGCGCATTGCCTGGCGTTCCTCAGCAGAAAGCATAGAAGTCATTTCATAAGAAAAATCGTAGATAGCAAGAAAGACGGTAATTTTCACCCCGGAAGACTTGCTGGCAAGATGAACGGCACGAGATAAAGCCGGTTGATGGTCCTGAGTTTGATCGACAACAACAAGAATATTATTATATTTTTTCATAACAGCCCCCTGACACAACATGTGTTGGTATCAATACTAATCAGACATAGAGCTCTGATTTAACGCAAGACTTACCCGATTAGTATATTAACTGTAACGTATAGAAGAGATTAAGTGGAGTGCATATACCGATAAATATAAAAAAAGTGATACATCTCTAATGGATGTATCACTTTTTTTTTGCAAACAGATAAAACAGACAATTACGTGTTCTTTTTACTGACACCAGCAAGACGAGAAAGCTCATCGTGATCAATGATAGTAATGTATTTTCCCTTAACACTTAGCATATCGGACTTTTGAAAACGGCCTAATAAACGGCTGATGGTTTCTACCGTCAAACCAAGGTAATTACCGATATCACCACGGGTCATTGTCAGACGGAACTCACGAGGAGAAAAACCGCGCTGAGAAAATCGTAGCGAAAGGTTGTACAGGAATGCAGCTAAACGTTCTTCGGCATTTTTCTTTGAAAGCAAAAGTATCATTTCCTGATCACCTTTGATCTCATTGCTCATCAGTCGCATGATTTGCTGACGAAGTTTCGGCATTTTTCCAGATAAGTCATCAAGGGTCTCAAATGGAATTTCACATACCATCGACGTTTCAAGCGACTGGGCAAAACTGGGGTGCATCATTTCATTGATGGCATCAAAACCAACAAGATCACCGGCAAGGTGGAATGCAGTGATCTGCTCATCACCTTGTTCTGTAATCGTGTAGCTCTTGATTGTGCCAGAACGAATCGCATAAAGAGCTTTAAGTTCATCGCCCGCTTTAAAAAGCTCCTGGCCCTTTTGGATCGGCTTTTTGCGCTCAATAATGTGATCTAATTGATCTAACTCAGACTCATTCAGTGTGAATGGGATACACAACTGACTAATACTGCAATCCTGGCAGTGGATAGCACACCCACCTAACTGGACACGTTTGGTTGTAAGTTTGTCTGAAATCATAATCCTGCTAACCAATTTGATGTAGGTCAATATTTTAACATATTATGAAGCATTATTACGAGTATTAAAAAACCTCACAATAATTGTTTGATTGCAATGTAACCAGTATGGATGCCATAAGTCAGTAACAGTAAGGCACTTGCACGTTTGAAAAATAAATTTCTCAATAACCGCTTCAACTGTTCGGCAACTGAGCCCACAAGAAGCATTGCAGGAAGCGTGCCTAAACCAAATGCCAGCATAACACTTGCCCCGCCAAAGGCACTGCCAGATACGGCTGCCCAGCTCAGTGTTGAGTAAACTAATCCGCATGGTAACCAGCCCCAAAGCAAGCCAAAAGGCAGGGCAGACAGCGGGGACTTTAACGGTAATAATGATTTCGCTGTCGGTGAAATAAAGCGCCAGAAAAATTGCCCGACATGTTCAATTTTGGTTAATCCTTGCCACCACTGCCCCAAATACAGCGCAAGGCAGATCATCATAATAGCTGCAAATATGCGTAGTGAGATCAGAGCCGTCGCATAACCGCTATAAGCTGCCATCCCCGCGAAAGCGCCACCAATAATTGCACCGGCAATAGCATAAGAGATCAATCGGCCAAAATTATAACAGACAAGGTAAAGCCAGCGGTTATGCCGTTTTTTCTCTGCCATATGTTGGCCCGGCATGCCTAAGGTAAGTGCCGCGGCCACACCGCCGCACATACCGAAACAATGTCCGGCCCCCATCAGGCCAATGATAAAGGCTGCATAGAAGTCGATGTTCACGACGGCGTGCCTGTATCATTTGTTTTCGTTATGCGATCGTCTGCCTTATGGTCTGATGTCTGATCTTGCACCGTCGATTTTGCATCGGGTTCATTTTCATCAAACAGAATATTATAGCCCTGACGCTCCAGATCTTCGAACTGTTCGGACTTTACTGCCCATAAGAAGATCGCAACAGCAATGCAGACAAACACAATGGCAATCGGTATTAAGATATAAAGACTAGCCATTTTCTTTTAATAACCTTAAAGAATTTGATACAACAATGATTGAGCTGGCTGACATGCCAACCACCGCAATGTAAGGAGCAACAAAACCTGCAACCGCCAGCGGTAGAATAACGAGGTTATACCCCAAGGCCCAAAGCAGGTTTTCACGGATGATTTTTTTGGTGCGCAAAGCCAGCTGTCGTGCGCGCAAAATTCGTGAGAGCTGATCCCCTAACAGCACCATATCTGCCGATGATTTCGCAACATCTGTACCACCGCCCATGGCGACAGACAGGTGGGCACCGGCCAGCACGGGTGCATCATTGACACCATCACCAATCATAAGGGCGACATCAGTTGTCTCAAGGCTACGCAAATAAGCAAGTTTTCCTTCTGGTGTGACACCTGACACGAGCTTATTGACTTGGAGTTTGTCTGCAACAGCCTGGGCGCTGATAGAATTGTCACCCGTTAACATCGTGACTTGAATGCCGGCAGTCTGAAATTGCTGAACGAGCTCTGCACTATCATGACGAATTGGATCGTCTAATTTGAATGCAGCCACCAATTGGCGATCGCATGACATCCAGACCTGGTAGCTATTATCCGCACTATTTATCAGTACTTCAGCGTTAGGATTATGTTCCAGTACAAACGGAAGTTGGCCAATCCGCCATTCCTGACGGTTACGCTGGCCTTTCAAACCGCAACCAATCACATTTTCAACAGACTCAAAGTCATATCGGAAATCTTCGTCTTCGATAGATCGGCCACGGTAAGCAGCAAATGCCTTGGCAATAGGGTGGTTGGCAAATTGTTCCAGCTCTGCAGCAAAAGACAGCGCCTGTAGCTGGGTAAAATGACCGAATAGCTGAGTATCAACAAGGCGAACATTGCCTTCCGTTAGAGTGCCTGTTTTATCAATGACTAACTGGTTAACCTTGCACAGTGTTTCGAGCACGTGACCACGGCGAAGCAGAATGCCCAAACGCCCTAAACTTGACGTCGAGCATGTTAATGCCGTTGGGGTGGCGAGTGATAAGGCGCAAGGACAGGTCGCAACCAAAACCGCCAGGGTGATCCAAAGCGCATCGTCGGGTCGGTGTTGATGCCAGTACAGCCATGTACCCGCCGCAATAATCAAGATCCCAGCGACGAAGTAACGTGCCACGACATCGGCCAGAACGGCCACCTTCGGCTTCGACATCTGTGCTTCATCTTGCAGGCGGACAATGTTGGAAATCAACGAATTCTGACGGTCCTGCATGACTTTAAGCGTAATGTTACCTTCACCATTAATGGTTCCGGCAAAGATTTGTTCACCGACCCGGCGCGGGACCGGCATCGGTTCCCCGGTCAACATGGATTCATCAATGGTTGTTTCACCCTGTAAAATCTCACCATCGGCAGGCACGCTTTCACCTGGAAGAATAGTGACAACGTCACCGACTTTCAATGTTTTCGCCGCAACCTGAGAGCCATTTTTCAGCGTGGCCATTGCAGGAACTAATTTCAATAAGTTTGCACTGGCTGCTGCAGCATGGCGGCGGGCGCGCATTTCAAGAAAACGGCCAAGCAAGAGAAAGAAGGTAAACATCGAGATGGACTCGAAGAAGACTTCGCCTTTCTCCATCACGGTGGCATATAAACTGGCGACGTAGGCAAACAATAACGCAATCGAGACAGGAACATCCATGCCCAGGGTTCGGGCTTTTATATTACGCCAGGCATTGAGATAAAAAGGTAGGGCAGAATAGAGCAGTACTGGTGTGGCAAAAATTAAACTGACCCAACGAAGGTAGTTTCTGAATTCGGTATCTAAATCACCGAACACTTCAAAATATAAAGCAACCGCGAGCATCATGACCTGCATGGTCGCAATACCGGCAACACCTAAGCGATAAAGGTATTGCTTCATGGCATTGTGATATTGCTGCTCTTGAGCATCAGCTTCAAAAGGTGCGGCTTTGTAACCCAGTTGATGAATGGCAGAAAGAAGATGACTGAGTTTGGCTTTTGCAGGATCCCATTTTAGTAAGGCCCGGTGAGTCGTGGTATTGACCCGAATTGAAACGACCCCTGATTCACGCATTAACTGCTTTTCGATGAGCCAGGCACATGCCGCACATGAAACACCGTCAAGGGAGAGGGAGACCTCTTTACTGTTTTCGACATCACGAACAAATTCCTGCTGAACTTCTTCATGATCATACAGTAATAACGATTTTAGTTTTTGCGGAACTAACTCGGCTTTTTCCGCCGGCGCGGTACGGTACTCATAATAAGAGGTCAGCCCGCTTTCAACGATGGTTGTTGCGACAGCTTGACACCCGGGACAACACATATCACGCGTTTTGCCCAGGATCTCAACTTCATAGTGGCAATCCTGCGGAACAGGATCACCGCAATGATAACAGTCAATAATTCTGTTTGTATCTGTTGTCATTCCTTGATCTGCCCGTACAACGAAATCGGGTCGGACGTTGGTAAGTTAACACGACCTTGCAACATCCAATCGCCATCAAATGGTTCAAGCTCAACAAACCAAGGGCCCTGCAGAGGCTCTGGGGCGTTAAAGCGATAAGTTCCTTTCAGATCGGCACTGACCATCTGGGTGAAATCATTATTGGCCAGCGTACGGTGGGTAAAGGTAACACGCAAGTTTGGATAGGCTGCGAGATCACCTTTATCAAAATTCAATACGATACTGTTTTCATCAACATTAACCGAAGCTTTCAGCTTTAATGCATCAGAGACTCGCAGGCGAGAAAGATCGACATTAATGGCTTTGCCTTCCTTGTAATAATCTTCTGCAACAAGATCGACCTGGTTTTGGGAAAAGATATAGACAGCGGTAAGGCTGTAGATTACCGACGTTGCAGGAATAGCAATAACGAACCAAGGCCAAAACTGCTTATACCATGGCTTTTGCATGATGATTACCTTTGAAGAATAGAGGGTATTAGCCCCTGAAAATAACAGGGGCCAAGTATTATGTCTCAGTTATTATTGCTAATTTCATCATTAACATGTAACTGATTATTAAAAGTAAATACTACTTGTCGGTATCGTTAGTCAAGTTCCATACATAGGCAGAAATGAGTTGAATTTTATCTTCATCCAATACACCGTTCCATGCTGGCATCACGCCTTGACGACCATGCATAACCGTCGCTTCAACCGCGCGACGAGAACCGCCATACAGCCAAGTGCTATCCGTTAAGTCAGGGGCACCAAATGCAGGGTTACCTTTACCATCTGTACCGTGGCAGGCTGCACAAACAACGAAGCGTTGTTTACCCGCGGCTGCCTCTTTGGCATTCACTTTTCGACCAGACAGGCTAAGTACATAACTAGTGACTTCTTTAGCCCCGTCTTTACCCAGCACATCTCCCCAGGCCGGCATCACTCCAATACGACCATTCATGATGGTTGTTTTGATCGTTTCAGCCTCACCGCCATATAACCAGGCATCGTCGGTTAGGTTAGGGAAGCCCGCTTGGCCACGAGCATCAGAACCATGGCATTGCGAACAGTTCTGAATAAACAGACGCTGGCCAACTTTAATTGCTTCTGAATTACCGGCAATCTCCGTAATAGGAAGCAGGGTGTTACCTGACTCGTCGTATGCCAGAGTTTTAAATGTTTCACCGAATTTTGCTTCAGCTTCATCCAACTCTTTTGCATATTGATCCAAGCGCTTGTCTTGTTGGGCGCTAGCGACAGATACGCGAGACTCTTCAATAGAACGAACGGTCTGATCTGAACTTTGCCAACCTAAAAAGCCTTTGTAATTACCTAATCCCGGATAAAGGAATAAATAAAGCACACTGAAGACTAACGTGGCCCAAAACATGTAGGACCACCATTTAGGCAGTGGGTTATTGATTTCACGAATACCGTCGTATTCGTGCCCCATATCTTCGCCTTCTTCAACACCCATGGTATCTTTGCTACACCAGTAAAGCAGGCCAGCAATAGCAACCAGGCTGCCAATAGTGATGACGCTAATCCATAGACTCCAAAACGTAGTCATGCTTCCTGACTCCTGTCATTCTCACGCGTAATCAAATCTTTATCTTCATCTGCAAACACCAAATTTGCAGCTTCATTAAAGTCAGATTTGCGGCGCTTACTGTATGCCCAAAAGAAAACACCAATGAAGCTGATGAACAACACAACAGTCCAAACACTATGAATGGTTATAATATCCATGTGGTATCTCCTTATTTCATCGCGTGACCAAGTGACTGAAGGTAAGCAATAACAGCATCCATTTCAGTCTTGCCTTTCACGTCTTCGCTGGCATTAGCAACTTGCTCTTCAGTGTACGGAACACCAAAAGTATCTCGGAAAAGAGCAAGCTTTTTAGACGTGAGTTTTCCATCAAGCTCATTTTCTTCCAACCAAGGGAAGCCAGGCATATTTGACTCAGGTACAACAGCGCGAGGATCACGCAAATGCACACGGTGCCAGTCATCAGAGTATCGGTCGCCAACGCGAGCTAAGTCAGGGCCAGTACGTTTCGAGCCCCAAAGGAACGGGTGTTCCCATACACTTTCACCGGCAACGGAGTAGTGACCATAGCGTTCTGTTTCAGAACGGAAAGGACGAATCATCTGACTGTGACAAACGTTACAGCCTTCACGGATATAAATGTCACGACCTTCCATTTCTAACGCCGTATAAGGGCGCAGATTTTCAACCGGCTCTGTCGTCTGCTCCTGATAAATAAGCGGTGTAATTTCTACCAGCGCACCAAAACTGATGGCGATAACAATAAGGATCGCCAGGAGGCCGACATTCTTTTCTACAATTTCATGACGATTGCTCATCTGTCGAACTCCTTATGCTGGTTGTTCTGTTGCTTGCAGGCTTTCTTTCGGCGCAGAAATGGTCTTATAGGCGTTGTACGCCATTAGGAACATGCCACTCAGGAAGATGAAACCACCAACAAAACGAACAAAGTAGAACGGATAGGACGCTTGTAGAGACTCTACGAAGCTATATGTCAGGGTGCCGTCTGTATTGACCGCACGCCACATCAGGCCCTGCATAACACCGGAAATCCACATTGCTACGATATACAGAACCGTACCAATCGTTGCCAGCCAGAAGTGAACGTTGATCAGTTTTACTGAGTACATACGACCTTGGCCAAACAATTTAGGGATCAGGTGATAAATAGAACCGATAGAAACCATTGCAACCCAACCTAACGCACCAGAGTGAACATGACCGATGGTCCAGTCAGTATAGTGAGAAAGAGCGTTGACCGTCTTAATCGCCATCATCGGGCCTTCGAAGGTAGACATACCGTAGAAAGACAATGAAACCACTAAGAAACGGAGGATTGGATCATAACGCAGCTTATGCCAGGCCCCGGAAAGCGTCATGATACCGTTGATCATGCCGCCCCATGATGGCGCAAACAGAACCAGCGACATCACCATACCTAGCGACTGAGTCCAGTCAGGCAGGGCAGTATAATGAAGGTGGTGAGGACCAGCCCAGATATACAACGAAATCAGTGCCCAGAAGTGCACAACAGATAGACGGTATGAGTAAACAGGACGACCGGCTTGCTTAGGAACAAAATAGTACATCATGCCTAAGAAGCCCGCTGTAAGTAAGAAACCTACCGCGTTGTGCCCGTACCACCACTGGACCATCGCATCCACGGCTCCTGAATAAACCGAATAGGATTTAGTCATAGAGACGGGGATAGCCAGACTATTCACAATGTGAAGTACTGCTACCGTTAAAATAAAGGCACCGAAGAACCAGTTCGCAACATAAATGTGCGAGGTCTTTCTTTTGATCATGGTACCGAAAAAGACAATGGCATAGGCTACCCATACAGCTGTAATGGCGATATCAATCGGCCATTCCAGCTCTGCGTATTCTTTACCAGAGGTCCAGCCCATCGGCAGTGAGATTGCCGCGGAAAGGATAACTGCTTGCCAGCCCCAGAAGGTGAACGCTGCTAACTTCCCACCGAATAGTCTTGTTTGACAAGTACGCTGAACTACGTAATAAGACGTAGCAAATAACGCACTGGTACCGAATGCGAAGATCACTGCATTAGTATGCAATGGACGCAGACGGCTGTATGTCAACCAAGGGGTATCGAAGTTTAGCGCTGGCCACACCAGCTGAGCGGCAATTAATACACCAACGCCCATACCGACAATTCCCCATAGTATGGTGACTAAGGTAAATTGACGTACGACCGTATAGTTGTAGCTTTCTTCAAGCTGCTTTACTTCGCTCATATTGCATGCTTCCACTTTGAATTTTTTAACTACACTCTTACTTTCCTTGTGCGAACAACGAGTTGTCGCAATGCCACCCAAAGCTTGTTAAATGTCTTGTTGCTTTTTCAAACAACTCAACAATCAAATTGCTATTTTATTGTAAAAGTGGCATTTTCAATGCCAATAATACTTCACTTAACAACTGAATGACAGCGTAATGCCCACACGTCATTTACGGTTAAGCAACATTTATTTGAAAACTTTGACACCTGTAACACGGGAAGTATGGAAAAATGGCAGCAGAAAAACTAACAAAAGCCCGATTAATTCAAATCATATTTTTAATGACAGTTTTAATGGCGGCATTTGTATGGAGAACAATTACATATAATGACTCGAAACCAGCAGATGACAAGGCTACTCAATGTCAGGTTAAAGCTGGAACGTGTGTATTCGAAGAGGAACAACAAGAGCTGGAGATCATCTTATCGCCTTCGCCCGCTGTCGCGGAATCCCCCCTGATCGTACAAATCGGTAACGTAAATGTTAAGCCGACGGCCACCGTTGAAGGTATTGATATGTTTATGGGGACGATACCGGTCATTTTTGAACAAAAAGGGGACGTTTGGTTGGGACATTTTAGTGTTCCGGCTTGTGTTCACCCTAAAATGGACTGGCGGATGAATCTGGAGCAGGGCGGTAAAAAGGTTATTGTGAAATTTACCGTGATAAAATAATTTAAAGTTGAGACGCTGGCAGCACCAATCTATATGACATTAAGGCGTGGCAAACTACGCCTTAATGTCATCTGTTTTTATGGGGCATAAAACATCTTCTTCGTCATCCCGCCATCCAGGGTGAAATTTTGCCCGGTGATAAATCCAGATTGTTCACTGAGCAAAAACGTTACCATAGAAGCGACATCATCAACATGGCCAACTCGTCCTGTTAAGTGTTGCTGTTCATCAACAGAGCGTAATGTTTTATCTGCTGTATTGATCCAGCCCGGAGAGATGCAATTAACCCGGATATCAGGCCCTAAACTGTTTGCTAAGGCATGCGTCAATGCAACCAGTCCTCCTTTGGATGCGCTGTAGGCTTCTGTATTCGGTTCAGACTGTTGTGCGCGAGTTGAGCTAATATTAACCACCGCACCTTTTGACTCTCTCAGTAACGGTAGGCAAAGTTTGGTTAACATTACAGGCGCAGTTAAGTTAACTTGCAGCACCCGGTTCCAATCATAAATATCTAATAGATCTAAAGGAGAATTATAAGGATTGGCTATTGCAGCGTTATTGACCAGCCCATCTAATTGACCAAACTGCGAACCAATTTCGCTAATCACCGCAGCAAGTTCTGATTCAACGGTAACATCCGCACACCGAAATCGAATCCGAGGCTCTTCTGCAACCAATTCAAATCCGGCTTCTTCATTCATGTCAATCGCGATGACAATCGCATTAGTCTTAACGAGTGTTTTGCAAATACCCTTGCCAATACCGTTCGCACCACCCGTCACCAAAATTACTTTACTCGTCATTGATTCCCTTCAGTTTTCGACAGTTTGCTCTGATATTATTCATTAGCGGCTAATAAACATCAGACTTTAGTCATAAAATGAGATTACTTACTGATTGCTGAGTGAAAAGTGTCTATTATGGAAAAAAGTGATAATTAACAGTAAATCAATATGGATATAGCAACCAGTTTCTCTGCCTTTCATTTATCCGAACATGCTATTTCAGATGCTATCAGCAAGCTGGATCTGAAAATAGCGAACCCCAAGCTGGTATTAGTCTATTTTTCAGAACATTATGATGAGAGTCTGCTTCAGACAAGCCTGCAGCAAGCCTATCCTCACGCACAGATATTAGGGTGTTCGTCTTGTCAGGGAGTTATGACCGATGAAGGCTATAACCGTGGCGAAGGTATTGCACTATGGGCAATAAATGACAACACCGGTGCATTTGGCACCGCCATTGTCTCAACCAATCAAGCTCCCTTCGACATAGCTCGCCAAGCGGTATTACGCGCAATTGAAAATAGCGGCCGACCCGGCGAACTTCCGGCCTTAATTTTACTGCATGCAACGCCAGGAAACGAAGAAGACATTATCAAGGGGATAGAACATGAGCTTGGTCCCTCGGTTCCTATTATCGGGGGCAGTGCTGCTGATGATTTTGCACAAGGGAACTGGAAGTTATTTACTCATGAGCAAAGCACCCAAAATGGCGTAGGTTTATGTGTGTTTTATCCTTCCTGCCAAGTGAGCTATTCGTTTCATTCTGGTTATGCCTCTACCGGCATGTCAGCCATAGTGACTCGTGTCGAAGGGCGGGAAATTATTGAACTGGATAACCAACCCGCCATTAAAATGTATCAGAACTGGCTGGATAAAAACGCAAACACTGACAATACCGAGAGCATTATTAGCGAAAGTAGCTTAAGCACTTTAAGTCCCTTAGGGCGAGTGGCGGGAAAAGTACATGATTTACCCTATTTTAAACTCGCTCATCCGAGAACAGTCACGAAAAGAGGGGGGATTGAGCTGTTTGCTACGGTCGAGGAAGGCGAACGAGTCTATTTGATGGCAGGCACTGAAGAACGCCTGGTTACCAGAGCGGGTAGGGTCATTGATTCGGCTAATGACCTCAATAACAGTCGGGAGTTAGATCCCATAGGCGGGATCACCATATACTGTGCCGGTTGCATGTTAAAAGTACAACATAGAATGCATCAAGTCGCCCATTATGTGAATCGGGCCATGCATGCAGCTCCTTTTGTCTGCCCATTCACATTTGGTGAACAAGGGCAATTTATTGGTGGCGAGAATGCGCATGGCAATTTAATGATCTCAGCTGTTTTATTTCATAGGGATTAATAAATGCCAAGTTTTGAATCAGAGAAACTACAAGAGACATTACTTGATTTATTGCGGAGTCAGGATAGAGAAAAGCAATTAAGGGATGAAAATTCAGCGATTCTTGCCGGGATCTCCGCCATGGCGGGTGCTAACAATAAACGACAGGTATTTAATAGTTTATTGTCCGTACTACGAAAGTACATTGATTTCGAGCATGCACTGGTTCTTACCCGAGATGATGAAAATTCACAGCTACAAGAACTGGTAACGACTTGCCCGGTTTTTGAATCCAGTGTCTGGACGGTAGAAAACACTTTTTCCCGTTGCCTGAATGGTGAGAGTGTGGCGTTGTTTTCACCAAAAAATGTTAATGAATTTAAACCATTGAGTTCGGAGATGCTTAATGACTGTCAGTCAGCTTTAATGACAGGGGTCAAAGTAAGCACAGGGGACGCATTACTCCTTCTTTTCCATTCTGAGCGAAGTCAATTTACACCGCACTGCCGCCGAGTATTGGACCGTTTTCGTCCTTTGCTTGAGCGTGCAATTATTGATATTGATTATCGAGAACGTCTTCAATCACTTGTCACGGCCCGAACGCAAGAACTGACTCATAGCCAGCTACGATTCAAAGATTTTGCGAAAACGGTCGGTGATTGGTTTTGGGAAATTGATACCGATTATCAATTTACCTATATATCAGCTCCTCAGATAGCAAACCATATCATTGATGAAAATAGCATTTTTGAAATATTTGGCGAGCAATTAGAATTACGGGCCCAGCTAGTACAAAAATTAGAGACAAAAGAAGCTTTCGAAGATTTAGAATGGCAATTACCCGAACATGAAGGGGGATTGTGGGTGAGTTTGAGTGGTACCCCGTATTTCAATAAACAAGGAAAACTCATTGGCTATCGGGGAACAGCCAAAGACATTACCCATCGCAAACAACGTTTGTTTGAACTACAGCAAGCGCGAAAACAAGCTGAATCTGCCAGCAAGGCCAAATCAGAGTTTCTGGCCATGATGAGCCATGAGATCCGAACACCATTGAATGCAGTATTAGGTTTGATGGACACATTATCTGACTCAGGTCTCAACCATGAGCAGGTAGGATGGGTGAACCAGATGGATCAATCTGCTCAACTGCTTCTTACGATCATCAATGATATTTTAGATTTGTCACGAATTGAGTCTGGTAATTTTGAATTATTTAGTGCTGAGATGTGTCTTGCCGACTGTATTAATCTTGTTATGAATCAATTGCGAGAGCAAGCGACTAGGAAAGGCATCGCTCTAACGTCAGACATAGATCCATCTGTACCTATTAGTATGCTTTGCGATAAAAACCGACTGGCACAGGTCATGTTCAATCTGATTGGCAATGCGATCAAGTTCACCAACTCGGGCTCTGTTCGAGTCGTCGTTAAAACTATTGATGAACAAGTTGAAATTGCGGTGAGCGATACCGGTATAGGCATTGCGGCCAAAGCTCAGAAGACTCTGTTTAATCCGTTTATTCAAGCCGATGGCAGCATTACTCGACGCTATGGCGGTACAGGATTGGGGCTCGCAATTAGCCAGCATCTGATTAATAAAATGAACGGAAAAATATCGCTCTGCAGCACGTTAAACGTAGGGAGCTGCTTCACCGTTTCAATTCCAATTATACCTGTCAAAGAAACAACGATTAAAGAGTTATCACAGCAGTCATCAGCGTCAGAACGATCGCTTAATATTTTGCTTGCTGAAGATAGTAATACCAATCAACTTGTCGCCAAGCTCATGCTTGAAAAGCGCGGCCACCGAGTACAAATCGCAAATAACGGTGACGAAGCAGTTAGAGTATTACAAAATGAACATGAGCAGTTTGATATTGTCTTAATGGACATTTCAATGCCAGTACTGGATGGATTACAAGCCACAAGATTGTTACGCGAAAAAGACATTCAGATACCAATAATCGCGTTAACGGCTAATGCGATGCAATCAGATAAAGACCAATGCGAAAAAGCGGGCATGGATGATTTCTTAGCCAAGCCGATACGCTCAGCCGAACTCAACGAGATACTCAGTAAATACCAGATGCTGGCTTAAATCTTCTGTTCCCAAACCATTTTGCATCACGGATGCCTAAGCACAGATCTGGATCTGGCAAATGTTATGACAGTTTTCAGCTCGGTAATTAGTAACGAACTTGAAGATCGAGGCAAACTGACCATTTGCAGAAGAGCTTAAAGTAAGTGTTAATTACCTATTTTATGGTAAATACAATTATGTTCAATGAAGTTATAGTAGACACACAATATCCATTTTTCCAATGAGTTTTGGGGGTTTATAAGTTGTTGATATAACAGAGCAGGCTCCTTACTCATGAAGTTATGGTTCCCCGAGAATCATTTAACATAATATACATAATGCGCACTAAGAGTGTAGCCACAAAGCTAAAGTGTCTCTTTTCTGCAAAGTGAAAATGTCCTGTTTTTCCTACGGTGATCAGTATCTATCTGGTCGATGTGAGATTAACAAACGATGTTGGTAACTATGAATGACAAAGAGATTTTACGCCTGAATGCTATCCGAGATGTTTGTGATAAACGAATCCGACGAGCAGATGCTCCACATATTCTATCGCTGAGTGTTCGACAAGTTCAGCGACTGATTACTCGCTTTCGCAAGCTTGGGGCTGTTGGTATTACTCATCAGCGCCGTGGCTTACCATCTTCGAATAAAATTAATGAAGATGTTCAGCTTAGCTGCCTCGATATAATACACAAACAATATTTTGATTTTGGCCCATGAAAAACTCACTGAATGCCACGGAATTAAAATCTCTCTGGAAACCCTGCGTCAATGGATGATCGCTAACGGCCTGTGGGTTCCGCACACCAAACGTAAGCCACGTGTCTATCAGCCTCGCCATCGCCGTGATTGTTTGGGTGAACTGATCCAAATCGACGGCTCTCACCACGACTGGTTTGAAGGTCTCAGCTCGAAATGCTGCCTGCTGGTTTACATTGACGATGCCACGGGCCGTTTGATGAACCTTCGTTTCAGTGAAACCGAATCCGCCTTCGACTACATGGTTGCAACGCGTGAATATATTGAACAGCACGGTAAACCAATGGCTTTTTACAGCGATCGCCATACTGTCTTTCATGTCAGCAAGCGCGATGCTCAGACTGAGCGACTGACCCAGTTTGGACGTGTGCTCAATGACCTTAATATCGAACTAATCTGCGCCAACAGTTCACAGGCCAAAGGTCGCGTTGAACGTGCGAACAAAACGTTACAGGATCGCTTAGTCAAAGAAATGCGCCTTCAGGGTATTGATACGATTGAGCAAACGAATACCTGGCTCCCCGACTTCATTGCTGACTTTAACCGGCGGTTTGCTAAACCGGCCTGTTATCCCAAAGACATGCATCGCACCGTCAGAGCTGGACGATGTCTTTGCCTGGCACGAAGTACGTAAGCTATCGAAATCACTGACTTTTCAGTACGACAAGGTTCTCTACCTGATTGATCCTACTGAAGAAAACAGCCGACTGGCACAAGAGGCGGTAAAAGTGTTGGATTATCCCGATGGTACGATTGCAATCCAGTACGGCCACCGAAAACTCGGTTTTAAAGTCTTTGATAAATTGGCGAAGATTGACCAAGGCAGTATTGTTGATCACAAGCGACTAGGCGCCGTGGAGCAACAAGGCAAAAGCGAGCGCAGTAAAAGAATGCCAAAGCGCACGGCGCAACAACGAGTCCAACAGCAACTCCGCACTATTAACCCGGTTTTAATACACCCTGAAGACTTCAAACCCAGCACCAAGAAAGGCTGACTTCCCTACTCTACAACCAGTTTCTGAGCAGGATGAACTACCTTAAAAGGAGACATTTGTTTGATAAGTATCACGCCCTTAAACGTATGTACGAGCTGGACTATGTGCCGGTGCGATCCAATGTAGTGACGCCGTTGCGGTTCCCCGTGGTGGTCACCGGGTTAAAGCAATACAAAGTGACACAGTCACCAAAAAGAAAAAGAAAGCCTACCGTAAGGCTCAGGCCAAGAAAGCCAAGCGACTTCCCTAGCCTCTGGGCATGAAAAAACCGCGATTTCGGGTTTTTAACCAAAAATGCAAATGCCGAGTGTAATGCGTCACCATGATACTTTTGTTAGGCATTTGACTCCAAGTGTTTGAAAAGACGATGTAACTCCCAACTTTCCAATTGTTCGCCATCTTCGTCGATAACCATTTCTTTGTATAAAAACCCATTCTTTCGAACGACATTCAACGAAGCCACATTGCTTGAAGAGATCAAAGCCACAACAGTATTAATAACACCAGAATCAAATGCAATCTGACTGAGTATTTTCACAGCAGCAGTAGCGCCACCTAAACCTTGGGCATTTAGTGCCACGTTATAGCCGATTTCAACACGATTACTATTAGGCTCACCTTTAAAACCACAACAACCAATAATTTGACTACTTTTTTGGATGAAATATGGAAGAGCCCAAATTTTATCCATCGCTTTATCACAATATTTGATCGAACGAACCAAGACATGCCCAGGAGGAATCGCCCCCTCTAAGCACAGAAAATTTTGAGGTTTCTCATCCAACTTAATAAGCTTATCAAGCTGAATTGGATTTAATTGTATGAGATTCATATTTTCCTATGCCTAACATTATATTCAATGATTTGGTTTCGTGTCTCGACATAACAAGATAAATAATCCATCTAATTGATAACTTTCACTTACATCATATTATTCCTTTTGGCATTTATAATCAATGACCTACAGTGGCATCGCACTGCCTAGAAGAATCAAACCTGTTTTGGTGCTTTTCTAATAATCCCTTAAGTCGCTAAAAGTTGTATGCAATACCCACCGACATCATAGAAACGTCTTCTGCGGCATCAAGTTCGTATAGTTCATATTCAGCTCGTATTGAGACTGGATTTATATTGTATGCCGCACCAATACCAAATAGTGGGCCGTTTCTGGTGCCAACCTCATTGATTAACGTTAAAATTTCCGAGTCGCCAACAGTATCCGTTTCATGAAACCCTACTTTACCGAAAAGTTCAAAATGTTCAGCCACAGGTAAAATCCCTAAGACAGAAACCCCATAAGTAGAGCTGGTATATCTCAAATCACTAATTTCAAGCAATAACTTACCTAAGTCAGCATAAAACACTTCAGCTGCAAAGTTCTCATGAAAACGAAAACCGACGAATAACTTAAAACCAGTATCCGTATCATTGAAAGAACCCCCCTCACTTTCTCTAAGTGTTTTTTCTTCTGATGATACATCAAGCTTTGTATTACCCAATGAGCCACCGATGTATCCTTTCTTTGGGTTATCTACCTGAACTGTGGCGTTAACATAGTGGGATTCAGCGCTTGCTAGAGCAGAAGCGAATACGGCGATAATACTTAATCCAATCAGAGTTCGTTTCATTTTCAATCTTCCTTGCTGTATGAAGTACACCTAGGTTCTTACATTGAGTTCTGTATCTCGGGGGGTGGTTCCCATCATGTCCTTTTGTGTGTAAACCAGTGTCTGGTATTTCTTAAGGTCTAGTTTTCTTTCGTAAAAGTGACGCGGTCACTCAAGAGAAAGATAAGGCTTGCCTAAAGTTTAGACTAAGAAAACCAAGCAACTTCCCTATCCTTTAGATATGGAAAGTCCGCGATTGCAGCTTTGTAACCCAAGTTCCCTAGCGTTACGTGTCGCATCACGTCATTTATATTGATTTAATTTTATTGGCAAGAATATGTGCTAGGTGCTAATGTTTTTAGGGTGATCAGTTGCATATTCGTGAAAATTTCTGTGGGGTGATGATGAGTTCAGTTAATAAGTCTTTTAATCAAGCTGACGGTTTACGTTCTCTGATGAAAAGACAAGAGTGTAAAGAGAACGTTAAGGCTCAGCAAAGTAAGATACGGCTTGCTATCGTTACCGGTCAGTATCAAGAAGTCGATCCTTTGATGAATTTATTGGAGCAAGCACAATTAGAACTAGAATCTACTTATTTTCAATAACATCTGTAAAGCAATTAAATACTAAATGCGAAGGTAGTTAAAAATCCGGAATCAAGTCATTGATTCCGGATTTTTTTAGCCAGGTAGGAGCATTCAACTGAACCTTAACTTATCTCTAATGCATCCACTGGACGATTTTTACGTTACAGGGTTATGATTTTGATCACCGATATACTCTGGCCTGACATTAGTTATCCACTGATTCTGTGGATTAAAATAGCTAATTGAACGTTGTGCGTTCTCTTAACAAGTCGGCCCTGTAACGAGTACCAGCTATTCAATCCAACATTGAAAATTGAAAGCATCGTAGCCGTTTGTAAAGAACTCCGGCCAAAGAAGTGAACGAGTGATGTAACACATTGGTTTTAATTATTAATATCGCTAACGAGTGGATACATCTGTGCAATAATTATATTGATCACAACTGAAGTATGCCGCCTGAAGCAGCTGTAAATAGGTCATTTATCAAATAAACATAACGTACTAAGGAAAGTTTATGACAACCTTAAGTCGCGCTATAAAAAATTGGTTGTTTGACCGCAACAGTCTGATTTTTATTGCTGATGCCATACTGTTTGTAGTTATGTTAAACACTTTGCCATTTGAAGCCAATGTTGTAGTTGGTCTCAGTCTGCTAACCTTTATTGCCATACTTTGGTTAACAGAAGCCATTCACGTTAGTATCACAGCCATTTTAGTTCCCTTTCTGGCTGTAGGACTGGGAGTATTTAAAACACCTGAGGCTCTCGGCAACTTCGCTAATCCGATCATTTTCCTTTTTCTTGGTGGCTTTTCGCTGGCGTCAGCGATGCATCGCCAAGATCTAGATAAAGCAATCGCCGATAAAGTATTGCTGATAGCCAAAGGTCATATGGCCATAACACCTATGTCTTTGTACTGCTTGGAATAGCATATTGCGCCAGTATCGGCGGTATTGCCACTATCGTTGGCAGCCCTCCAAACGCCATTGCGGCAGCTGAAGTGGGGTTGAGTTTTACTCAATGGATGGCACTGGGTTTGCCTCTCACACTCGTTCTACTCCCCCTGACGGTTGGCCTGCTCTATTTGATGCTAAAGCCAAACCTGGAGCATACGTTTGAAATAACCCACGAGCCAGTCAAGTGGGACAATGCCAAACTCACCACTTTGGTTATCTTCGCCGTAACTGTCTCCATGTGGGTTTTTAGTACTCCCCTGAACGCTTACCTTGGCGGTTTTAGTCAGTTTGACAGTCTCGTGGCTCTGTTTGCTATTGTGATGTTGGGTTTTGCTCGGGTGGTTGAATGGAAAGATATTGAGAGATCAACCGACTGGGGCGTCTTACTGCTGTTTGGAGGCGGGATCTGTCTGAGTAATGTACTCAAGGAAACTGGCGCAAGTGCCTTTCTGGCCCACAGTCTGAGTGGGTTCCTCGAACAAGCCGGTCTGTTCTTCACTCTTGTCATTGTGGTTGCTTTCGTGGTTTTCCTGACAGAATTTGCCAGTAACACCGCAAGTGCCGCTCTGCTGGTACCTATATTCGCCTCTATAGCTGAAGTGCTGGGCGTATCACCAGTGATCCTATCGGTGTTGATCGGTATTGCCGCATCATGTGCATTTATGTTGCCTGTTGCAACCCCACCCAATGCTATCGTGTTTGGTTCTGGCCATATCAAACAGCGCGAGATGATGAAAGTCGGTGTTGTTCTTAACATTGCCTGTATTGTCGTGCTCTCTATGTTTGCCTGGCTGTTCTGGCAATAGCAGAATAAGACCAGTATTTTTCTGCTTCTTTGATATCTCTGAAAAAACGTACTTCCATAAAATGGCCGGAAGCCCCTATTATTTTCAGGAAGTTTCGTCACAGGGTCACGTAATATAAAAGTCTTGCCCTGAATTCCGATGACCAAGACTTTATTACAGGGTAACAAAGCAAAGATCGCACTTTTTATTTTATTAGACTTAGTACTTTTTATATAAATAATGGCTCGTTTAATCATCTAAACAAATTTTGTTTTATTTAGTTTCAGACTATAAAGTTATAGTGCGTTAGGATGTTAAAAATACTTATTTTAATACACCTCGATATCTCATCTTACCCTTTATGATTGAATGATAATCTCGAGCCATCAAAAATAAGTTGGGCCAATAACTGTTTCGCTCTGTGCTGTCCTTGACTGTCAAACATCACCCCGCAATTTTTCAATGCGCCATTTTTTTGCATGCTACGTACAATACCGGTTAGTTGATAATGTTGTGGAGTGCTTGGATTTTTTACCGTAATGGTGATCTCGTCATCGGCATCAAATGTTGGGCCATTAAGGCCAAATTGAAAGCAACACCCTTTTACCGAAAGATCTTTGAAATCCACCAGCAGATTACGATTCACAATTGGTATATGACCCTGTAACTTAACCTCATAGCGAGGCTCACTTCGCAACTGCATTAAAGACATTACCTGGGGGATCTTTAATAATAATAAGCCAATCGGTTTATTGATAACATATGCTACCGTGCTTTTAAAATTAACGATTGCCCCTTCGCCCCTGTCAGATATTGCCTTTACTGTTATCCAAAAACCTTCGCAAAAATAGTCATCTAAATCATGCGGGGTTAACTTCGGCAGCACAAACACAAGATGTTCTGTACCATCGGAACCGATGAATGTTGTCTCGCACCTAAACAACCGTCCCAGGGGAGTTTTCACACTGATCGTGACAAGACTGCCATGATTGATCATTTCTACCCCACGGATCCCTCGAACCGTTTGTTCTCGCTTTTTAGATAAGAGTCGTTGTTTTAAGTCATTTCCATTCTGAGTCAAGGGCATCCTACCGGTCTGGCACTTTCTTTAGTATATTGATTAATAAGATATTTTAATATAAATGTGTCTTTTATGAAATAGTCGATTAGGAATATAGTTTTATAATAAGGTTTCATTTCAGGTCATATTTTGGTGCTATCGAGTTATTGAGCTCAGTTAAAAATGCAATCACTTTTATTAATCGTATCGGATGCGATCCCGGACAAATGCAATCTTTTGATTTTCAATTAGAAGTTTAAACGTTAAAATGCTTCTTTATTAGCAATTCATAGGCGGTATGATGGCAATCACCATCAGGGATCTAGATCCGCATTATTTTATGATCGAAGATCTTAAAGCATTAACCAATAGCAATGTTACGACCAAGGCTTTAATTAAAGGGGGTTACTTAGCGGTTGATTTAGGTAAGCAATATGAAGCAGAGAAAGAGCGTAGAATTAAAGCGGAAGAAGAGTTGGAACAGCTCAAACAAATGATTGCTAACTACCTGGCCAGCCAAAACGCCCTGCACAACGCCATCAAATAATCGAGGCAAAACCTGAAACTCTTAATGCTGAGTGGTTGCTAGTATTAAGAATTTCAGGGAATAACAAATCAATAGACAACCTAGATAACCACCAGCTCATCAAATCCTGTTTTGCCATCAGGTTCGCGTGAAAATGTCAGGGTGTTATAACTGACTAAACAAATTTCAGCCGTATATGAGACCGGACATCCCTCTACCAAATGACCACCAAAGACCTGACCGGCTTTGTCTGCAACAGAGATATGCAAATGGACATGCTCTGGGGTTAACGTTCCAGAGAGCGTTAGAATTTCTAAAGGCCCGTTTAAAGATAAGGTTTTCGTCTCATCAGCAAGCCTTATCTGCGCTTCTGACAAGCAACCGACACCGGTAAGCAATGAACCGGCTTTAATCGAATGGGCTTTGACATAGGCAAGAACGGAAGATTTAAGATCGTTCCCTTCTGTTAAACGAAATGCGTGGGGTTGAATCATAGAATAAGGCCACTTTTAGATATTCGAATGGGGATAAAAATCGGCTATCAAAAAAGGCTTCATAAAGAAGCCATTTCGATCAGAAAGGAGTGTCAGGCACGCCGGCCTTGCTTTTTATTCGAACCGGAATGCGGAAAGATATTATGAATGCGCTGTTTAATCTTGCTGGGTACCGATTTTGAGTAGACCAATTTCGTTGTATAACGGTTTTTATAAACTTTGACTTGCCCCGAAAACGGGTATTTGTGCGCAATGTCTTTACACCCTATCAGAAAGCCATTCGGTATGTTTCCTTTTGAATGGATAAGCTCACCATTATCAAACTTCAATACTATTACCGGACGATCTTTAAACACAAGAAAGGCCACCGCAATGGCTAGTAAAATGACATATTCCATCCATTAACTCCTAATTGTGTATGTTTTTTTAAGCGTATATCAAATCGAGAATTTTATCTGCGAACCCGATAGCTCTGTGATGCAAGGCAATCTTTAATCGAGAGGGTCAAAATCAGGTGCATCGAAATCTAACAGTTCATGCAAATCTTTACGAATATCCAAGACTTTTTTACTGACCGTTTCCGTGCGACTACTCTCACTCAACAAAAACTCAATAGTGTCGGATAATGTCGAATCTAATTCTCTCGACTTTTCAGCCAGTTTTTCCCAAACGCGGAAGTCAAGATCGATAGACTTTTTACGCGTATGTACCTGCTCGGCGTTGAAATGCCGCTTACGTTTGGCGCGTATGGCCTGCTTGAGCTTTTTATCAAGCTCGGGCGACATATGCTTACTAATCCACTCAATGACTTTAGTGGGGTCATGCTCAATAGTAAGCAGTATCTGAATAGCGGCTTCCGCCTCACTCGTATCGATATAACGAGTGACTTTATCGCCTTCTTTCCATTTCTTGACCAGATAAGTCCATTTCCAACCGGCTTCGAGGTTTTCAAGCTGCTGATATTTCATATACGTGAGTTATTCTCAAAAAGTCTACACTTAGTAGTGACAGTGTAACTGTTGGCACATAAAAGCTCAATTACCTTTATGATATTTAACTGATTGTTTTATCTAAGGCTAAATATCGTCAATATCTGCCTATTATGAAGCCATTGATTCCTTTATACTGCAGTCCTTTTCACAGTAACGAAAGAAAGCACAAGTCTATGCAGCAAGAATCCTGGCGTACAATGACCCCAGATTACTCAAAGTATCAAGCTATTCTGGAAGGTTATGATAATCTGCCATTTGCCCCTACAGGTACTTTGCAAGACCGTCTTAGCGATGCCGTACGCCGGTTCACCGCTGTTGAACTACAGCCCCGTGTTCTACGTATCACCGCGCCCGATAACAAAGTTTATCGCGACTACGTGATCGAACTGTTGGCAAAATATGACGCAATAAATCAAAAAATTAAATATCAGCAAGATGATTCTGAGAGTCAAATCAATAACCAGAATCAGAATAATGAATCTTCGATCATCATTGCTGGTGAAAATGTAACAGAGCTGACTCTTTTTGGTGCCGTCTATCCCCCATCTGAAGACGGTAAAATCAGCAAAGCGCAAGTTAAGCATGGTTTGCTTCATCAAGCGAATGGTGGCTATTTGGTTCTTTCCGTTACCAGCATTTTGGGTAACCCGACATTGTGGCCACGCCTAAAAAGCGTCTTAATGAATGGTTCGCTTGAATGGCAGCCTGCTTCTCATAAAACGCTCTATCCTATTCCGCCAGCTGAAAGCCTGAACGTGAAGTTGGTCTTGATCGGCGATCGTTACTTGATGGCTGAACTTGAAAATGCAGAACCCGATATTACATCCGGCTTTTCTATGTACGGTGAATTCGAGCAAGATCTGCTGCTGAGTGATGAAACCTTACCACTTTACCTTTCTTACGTTAAAGATCTGGTTCACAAGGCGAAGCTGCCCGATTTGGCTGACAGCGACGCCCTGGCCGCTCTATTAAGAACAGGTGCCCGTTATGCCGAAGATAAAAGCCGCGTTCCTCTGTGCCCTCTGTGGCATCAGAGTTTGCTATCGGAAGCATCGATTGAATCTCAGGGCGATAGAATTACCGTAACCCATTTTAACGCAGCGATGAAGGCCCGTGATTACCGCGAATCATATTTGCCAGAACGCGCTATTGAAGATATCCACCTGGGTCAGGTTGTTATAGCGTGTCAGGGGGAAGAGATTGGTCAGGTCAACGGCCTGACGGTTGTCGATGTTCCCGGACATCCCAAAGCCTATGGTGAGCCAGCCCGAATTTCTTGTGTAGTCCACTTTGGTGAAGGCGACATTTCGGATGTTGAGCGCAAAGCCGAGCTGGGTGGTAATCTTCACGCCAAAGGGATGATGATTATGCAGGCATTTGTCAGTGCCGCGCTCAATCTGGATCATGCATTGCCCTTTACCGCCTCAATTGTCTTTGAACAATCTTATTGTGAAGTCGACGGTGACAGTGCCTCGCTGGCAGAACTGTGTTCATTGGTCTCTGCACTTTCTATGCAGCCAATTAATCAACAAATTGCTGTTACGGGCGCGGTTGACCAATTTGGCCGTGTTCAGGCTGTAGGCGGCCTTAATGAGAAGGTTGAAGGTTTCTATAAGGTATGTGTACATCGCGGCCTGACCGGCCATCAGGGTGTCATTTTACCGAAAACAAATTTAGGAAACCTTTGCCTGAATGATGAAGTTATCGAGGCAATCAAGTCCGGAAAATTCCATATCTGGGCGGTTGAAAGCGTTGATGACGCTATTCCATTGCTAACAGGCAAGGCATTCAAAGGCGACGAGCTGGATACTGATACTATACTTGCTAAAATTGCTGAACGTATTGATGTGTTTCATCATGGCGATGTCATCAATGAAGTCAGTTGGTTAACGATTATTCGCAACTGGTTTGTCCAGCACTGATCCGAGTTGTTTAGCTTACACGTGTAAGCTAAATTGCTCCTATAATTTCTTAGAGCAGTACGAATTCTGATGAAACGCAATTCTTATGAACGTGAAGACCTAGTTGCATGTGGTAATGGAGAGCTTCATGGCCCTGCATTCCCTTCTCTACCATCTGACAACATGCTGATGATGGACAGAATTTTAGAAATCACGGATGACGGCGGTGAGTATGGCAAAGGCTTTATTCATGCCGAGCTCGATATCAACCCTGATCTATGGTTCTTTGACTGCCATTTCAAAGGTGACCCGGTTATGCCTGGTTGTCTTGGTCTTGATGCAATGTGGCAACTTGTTGGTTTCTTCCTTGGCTGGCATGGCGGTGAAGGCAAAGGCCGTGCGCTTGGTGTAGGTGAAGTGAAGTTCACTGGCCAAGTTCTGCCGACCGCAAAGAAAGTGACCTATGAAATTAATCTAAAGCGTGTGATTAACCGCAAGTTAGTCATGGGTGTTGCTGACGGTCGTGTACTGGTAGACGGCAAAGAAATCTATGTCGCTAAAGATTTAAAAGTAGGTCTGTTCACTGACACTGCTAGCTTCTAAGTCTCTCAGACTAAATGACAGTTAAAAGGTCGCATTTTGCGGCCTTTTTTGCATTTAAGGATAACCAAGACCACGATAGACTATCAATGCAAGGCGGTAAATTTTGAAATGTATTGAAAACCAGAAGGGAAATTTAAAAAGCCCCTTCTCCTCAAAGGGGCTAAATAAGGGTTCTATGAGAAAGGGTTATTTGAGGCCTGTCTGAATTTCCTCTCTTGCGTCTCGCCAACCACCAAGCCAATTAGTACGGGCATCCAGAGATTGATATGGACAAGCTTCACTTGAGCGACCATTTTTCCCAGCCTGATAACCACGAGCTTGTGCACGTTCTAAACGATCCCGCTTTTGTCTCTTCATAGTTAGATCCTTATCTTTAGCTATTTTCTTTCATTACAGTTTCATAATGATGGAGTTTTTGTGACTCCAGATATAAGAATTAGCGATCTACCCCGTTTGATCAACCCCAAAAACAACTCAGGCTCACAATTTGTGAGCCTGAGTAAAAAATAAACTATTTTAACAAAAATTTATTTTCTTCTTCTGAAACCAATCCAGCCGAGCATTGTCAAAGCGAATAGACCTAGCGATGCGCCAGAACGTTCGACAGATGAGGTTTTTTCAGGACGTGCCTCAATCTTACCTGCTGGGATCGGAACCAGTTTCACAGCGACCAGTTTTTCATCACCGCTACACTGCGATTCATTCGATAAGTCCTGATAACCACCAGCACACATCAGTGCCGTCGCCGAAATCACCCCCGCATCGTTAATACCGGTCGCCTGGGCAATCCGGAACTGGTTCGCTACATCATCTCCACTTACTGCACCATCATTGGTCAGATCATCCAGCATCCACGCCTTGGTTGCTTTTAAAACAGTACTTATTTTATTGTTATTACCGTCCGTATAAGTAATATCACCACCAGCCATGTAGGTGAAGCCACGCTGGCGACGGAACTTGCCGTCGACCTGATTGGCAGTTTCGGAATCGACCCAGCCTACAATCTGATCATGGTTGTTGATAGCGCTTGGAAAGCCGTTGTAGCCTTTAAAGAAAATATCGCCATTCACTGAAGCGTCGATAAACGTCGTTTGATTCGTGCTGTTGTCATAAATAAAGATACGTTCAGGGTACGAACGGTTCTCGGAACGAGTGTTCTTGGCGACCCCGATAACCTTGTTATTTTTATTGATATCAGTCGCTACGGAATAGTTGAACTGGCGATCGCCGCCGCTCTCAACCTCCGTACCAGGGATGAATTTACTCTCCCAGCCACCGGTCACGGAATCCGTCTTCGGCGTAAATACCGTTGCACGTGGCGCATAGTAATCACTGTCTTGGTAAATGGTCGAAAAACCAACCGCGACAGGTTTAGAGTCAATGACTTCTACCGCCCGGGCGCCCGCTTGCGCTGAGCGATCGTTATTATCAGGATCTTCTGGGGTTAAAGACGTCTTATTGATGACGTTACCCGTTACAACACCTGATGTAGTCGGTGTAACAGTCCAAAACATTGCATCATTTGCAAATACAGAGAACTGGCATTCGTACGTCGAGTAAAGCGTACTGGAACTAGTAGAAAATTCTGATGCACATTTCGCTAAAGTGTTAGATGAAACACTTTTGCCAATATCGACATCGCTAGCATCAGGTAGTTTATCGGCATCATTTAAGTTACTTGGTGCAAATGAACCGCTGCCGACAACTAATAGTTGACCTGCTGGATATTCAACGGCATCCCAAGCAAGGGTTTGGCCCATCTTATCGACAAGTGCTTTCTCAGCTGTAGTGCCCGTTGAAGCGGTTGCTGGTGCCAATTCAATATTTGCTGATGATGTGGTAACAAAGCCGCGTTTCGCAAACTCACGCACATAGCGATCACCACTTTTAAAGTAAGATGAACTTGCAATACCGTATTGATAGTCGCCAGTAATACCGTTGACTACAGCGTTAGAACTGTAAGCAATACGTGTACCCAAATCAGTTACACTTTGATCAGCACTTGGTGATGATGCAAAAGTATCAATCACTGAGCCTTCAACTAATGGATAAGCATTGGCAAAATATCCACGAGACCAAGCTGCTTGTTCTCGTTGAAGGCCACCAAAACCGGAGCGATCGTTAACATCGTCACGGTTATAGTTCTTACCGTAGTATTGTGCCTGAGCCCATGTGTCACAGGTATTAGAGCCTAAATTAGCGTTACAGTAGCTTAAAAGAGATAAATAATCGTTCACACGCTGGTAGTTATCCGTCAGAAACGGGAATTCATCCCTGTAATTCGTCCCGTCGGTACCGAAGCGGCTTTCACCAAAAACTTTATAGTTAGTTGCGTTACACGTACCACCATCAGCAAAGCAGTTTTCACCAGTTGCCGACTCTGTAATACCCTGCCCATAAACCTCAAATGTATCAGCCGTATTTTGTCCGAAATACTCTTGAGTACCGACAGCACTGTCAGCATCAACTTCCACTACTTGATAAACAGCTGCATTGGCCTGTGTCGCACCGGCGATCAGCATCGCCAGTGTAGAAAGCTTTAACGTCTTATGTTGCATTATAATTCCTTCTGCATCACTTCCAGCTCTTCCCAGCGTTCAAATGCATGCTCAAACTCTTCTTCTACCACGGCTAAACGTGACAGTGTCGCTTGAGTATCATTCTTCACATCCTGAAAGAATGCAGGATCGTTTATCTGTTCCTGCAGCTGAGCAATTTCATTTTCCAAATCTTCAATTTTTTGCGGCAGGCTTTCCAGTTCTTTCTGGAATTTATACGACAACTTCTTGGTTGAAGCCGGTCGGGTTACCTCACGCTGCTTGTTCTCTTCTTTCTTTTTAGATTCTGCGATTTGCGTCGCCAGTTCGTTTGCTTCTTTTTGTTTCAAAAGGACAGCTGCAGAATTTGCGCGTTGTGCCTGAGCATCATGATAACCACCTACATACTCGTCGACGACACCATTACCTTCGAAAATCCAGCTTGTTGTCACAGTATTATCAACAAATTGGCGATCGTGACTTACTAACAGCAAAGTACCCTGATAGTTGGCAAGAATTTCTTCTAAAAGTTCCAATGTTTCGATATCTAAATCGTTAGTTGGTTCATCGAGGATCAATAAATTATTAGGTTTTAAGAACAACTTCGCTAATAACAGTCGGTTTTTCTCACCGCCTGATAAGGCTTTTACCGGCGTACGGGCACGGCGAGGATGGAACAAGAAATCTTGTAAGTAACCTAAGGCGTGACGAGTGACACCATTAACGGTCACTTCTTGCTTACCGTCAGCCAGGTTGTCCATCACGGTTTTTTCAGGATCCAGCACTTCGCGGTATTGGTCGAAATATGCCGCATCAATTTTGGTCCCGCAATGGAAATACCCTGATGTCGGCGTCAACTTCTCTAGCATCAGTTTTAATAGCGTACTCTTACCACAACCATTAGGACCAATCAGGGCGATACGGTCACCACGCATTACCGTAAAGCTAAAGTCGTTGATAATTGGCGTGTCACCGTAACTATATGAGATATGCTCAGCTTCAAATACAATCTTACCGGAGCGTTTCGCTTCCTGTAGCTGCATATCAGCCTTACCCATCACTTCACGGCGTTCACTGCGTTCATTACGTAACTTTTTAAGCGCGCGTACCCGGCCTTCGTTACGAGTACGTCGAGCTTTGATCCCCTGGCGGATCCACACTTCTTCCTGGGCGAGTTTCTTATCAAACTCGGCATTTTGTTCCGCTTCTACCCGTAGCATCTCTTCTTTGCTTTCAAGATACAGTTCGTAGTCGCCAGGGAAAGACGCCAGTTGGCCACGATCTAAATCGAGAATGCGCGTCGCCATCGAGCGAATGAAGGCACGGTCGTGAGAAATAAAGATAATTGAGCCGCGGAAACTCTTCAGGAAGCCTTCTAACCATTCAATGGTCGACACATCCAAGTGGTTGGTCGGCTCATCTAATAATAAAATATCAGGGTCACAAACCAGTGCGCGCGCCAGAGCGGCCTTACGCTGCCAACCACCAGACAGATCAGCTAAGAGTGTGTGAGGATCCAGGTGAAGCGTCTCTAATACAGAAGCGATTTGCGTGTCAAACTGCCATGCATTGGCATGATCAATCTTCTCTTGGGCACGGGTCAGCTTATTTAGGTTTGATTCACTCGGATCAACCGCAATCAAGTCCAGTAAATGATGGTACTCACGCAGTACCTTGCCGACTTCTGCCAACCCTTCAGCAACATAATCAAACACGTTACCTTCAGCATTACGCGGTGGATCCTGCTCAAGACGTGATATTTTCAGTTCAGTCTGGCGCTGAATGCTGCCGTCATCGAGCAAGACATCACCAGAGATAACCTTCATTAACGTCGATTTACCTGCGCCGTTACGACCGACCAGACAAACACGCTCATTCGGCTGCAGAACAAACTCCGCTTTATCGAGTAAAGCGTGGTCGCCATACGCAAGTTGTGCGTTACTAATATTAATTAATGCCATTACTGTTTAACCATGCTGCAAGTTCAGCCGCATCAAACGGCCAACCAAGTTCTGAAATTGAATGTTGATTTTCTATTGAAGAGACAGAGATAGAAACAACGGGAATAGTGACGCCGTAACGTAAAAAGAGCGCATCATCAAAAGCAATATCGACCACTTTGACGCGCTCGTGTACGCCTGCCTCTGTAAGCAGGCGATAAGCCTGCTCGCAGAGATGACATCCTTGTGTGCTATACAGCGTAATTAGCACTTAAGCTTCCTTATGGGTAATGATCCAGCAGTTATGGATATGCTTGTTTTTGGCAAAATCCATCGGAAGCGTTTTGTCAGAAATATTCTGGGCTTTCAGGCCAAGTTCTTCTAACTTCTCCAGATCCATCTTAAATTGGCGCTTATTGTTAGAAAAGACAATCTGCCCTTGTGGACGTAGCATGCGCTTTAGGTTTTCCAACAACATGACGTGGTCACGTTGAACATCGAAAGTCTGCTTCATACGCTTAGAATTCGAGAACGTCGGCGGATCGATAAAGATCAGATCAAACGTATCATCGACTTCCTGCAGCCACTGCAAGCAATCAGCCTGAACGAATTCATGCTCTTGCCCTACCTGCCCATTCAGCTCCATGTTCTCTTGAGCCCAGCGCAAATAAGTATTGGACATATCAACCGTGGTTGTTGACTTGGCACCACCACAAGCGGCATGAACCGTTGCTGATCCGGTATAAGCAAACAAGTTCAGGAAGTCTTTGCCTTTTGCCATTTCACCCAGCTTACGACGGGTAATACGGTGATCAAGGAATAAGCCCGTATCAAGGTAATCGTACAGGTTTACTTTCAGATCAACACCGTACTCATTCACTGTCATGTGACGTTCTGCACTGGATAGCTTCTGGTATTGATTCTTACCCTTTTGCCGCTCACGAACTTTTAAAATAACCTTGTTATTATCAACACCCGTGACTTCAATCGTAGCACGCAGTACATCCATAATACGGCGACGAGCGATTTCTTCCGGAACCGTCTTCGGTGCAGCGTACTCTTGAATGATCAAGTAATCTTTATACTTATCAATAGCGGCATTGTAGTTAGGCAGATCAGCGTCATAAATGCGGTAACATTCGACCCCTTCTTTCTTCGCCCACTTACCTAGCTTCGCAATGTTCTTTTTCAGGCGGTTGGCAAAATCTGGTGCAACTTGTTCTTGCTCGATTTTGCCTTCTTGCTCGCCCTCGACCTGCTTTACGCCACCACCGGTGATCAAATAGGTTTTAAGCACACAGTCGAGCGCACCGTTATTCAGTTTGAACTGCTTGTCAGCACGCATGCGTAAGCAGCTTAATAGCTCATTCGAACCTGAATAGATTGCCGCAGTCGAACCGGTAAAAGCCAGCTTTAAGCGATTACCAAATTCGGTGTAAAGTGAAATCAGCTCAGGCGTAGTTCCTAAACGCTCACCATATGGAGGGTTACACAGCACCACTCCGGCTTCAAAGCCCTCTGGGCTCACAAGCTGTGTCACATCGCCGTATTCGAAATTAATCAGATCTTTCACGCCAGCCCGGCCAGCATTATCGCGAGCAATGGTTAATACACGGCGATCCATCTCACGGCCAAAGAACTTAGTCTCAACTTTTGCCGGACCGCGACGTGCTTTTACTGACGCTTCTGCGTGGATTTCCAACCATGATTCTTTGTCAAAATCTTTAATCGATTCAAAACCCCAGCGCTTACGCTTTAAGCCCGGTGCAATATCGGCAGCTATCATGGCCGCTTCAATAAGCAAGGTACCAGAACCACACATTGGATCTAATAACGGCTTCTCTGGCGTCCAGCCGCTTTTCATGACCAGTGCCGCGGCATGAGTTTCACGCAATGGCGCTTTACCCGCTTCGGTACGATAGCCGCGCTGGTGCAGGCCACTACCTGCCATATCAAGACCAAGGACACCTTTCTCACCAGATAAACGCATGTGAATACGCAGATCCGGACGTTCACGATCGATATTCGGACGACGCATGTCAGCTTTGGTGAAACGGTCGACGATGGCATCCTTTACCTTCATAGCACCGTATTGGCTATTGCGAATTTCACGGTTAGTACCGTTGAAATCGACAATAATGCGCGTGTCACTACCAAAGTAGTCCGGCCAGTGAATAGCTGTCGCCCCCAGATACAAGTCCATGTCGTCACGGACATTAAACTCACTGAGGACCTGAATGATACGAGATGATATGCGGGTCCATAGACAGCAGCGATAAGCCGTAGCCTGCTCGGCCTTAAAACGGACACCAGCATGAGCAACCTGGATGTCTTGAGCACCAAGTTGTACTAATTCTTCTGCAAGGAGGTTCTCAAGACCTCGAGAGGTAATAGCTAGATATTGATTCATGGAATTCTTTTCACACTTAAGTTGGCGAGAATTATAACCGAAAACCGAGTAAATACCTCTTTCTTCACAAACTTGATGGCAACATTTAGCTAAAAAAACAGCAATTTTCGACCTCAGATGATTCAATCAAAGCTTTACCGCTATTTCAGCCTTGAATCGCACCATCAACCAACCACCAAAAACCACGCCATCGGTAACAACCATCCGGAAAATTATGAACTGTCGCACAGTATTTCAGCAGTAAGCCGAGAACAAAAACACCGTTTCCATGCGTGGACAATAATAACACCAACTCTCAAGAACTTCCGTAAAAGTGTGTGCTCACACACGAAATAAGCACTGTTTCCATACAGAAACAAACGCTTAAGCTATTGATTTTGATGGGTTCGAACATACAAAAAAGACCATAACTAAAAGGAAATGTAGTTACTAATGGTAATTACTTACTGTCGCTATATCCCTTTCAATCCAGCTTAGTCACTCTTAATCATAATACTTTCCCATCTGGAAACTATTGCGAAAAAAGAAATGGTCCATTGTAATTAACTTTCACGAAAGGGAGGAAATGAGGAAATGTTTCTTCTGGTCGCCAATATTACGAGGCAAGAAATGCGGTTTTTCGCGACTGTTTTTGTGAAAATACACAAAAAAGGAGCACAAAAAAATAATATTATTTAGGATATTTTTGAGGGAAATCACTTATTTTGTTCATATTTTCATCAGAGTGCTGACTCGAACCAAACCATCGCAGCCTGTCATTTTTCTATGATAAGTAGAATAAGCTGGTGTTTTCCTGACAGATCCCTAAAAAACCCGGCTGCAAGCAGCTTTGATTCCATCCGAGAGCCTCTCTGAATGACAAGATATAATGACGTTGGTAAGACGGCGATCTGGGTACTCATAGTAAGCTCAAGATGTTTTTGCTAGAAAAGCAAAAATAAAAGGCTATCGGATCTATGGGTCATTGGGACTTAAATAGGAATTAGGAGTGATGCAGAAGGATAGTAAATACGGGGGTAAAGGCCCTGCTTGTTCGGGGATTTTAGATCATTGATACGCGGGTCGCTAACCGACCATGGCCAAATTAAGCGAGTCTGCTGAGGTCTCTTGTTCGTAGTGCTCGATACGGTCGTTCATCACCTTAATTGTGTCGCAAAACGCCATCTGTTTGGTGTTTGATAAGGCTAATGGCTCAATCTCTGTCATCATACAAAGGCTTGCTGTACCACAATTTTCTATGACAAGGAATTTGGCCGTACCAAGAGAAGTCTGTAAAGTCACAATATCTCCGTTGACGGGTTCACACCCTTCCGGCCTGGCTTCAAAAAACCAGCTTTTAGGCATCATCGGCTTATGGAAACGACTTGCAGCAACGGCGTTAAGGGCCAGCTCTGCTTTGCGTGGTACAGAAATGTCGAGGTGGGAAATGCTTTCTTTATATGTCTGAAATACTGTCGCATCATCGACGGTAAATACGCACTGATCATACGCGCAGGGAATAAGGTTCTTAGTCGGAATTGAAACGCGAAAAACCATATCGCCCCCCAGATCTAGCATCAGGGAGTCATCCTTATGGTCGTAATACCACTTCCATGAGTCATTAGGTTTTAGCACGTAAACTCTCCAAAATCAGTCCGTTATATTGTTATCAAACGATATGGAAAAAACTTTAGGAGAATTTTACTGCTCTGATTACAAAAGAAAAGGGGAAATAAATCCCCCTTATTGGTGTTTGCTTAATGTTTCTTTGACAAGATATGGTTAAATATTAATCACAATATCTTTAACCAATTTTGGCCCGTGGTAAATGAAGCCTGTATAAATCTGAACGAGCTTAGCACCAGCTAACATTTTTTCGCGAGCAGAAACTGCAGAGTCAATCCCGCCGACCCCGATAATAGGAAGCGCACCATTAAGCGCTTGAGCAAGGCTGCGAATAACTTCAGTACTTCGATTCTGAAGTGGACGGCCACTCAACCCCCCTGCTTCATCACAATGAGGCATACCTTGTATCAGGGCACGGTCAAGCGTGGTGTTCGTCGCGATGACGCCATCAATCTCATTACGGATCAAAGCATCTGCTATTTGCACTATCTCATGATCCTCAAGATCCGGCGCGATCTTCAATGCCAACGGCACATACTTATCATGCTTCTTAGCTAACTCTGTTTGTTTCTGCTTTAATTGACCAAGAAGATCATCCAGTGCTTCACCGTACTGCAGTGAGCGAAGATCCGGCGTGTTCGGTGAAGATACATTAACCGCAATATAACCGGCGTGTTCATAAACTTTATCCATGCAGATTAAGTAATCTTCTACGCCCTTTTCAATCGGTGTATCTTTATTCTTCCCAATATTAATACCAATGACACCGTCATATTTGGCTTTTTTCACATTTTCAACCAAGTTATCAACACCTAAGTTATTGAAGCCAAATCGGTTGATAATCCCTTCGGCGGGAATAACCCGGAAAAGACGAGGTTTGTCATTTCCCGGTTGAGGGCGAGGCGTGACTGTGCCGACTTCAACAAAACCAAAACCCATCGCGCCGAATGCATCAATACATTCACCGTTTTTGTCCAGGCCTGCAGCCAGTCCTACCGGATTTTTGAATGTGATACCCATGACTTCAACAGGATGATCGGGAACGTGTTGACGGTAGAAAAGATCAAGTGGAGTGCCGGTAAAGCGAGAAAAGTTCTGAATAGCAAGATCATGTGCTTTTTCTGCGTCTAGCTGGAAAATAGCGGATCGTGCGAGGCGGTAAATCATTGTACCTCCTTAAAAAAGCCCCGTATAAACGGGTTGACATTATTCACAGGTTTACCTTTTAACGCAAACGATTTCGGCAATAATGATTATGCAATAACAGAAAGGCCACTATATCCGAAGACATAATGGCCTTTTAAACACAAAACTACTGATTACATCTCATGGTAATAGTATAGCTATTTGCTACACATTCGAACGGCAATTCAAGTTAAGCAGCATCAATTCACGCAATGCGACTGAGAATTTCGCAAACTCATGAGTTTTACCCACTTTGAATTCGGCTAACACGCTATTCCAACGATGAATCACAGCCTGATTCATATCAAGCCAGCTATCAATACTCAGCTCCGGTTCTTGCGCCTCTTGAGAACTGGTAATGACCGCAGATGTCAGATGACGTTGCTGCCAATCAAGATCTTCGCGGAAAGATGCACGTGCTAATGCCTGCCAATGATTCTCTACAGGCTGGTTGTGTATCTGCTTTAAGAACCAGTGCAATGACAGCTTAGCTCCTACGACAAAATAGACTCTGGCGATATAATCAATCTCTTTACCCAACTCATTCGCAATCTGCGCAATATCCATTGCTGAAAACAAGCTGGTCAGGCGGGCAATACTATGAGCCAGACTTTCTGGTGCCCCCTGTTGAATCATCAACTCGGCTTGCTCGTTATGCTCTTCCACCTCTTCCGTTACAAGGTAACGCTCTAGGTTGGCATCCAGTGTTTTCACTACAGGTCGATAAAAGTCAATTTGCTGTTCAATACCCATTGCCCGATTACGGTTGCGCAAGATCCAACGAGTCGCACGACGTAACATACGACGGCAGCGATATATCATCTCATACTGCACTTCTGCCGGACTCACATTATCAAGTTCGCGGATCTGGTCAAAGACTCTTTCAAAATTAAAGACTTGACGGCCAATGGTATAAGCGGCAGATATTTCAACTATGGTTGCCCCAGTCTCATCCTGCAGACGAGTGACAAAATTACACCCCATTTCATTCGACATCTGGTTAGCCAGCGCAGTCGCAATCAACTCTTGTTTCAGCGGATGCTGATCCATCTGCAGACGGTATTTTTCCTGTAACTCTTTCGGGAAATAACCCGGCAACAAGCGGCTATGGTAAGGATCATTAGCGATCTCATCGCTGACTAGATCCTCTTTGAGGACCATCTTGCCGTATGCCACGAGTACCGCGAGCTCAGGGCGAGTTAGCCCCATGCCCGATTTTTCTCGCTTTGCCAGCGTATCATCATCGGGTAGGTATTCAAGCGCACGATCAAGTTTTCCTGCACGCTCTAGCTGATGGATAAAGCGAATTTGCTCTTTCAGTAACTGTGCCTGTTGCTGTTGAGTCACTGAAATAGATTCACTCTGGCAGTAAGCATTATCAAGAACAATCTCGCCGACTTCATCTTCCATACGTGCCAGCAGCTCATTACGTTGTTTGTAGGTCAAGTCACCGGATGCCACCAGGCTATTGAGCAAGATCTTAATGTTTACTTCATTATCAGAACAGTCAACACCGCCGACATTATCAACAAAATCGGTGTTAACCCTCCCTCCTTTCTTGGCAAACTCAACTCGGCCAAGCTGGGTCATCCCCAAGTTTCCACCTTCACCGACAATTTTGGTACGTAGCTCGCCGCCATTAATACGAAGCCCATCGTTAGCGCGGTCACCTACATCGGTATGAGTTTCACTTTGTGCTTTCACATACGTACCGATACCGCCATTCCAAAGTAAATCCACTTCCATTTGTAAAATCAGGCGGATCAGTTCGTTCGGTGTCAGGCTCTGCTTACGCGTACCCAGCAATTTCTGGATCTGTGGTGTCAGTTTGATCGACTTGCTGCGGCGCGAAAAGATCCCGCCCCCTTCCGAGATCAGGCCTTGATCATAATCCTCCCAACTGGATCGTGGCAGGTTAAACAGACGATCTCGTTCTTGCCAGCTTGATGCGGCATCTGGGTTTGGATCCAGAAAGATGTGCATATGGTTAAACGCAGCAACCAGGCGGGTATGTTTTGACAATAACATACCATTACCAAATACATCACCGGCCATGTCGCCGATCCCTACGCAGGTAAAGTCTGTCGTCTGGCAGTCTATCCCCAGCTCACGGAAATGACGCTTAACTGATTCCCAGCCACCTTTCGCGGTGATCCCCATTTTCTTATGGTCGTAACCATTTGAGCCACCAGAGGCAAATGCATCACCTAACCAGAAGTTATATTCATCCGATACTGAGTTTGCTAAATCTGAGAATGTTGCGGTTCCTTTATCGGCAGCCACAACCAGATATGGATCGTCTTCATCATGGCGAACAACATTTGCTGGTGGCACAAGAACACCATCACGAATGTTATCGGTCACATCCAACAAGGCACAGATGAAACGCTTATAGCAGCGTTGCCCTTCAGCCAAAATTTCATCTCGTGCTGTCATTTGTGGCTGACGTTTGCAGACGAAACCACCCTTCGCTCCCACAGGAACAATAACCGTATTCTTAACTTGCTGTGCTTTAACTAGCCCCAGAATTTCAGTCCGGAAATCTTCCTGACGATCAGACCAGCGTAAGCCACCACGGGCCACTTTACCGCCTCGCAAGTGAACACCTTCTATATCCGGTGCATACACAAAGATCTCGAAAAACGGTACCGGTGCTGGAATCTCAGGAATTTCAGACGGGCGCAGTTTCAGTGACAGCCATGGCTTCGCACTGCCTTGATCATCCACTTGATAATAGTTAGTCCGTTGGGTGGCGAGGATCATCTCCATATAGCGTCGGATGATCCTGTCATCATCAAGACTTTCCACGTGATCCAGTTTTTTATGCAGTTTTTTAATTAGATCCTGCTCGGCTTTCTCTGAATGATGATTTTTTGGATCGAAACGGAAGATAAAAAGTTTAACCAGATCGCGGGCGAGATCGCTATGGCTAGACAAGGTTTCTTCAATATACTGCTGACTAAACGGGAAACCGACTTGGCGCATATAGCGCGCATAGCTTCGTACAACGGTAATTTCACGCCCGGTTAACCCAGCACAAAGTACTAAGCGGTTGAAACCATCACTTTCGAGGCTGCCATGCCAGATAGCAGAAAAGGCTTCTTGAAAACGATCCCGTGCCTCGCTGAGATCTATCCCTGTACAGGCATTGTGAAACATTGAAAAATCAAGGATCCAGAAAACTGTACCATTCGCGGTAACCACTTGATACGGAGACTCGCCAATCACTCGCAATCCTAAGTTTTCCAACATAGGCATCACGTCCGATAAGTGAATCGGCTCATCGCGATGAAACAACTTTAACTTCACAAAACGTGAATCATTGGCTTCTTCCTGAGGACGGTAGAAAAGCATCCCTAGTTTATTGTCTTCGCTCAGGCTTTCAAGTTGCTCAATATCTGCAACAGCAGACCCGGGTAACATCTGTTCTTTATATGACCGAGGGAATGCGCGCGAATAGTTCTTCGCTAATGGGATGCCATTACTTTCACCAAAGTTGGCTACTAATGAGTTACTTAAACGATCTTCCCAAGATGCTGCCGCTTCAACCAAATTATGTTCGATAGCCTTCACATCCACATCATAATTATTATTTTTAACCCGCACGATATAATGCGTTCTTGCGAGTGAATCTTCGGAAAAGAAAGTCGTGAATTCAACAGGCTGATCAGAACCAAAGTAGTCTTTAAGAATGGCCTGCGTTTTAGTTCGTAATTCAGTGTTATAACGCTCTTTTGTTACATACACCATGCAAGAGAAGAATCGACCAAACGGATCACGTCGAACAAAAAGACGTAATAAGTCGCGATCTTGCATTCGTACGACACCGCAGCCAACATCCAGCATTTCTTTCTCATTTGCCTGGATCAACTCATCGCGAGGATATGTTTCAAGCAGGTTGTTTAGTGCTTTCCAGGAATGTGAACCGGGGGAATACCCACTCGCATCCAGAATTCTCGCTACTCGGTTTCGAATAAGCGGGATATTCATCGCGGTCTGGTGATAAGCGGTCGATGCATAAAGACCGATAAAGCGATGCTCACCAATCACATTTCCTTTTTTATCAAAGCGCTTAATACCGACATAATCGACATATGCAGGGCGATGAATTTTAGACTTGGTATTACTCTTGGTTAAAATAAGAAGTTCATGCTTACGCGCTTCAAAACGGGCTGATTCGGGAAGTTCTGATAATAACAGACTATGGACTTTGTCTGCCTTACCAAGGAGCCCTAAACCAGGCTCATTTGTTGGCCGTAGTTCAAAGTCACCTTCAATAGCGATTAAATCGTATTGGTGATACCCCATAAATGTAAAATTATGGCGATTTAGCCAGTCAATAAATTCGATGGCTTCATCACGATGCTCATCATCAACAGGCAAATCTGTGGTTTTTAGTTCATCCGCAATTTCCTCCATTTTTGTTTTCATGGCCTGCCAGTCAGTCACCACCAAATCTACATCATGAAGCACATTTTCTAGTTCTTCTTTTAGTGCTTGCATTTGTGCTTTGTCGGTAAGGCGGTCTACTTCGATATGGAACAGTGTCTGATAATCACCTTCATTACCACACGCTTCAATAATGTCCCCTTGTTTATTTCGTTTAAAGAAGTAAGGGCCGTTAAACATCAGGTGGCTGGTAATATCCATGCGATTGAGTGTCATACGAACAGAATCTACCAAGAACGGACGGTCTGGCATGACAATCTCAACAACCGTGTGGGTGGATTGCCAACCGTAGCGGCTAAGTGTCGGGTTATAAACACGTATTGAAATTTGATCAGGTTTGTTTTGCATTAGATGGTGCCACAAACTCAATACGGCACCATATAAATCAGATTCATTTCGTTGAAGCAGATCGTCATCAGCTAATTGCCCTAACAGTCGTTGAGCGAAAATTTCTACTAATGACTGCTGAGGAACTTCAATCTTATCCTGGATTAAGCCATACACTTTCTCAAGCAGTACCGGCACTATCGGATCGGGGGCGGTCATAGCGAGTGCTCCATCATTATTATGTTTTATAAATCTAGTATAGGGGGTTTGAACGCTTTAGCGTGATAGCTATTGTAGGGGGTTTTGTTGCAAACTAGTTACGTTAATTGCGTTGTTAAGATAAGAATAAATCGAATATGTGACTAAGGTAAAGATTTTTGATAGTTGTTCTATCTGCTAATAGTCAGAATGATGGTTAACAAGTAATCAGCAAAGTAAAATGATGTTAACCAACGACTCGAGCATTATATTTACGTATCTCTGACTTTTCCCCCTGCCTTTATTATGCAACCCTTTCGATAGTTTCAATTTTATTCCGGCTGTCTACGCGCACACGGAAATAGCCCTTTACCCCCAACTGAGTCAAAAAGGGGCGAAAGCGCGAGGCGGGAAGCTGCAGCTTCAGACCATTCTCTGTCACCACGATTACGGTACTGGCTGCACCTGAATAATGATTAAGAAATGATTGATAGGTGATGTTGAGTGAGAATGTGTAGGTTGTCATAGGAATACGGTTATTGAGAGTGGCGAGTCGCTAGATCAAGAAGTGCATTTCTCGATACTCTTAACTAGAAACTCGAAAATAAATAGAGCCTCTCATTTAGAGACTCTATCAGTCATCGTGCAGATATTACTGTTCTAGTGCTTTCTGCACTTTCTCGAACAGATCTTTTGCCAGATTATCCAGCTTTGCCAATTTTTCCAGCTCTGTACGCATCAATACCTGACGCGGCGCGTCATATTGGCGATACTTCAGAAATGGTTCAATCAAACGAGAAGCCACTTGCGGGTTGCTGGTGTTCAGCTCTGTCAGAATTTCCGACAAGAACTGGTAACCACTACCATCTTTAGCATGGAAACGAACAGGGTTATTCGCGCAAAAACTTGCCACCAGGCTGCGAGTACGGTTAGGGTTCTTCAAATCAAACGCTGGATGCGTCATGGTTTGACGAACTTTCTCAAGCGAGTTCTCAACCGGGTTTTTACCTTGCAGGATAAACCACTTATCCATTACCAGACCATCATGCGTCCATTTGTCACTGAAATCAGTCATTTGTGATTCGCGACATACCAGTTCAGCATTATTCGCCGCTGACATCGCCGCCATCGTATCAGTCATGTTATCAGAGTGGTTATATTGCTCTGTCACTAACTGATTACCTGCTTCAGTGAAAGCCAGATAACCTAAACAACAGTTACGCAATGCGCGTTTGGCCATCGCTTCATGAGAGTTACTGTATTCAGCTTGCGCTAATAAATGGTAGATAGCGGTAAACTCATCTTCCATTTCAGTCGCTAAGATCTTCTCGATCTGACCGACTACGGTATGAATCGCATCGACGTCCACCGTTTTGTACCAGCCAGCTATCTCGTTCTCACTTGGCAATGTCAACATCTCTGCAATAAATGCCGGATCCAGTTTCTCATCCAGTAATGCACCGCGGAACGCATCCACCACAGAAGCTGGAAAATCAACATCTTCGCCTTTCTGGATTCGTTCAACATTATTACGGATGTATTTAGCCAGTAGTATCTGGCCTGCATCCCAACGGGCAAATTC
Source organism: Photobacterium sp. (assembly GCF_057456235.1). Classification (NCBI taxonomy): domain Bacteria; kingdom Pseudomonadati; phylum Pseudomonadota; class Gammaproteobacteria; order Vibrionales; family Vibrionaceae; genus Photobacterium; species Photobacterium sp. Next base: position 219,265 of record NZ_JBVCPH010000003.1, on the reverse strand, counting down.
ATTACGTGCATAGACCATCAAAAAGACCAGCTCTTGATCTGAATAGTCATATTCCAGAATAACCGGGGCAGAAAATTCGCGTATCAGTGAGATTACAGGCTTTTCATTAACGTCTGTAAATTCAAAAACCTGCTCACTTTCCGTGATATCCAGCACGTTTTTAATTACCTTCCCGTTACACTGTAACTCAATGACATTACCCTGGCTATCATACAACTCAATATCAAGCGGAATATGCAGTGGCAGTTTCTCTTCCTGTCCAGCTATGGCGGGGGTTTGCTGCTGAACAGTGACACGGTAACACTTTTGTTCTGCGTTATAGTCTGTCGTTACTTTAACAACGGGTGTACCCGATTGACTGTACCATCGACGGAACTGTGTTAAATCAATACCCGACGCATCTTCCATTGCCTGTACAAAATCATCACACGTTGCAGCGGTTCCATCGTGACGCTCAAAGTACAACTTCATACCTGCCTGAAATTTATCTTCGCCAAGTAAGGTATGCATCATGCGAATCACTTCACTACCCTTTTCATACACGGTCAGAGTATAGAAATTATTCATCTCAATCACTTTTTCCGGACGGATTGGATGAGACATCGGGCCACGATCTTCAGCAAACTGCGGACCACGAACAATACGGACATTATTGATACGATTAACGGCGCGAGAACCCAGATCTGATGAGAATTCTTGATCGCGGAATACTGTTAAACCCTCTTTCAGACTTAACTGGAACCAGTCACGACACGTTACTCGGTTACCCGTCCAGTTATGGAAATATTCGTGACCAATGACCGCTTCAATACCCTGGTAATCTGTATCCGTCGCGGTCTTTGAATTAGCCAGTACGAACTTCGAGTTGAAAACATTCAGACCTTTGTTTTCCATTGCCCCCATGTTGAAAAAATCAACGGCAACAATCATATAAATATCAAGGTCGTATTCTAGACCAAAACGTTCTTCATCCCACTTCATCGAATTAATCAACGATGTCATGGCATAATCAGCGCGATCAAGATTTCCTCTATCAACAAAGATCTCCAGTTCAACGTTACGGCCGCTCATCGTGATGTATTTGTCACGCAATACATCGAAATCACCGGCAACAAGAGCAAACAGGTAGCTCGGTTTCGGAAATGGGTCTTGCCATTGTACCCAATGGCGGCCATTGCCCAGATCACCAGAATCAACGCGGTTACCATTGCTCAGTAGGTAAGGAAATTCTGCTTTGTCAGCAATGACTTTAGTTGTAAAGCGAGCCAGTACATCCGGGCGATCAAGATAGAAAGTAATACGACGGAAGCCTTCGGCCTCACACTGGGTACAGAACCCACCACCCGACTTGTATAATCCTTCCAGCAGCGTGTTTGCTTCAGGGTTGATTTGCGTTTCGATGGTCAATTCAAATTCAGCAGGTAGCCCACGCAAAGTCAGTGATGCTTCAGCTTCGTCATAATCTGACCATGCCTTGCCATTCACTTCTATACGTACCAGATTCAGACCATCACCATCGAGCACTAGTTCGGCTTCAGCCTCGGCCAGGCGTTTGACCTGACTGACGGCAACAACATGAGTATCAGCATCATGAAGATCAAACTCAAGTGCAATATCGGTAATAGTGTAATCAGGAGCGCGATAGTCGGCTCTGTATTTAGCTGTTGGTTGTGTGACTGTAGATTGCTCTGCTGTAGACTGTTCTGCCATTGTTTCTGTTCCTTTGTTATCCGCCAGAGCAAGGTATGCCCATCATAAACGGCTGAAAACGAGACTCGTATTATTCTGGCTTTTCAGCCATCAAACAAGAATTTATATCATATTGTGAACAATCTTGTTGCTTTAAAGATTTGTATAATGTGTTTAGCCTATATTTTTTTGCTGATTTGAATGATTTAAGCCAAATTAGACCGAAAATAATGTAAACTTTCCGGATTGCGAAAAACAACAGCACTAGATATGAATAACACAGGACACATTGGGGTTATCGACTCCCTGCTTGATACCGATGCATATAAGCTGCATATGCAGCAAGCGATTTTCCATCAATACCCGAATATAGAGGCGGTTGCGGAGTTTCATTGCCGAAGCCAAGAAGACCTCCGTCCTTACTGCAAAGAAATTAAAGCGCAAATTGCACAAGTTTCAGCATTAGCCTTCTCTGCCGAAGAACTGGAATATTTATCAACGCTTTCTTTCTTCCAGCGTGACTATCTTGACTACTTGAAAACCTTCTCGCTAAACAGCGCGCAGGTAGAAGTTGACGATTCAGGTGATCAATTAGCCATTAAAATCACAGGGAAATGGATTGACATTATACTCTGGGAAGTGCCTCTGCTGGCTATCATCTGTGAAATACGCGCAACTCAACGCTATCCGCAAGCAACAGCTGCTGATGCTATTGGTCAGTTAAAAACAAAAATTGAGCGTTTTTACCAAAATGCTCAAGCTTCACATAACGAAGACGCGGTAGATTTGAGCCAATTTTCATTGGTTGATTTTGGTACTCGTCGTCGTTTTTCAAAAGACGTGCATCATCAGGTTGTCGACTATTTAATCGCTAATATGCCTGAATTTAAAGGCACTTCTAACTATCATTTAGCCCGTACTCGTGGTCTGACACCCTTTGGCACCCAGGCGCATGAATGGTTCCAGGCGCACCAGCAGTTAGCCGGTGAACTGGCAGATTCACAACAACTGGCACTGAATCGCTGGATTCAGGAATACCCAGATTCGTTAGGTATTGCCCTCACCGACTGCATCAATATGGATGCTTTCTTGCGTGATTTCGATCTCCGCTTATCAAAACGTTTTGTCGGCCTGCGTCATGATAGTGCTGATCCAATATCTTGGGGCGAAAAAGCAATCCAGCATTATAAATCGCTCGGAATTGATCCAAAAACCAAAACGCTGATTTTCTCTGATAATTTAAACTTGGACAAAGCGCTGAATATTTACAAGCACTTTGTCCATCGTATCAATGTCAGCTTTGGTATTGGTACACAGTTAACCTGTGATTTACCCGGCACCGACACACTGAATATCGTATTAAAACTGACAGAATGTGAAGGCCGACCAGTGGCAAAAATTTCGGATGAGCCAGCTAAAAGTATATGTCGCGATGAAGCTTATCTAAACCAGCTTCGTCGGGCCTTCAAAATTTCGCATCATAGTTCGACGTGTCTGTAATTACTGTTAAAAAGGCTTATCTGGGATAAGCCTTTTTAACTTCAATAACTTTAATTATAACGTCTCGATTATTCTCTTTGAAAAGTGGCTTCCATACCAAACTGTTTATTGGTTAATATAAGCGTGTCTGTTCCCAAAAGAAATTGACTCTCTTGTTGACCATCTTCATATATTAAAACAATATGGTCACCTTCTAGATAATAAATACCGCGGTGTTCTTTTTTCTTTCCCTCTGAATTAGAAACTTCAGCTGAAAATAAAAAATCAGGTCGTAGTGAAATAGATAGCTGCTCTATCCCTTCATCGACATCTTTTCCAGATATATTAGAAGAGCGCCATTCGCCAGGCAAATTATCAGGTGCTAATTTAGTAAACCTTGCTCCATCCAAAATAAATTGATTGTAACTCAGCATATAACTGTGTTGCTGTTCATCTTGCCCTTTTGCCAAGAAGTTGATATTAGTTTCATCAATGTCGTACTTGCCGTCCCACTCATCAACCGTGCCATCGACTCTCAGTAAACGAATTACAAAATTATAAGATGACTTAAATTTTATGTTCATGGCGCGATAGTTCGCCCCTTCACTTTCGACGCCTTTCTCTGTCGTACTGAACCAATACCAGTCACCGAGAAGTAAGGGGTAGTCAAACTCAGTAAGATCATCTGCAAACAAATGGCTACTAAAGGTGCTTAAGTAAAGTGTAATCGCAACCAGTAGAGACTTATACATAGCATTGCTCCCGAGACAACACACAAGATCCTATATAAACCCTAGTCTGCAATGCTTTATTTTGCATTAAAAGATGACTTCAATCACAAGTTGAAATGCAATTGTCTCAAGAATAATACCAATCAGCATAGCTAACTGACTGATACAAAAAAACGGCATCTTGAAAAGATGCCGTTTTTTATTTATATATCAAATCAAAGAATTAACTTTGTGCTTTGACTAAATCCGCTGTAATTGCTACTGCTTCATTAAGATAAGCATCTGGTGATTCATAATCTTTAGGCACATCTTCTAGAGAAGCAAAAGACTTCTTGCCTAACGCTTTTTGGCGCTTGTTCAAACGCGTCAAGCGATCACGATCATTTTTCTCCTGCTCAGCAATGCGCTGTTTCTCACTCAATGAGATCTGGTTAATATCTTTTTCAACTTTATACTTTTCAATATCGTCAAGAATAAAGCGGAATTCCAGATCACTGGTGATACGTTTATCATGCTTGGCTTTCAAAGGAGGCAGAACTGCTGAATAATTATACACTTTCTGATAACTAGCAGGTTTAATGCTATCCCATGGTAATGCATTGTCTTCAACACTCTCTCCTGTTTCAGCAGGATCAATTGCCGTCGGGAAAGCAATATCAGGCACGACACCTAAATTCTGAGTACTACCGCCATTGATTCGATAGAACTTTTGAATGGTATATTGCACATGACCTAAAGGTTGATCAAACAGATCGTAAATATGATTCAGTGAACGGTGCTGCTGAACAGTGCCTTTACCGAAAGACTGCTCGCCTAGCACAATAGCACGGCCATAATCCTGCATTGCGGCAGCAAAAATTTCAGATGCCGATGCACTATATCGATTGATAAGCACTGTTAATGGGCTATCAAAATAGACCCGGTTATCGGAATCGCCATTTACTTTGACACGACCATAGCTATCACGAACCTGAACAACGGGACCACTATTAATGAACAGGCCGGTTAATGCGGTCGCTTCCGTTAACGCACCACCGCCATTGTTACGTAAATCAATAACAATACCGTCGACCTGATCTTCATTCAGCTTGGCGATCTCTTTTTTCGTATCTTCAGATAAGCCTACATAGAAACTAGGTACTTCAATAACACCTATCTTTTTACCTTGAGCTTTCTTCACAGACGATTTTGCCGCCCTGTCTTCCAGACGGATCTTGTCACGAACAATAGTTACATCGTAACTTTTTTGGTTTGTGCCTTCAGGCAAGATCTGAAGCTTAACTTTACTGCCTTTAGGACCTTTGATTAATTGGACGACATCATCAAGACGCCAGCCCACAACATCAACCACATCTTCGCCATCTTGTGCAACACCGACAATTCGATCACCAGCAGCCAATTTTTTAGACGCTGACGCTGGACCACCAGCAACCAAGGAACGAATAACAGTATACTCATCAACCACTTGAAGTACTGCACCAATTCCTTCCAAAGACAAATTCATCTCTGCCTGGAATTGTTCAGCATTTCGTGGTGACAAATAGCTCGTATGCGGATCAACTTCACGGGAAAATGCATTCATGTAAATTTGAAATACATCTTCGTTGTGGGTCTGAGTTAAGCGCTTTAACGCATTGTTATAGCGTTTAGCCAATGTTTCTTTTATTTCGCTCCACTCTTTGCCCGTTAACTTCAGATTCAGCGCATCATACTTAACACGCTGACGCCAGATCTCATTTAATTCATTGCGATCTTTTGCCCAGGCAAGTTCAGAGCGGTCAATAACAAAATTATCCGGTTGATCGAAGGTAATTTCGTTATCAAGCAAGCTTAACGCATACTGATAGCGGTCAAATCGACGCTGTAGCAATTTATTAAAAATATCAAAAGCACCGGTGGTATCTCCTCTTTTGAGTTGATCATCCAGCTCGGTTTGCCATTTTTCAAATTGCTTAATATCAGCTGAGGTCAGAAAGCTCTTATTAAAGTCCAACATTTCGATATAACGATCAAAAATGTCGGCAGAAAATTGATCATCAAGAGAGAATTGCTTGTAATGCGACCGTGTATACCGCGAAGCTATCCTTTTGCTTGCTGTTGCATGCTGCTTTTCAGGGGCGAGCTGCGGCAAGTCACTTAATGAATATTTAGCCTCTAGGGCTTGCGCTGAAGCTGCCAGCATCATGCCGGCAGAGATCAGTGAGAAACGGAATCGACAGTTCATGCGTCGAGCATTCTCCTTTACGAACGCAGGTGCTCCATTTTTACAACCATGGTTAAACCGTTGGTCAAACGAACACGCACATCGTCCTTATTAATTTCAACGATAGTAGCCGGCATGTTCCCGTTACCCATGTTGACACGAACGTCGTTGCCAACTTTCACTTCATCAGCAGTAAGAGCACGGGTAGTTTCAGCAGGCTTTTTATTTAGCTTAGTCGTATTTGGCTTCGTCTTCCTAGGTTTAAGCGTTTTTGTGCGATTATTATCCGCTTTTGCTTCACCTTCTTTATTCGCTGCAGCTTTCGCGACTGCCTGCTCTTTACGACGAGCACGAACTTTAGCTTTACTTTCTTCCAGTGCTTTTTGTGCGTGGTCAACGTGTTCTTGCTCTAACACACCACATTCATTGCCATCTAGGTCAACACGGCTTACACCGGCTTTTACGCCATGAAGGTAACGCCAGGAAGAGGTATATTGACGTAAAGCTGTACGCAATTGTGTTTTACTGATTTTAGGGTCTTCATTCAAACGCTCTGCGAGATCTTGGAAGATACCAATCTTAAGTGGCTTCGCTTCACCTTCAATAGTAAAACATTTTGGGAAACGCTCAGCAATGTATGCAATAACTTCTTTACTGTTCGTTAACTTTTCAGAGTTTTCCATGGAGTTTCCTGACATCAAACGAGGTAACCTCGCTGTTAGTACTGTGATCAAAAAGAAATAGTGTCGCTATTATAGTTACCTAACGCTGAAAAACCACCGAAAGCATACAATTAGAGTCTTTTTTGTAGTTCTTCAACAAAAGAAACCAAACCATCTTCATCATTTTGGTCAAATCTTGATACAGTCGGGCTATCAATATCCAATACGCCAAACAGTTCGCCTTTCACCGTGAGGGGGATAACGATTTCAGAATTACTTACCGCATCGCAGGCAATATGACCTTCAAACTGATGTACATCGCTGACACGCTGTACTCTGTTTTCGGCTATCGCGCTGCCACAAACGCCGCGCCCTACGGGTATACGCACGCACGCAGGCTTGCCCTGGAACGGACCGAGTACTAACTGATCATCTTTTAATAAATAGAAACCAGCCCAGTTAATATCTTCTAACTCCATGTAGAGTAACGCACTAATATTAGAGATATTAGCAATAACATCTGGTTCTCCGTCGATCAGAGCGATAGCCTGTTGAGTCAATCTATTATAAAAAGCGTTTTTATTTTCCATGGCTTACTCCAGATATTTATTGTCATTTATTGTCATTTATTGCCGTTAAACTACCAAACTCAACCAGTAATAGGAACCATTATCACCGTGAAAGGTCCTTCAAGTCAGATGATTAACTGGTCTTGGCTTTTAAAGCAGGCTAAACACCATCAACCAAGACTGGTTGTCGCGAATATTATTGCTCTCATTGCGGCATTGATCAGCGTACCCATTCCATTACTTATGCCTCTGATGGTTGATGAGATATTGCTTAACAAACCGGCAGGCGGCGTTAAGTTTCTGAGTATATTACTGCCAGATTCGCTTCATCAACCCGCCAGCTATATCCTGTTAGTGCTTGTGCTCGTCGTATTGATGCGAATTTCCAGTCAAGCTTTGAATATACTGCAAAGTCGTCAGTTTACGCTGGTTGCAAAAGACATTACTTATCACATTCGCAAGCACCTGATCGATAAACTCGGCCGCATCAGTATGCGTCAGTACGAAGAACGCGGCAGTGGTGGTATTACGTCGCATCTCATTACCGACGTCGAAACAATCGATAAATTCGTTGGCGATACCCTAAGTCGCTTTCTGATTGGCTTACTCACCGTGATCGGTACCGCAGCTATTTTGCTTTGGCTTAACTGGCAACTTGGTTTGTTCATTCTTTTAATGAACCCCCTCGTTGTTTATGCATCACGCATGATGGGCAATCGGGTTAAAAACCTTAAAAAGAAAGAGAATCAGGCTTTTGAAAAGTTCCAGCAACGCTTAGTAGAAACATTAGATGGCCTGTACCAGCTTCGGGCTGCTAATCGAGAGCGTGAATTTCTTACCCAGCTAAAATCCAATGCCAGTGATATTCGCCACAATGCCGATCAATACGCATGGCAATCAGAAGCAGCCGGTCGTCTGTCATTTCTTCTTTTTCTCTTGGGCTTTGAACTGTTCCGTGCTGCTGCAATGCTGATGGTTCTTTTCAGCGATCTGACCATCGGGCAAATGTTCGCTGTTTTTGGCTATCTGTGGTTTATGCTGGGCCCGGTACAGGAATTACTTGGTCTTCAGTTTGCCTGGTACAGTGCCAAAGCGGCAATGCAACGCTTGAATGGCCTGATGGCACTTGAGGAAGAAGTGCGCCCTGTACCAACAGAGAACCCATTCCGGCAAGGCGAAGCTCTGACTATTGAGATCAGAAAACTCCATTTCGCCTATGATGAAGATAAAGAAGTATTAAGAGGACTGAACTTAACCATTCCGGCCGGTAAACGTATTGCTTTGGTGGGCTCGTCTGGCGGCGGGAAATCAACCCTTATTCACCTGTTGCTGGGCATCTATCAAAAAGATCACGGGGATATATATGTCAATGGCTATCCGATTGAAAGTGTCGGGTATGAACCCTTACGTGACAGAATGGCTGTTGTTTTGCAGCACCCCGTTTTATTTAATGATACTTTGAGGCACAACCTGACATTAGGTGCTGACTTTGATGATGAGCAACTTTGGCAAGCACTTGAGATTGCCCAGCTTTCCGACGTTACACAGCGCCTGACCCATGGCCTAGAGACCGTAATTGGCCGCCAGGGTATCCGCTTGTCAGGCGGACAGCGTCAGCGATTGGCCATCGCAAGAATGATCCTTACCAACCCGGAATTTGTCATTCTCGACGAAGCAACCTCTGCATTAGATACCGCGACTGAAGCTGCGTTACATACAGCTTTAAACCAGTTTTTATCTGACAAAACAACCTTAATAGTTGCCCACCGTTTATCTGCGGTTAAGCAAGCTGATCTAATATACGTGCTCGAAGATGGCCAGGTTAGCCAGACCGGTACGCATTCTCAGCTGGTCAACGAAAAAGGGCTTTATCAAACATTATATGGTCCCGTCCAGTCGTCTGAGCCTTCATTAACAGCGCCTGAATAGCAACTAGCGGTAGCCAGAATGACCACAAAATAATATAGTGTTTATTTATAACAACTTATAAAACTTAACAGTCAGAATAGTGATGATTTTTGTGCGTAATAAGGGATTGAACTAACATGTCTACAGCTCGACGTTGCCCTGGCTGTGACCTGCCTATTATGCCTCAAGTCGCTCCGCGTGGCCTGAGTGCGTATTGCCCCCGCTGTAAAACACGTCTTTATCGCGGTGGTGAATGCCACTTCAATGGTGAGCTGGCGATTGCATTAGCCTGTTTAATCCTTTTCATTCCTGCACATATCTTCCCGCTTATTACAATCCGCCTGTTTGGCGTGATGATCCCGGCGACCCTCCCGTCAGGTACCCTGACTTTAGCTCCGGATTTTCCAGCGGTAGCTGCTCTTATTCTTTTCTGCAGCTCGATTGCCCCTTTACTGGTGAGTCTGTCCGTTTTTAGTGCTCAACTGGGGTTAAGGTTAAAGCATTTTCGCTTATTCAAATCTTCGTTGTGGATCATCAAACACTTAAAGAGCTGGGCAATGTTCGATGTTTTCCTGGTCAGTTTGGCGATTGCATGTTTCAAAGTACAAGAAATAGCAGATATTTATGTTGGGCCGGGCCTGTATTGTCTGGTGATCCTGCAAGTTCTCATGTCGTTGCTGATCACCCGCGTGAGCCTCAATCGCTACTGGGAAGCCTGGCAGCCAGAAACCGACCATAAAGCCAATGAACTTGAAGCGCACTGCCATTCATGCCATTTGACTCAGGCCAATGCTACGCACTGTAAACGTTGCGGTAATTCGCTACACATACGTCTGCCTCATTCAATACAGAAAACCTGGGCCTACCTGATTGCGGCAGCTGTATTTATTTTTCCTGCCAACCTTTACCCTATTTCAATATTCTTCAATAACGGCAAGCGGGTTGAAGACACCATTTTTTCAGGCGTCGCATCGCTAATTAAAGATGACATGGCTGGTATCGCCATTATCATCTTCGTCGCCAGTATTGTTGTACCGGTGGCAAAAATACTCGGGCTGACGTACATCCTGCTGAGTATCCAATTTAAACGCCGCGTTTATCATCTTAGTCGTATGAAAATTTTCCGCATCATACAGTGGATCGGGAAATGGTCTGTAATGGACTTATTTGTCATTTCGCTTATGGTCGCTCTGATCGATCGTGGACAAATTTTAGATTTTACACCTGGCCCCGGAGCCATCGCTTTCGCCGTTGTGGTGGTGTTAACGATGCTGGCGGCTGAAAGCTTAGATTCTCGTCTGATATGGGACAACTATGAACAACGGACAAAATAACCAACAACCAGAACCGGTAGATATTCGTCGCGACCTAGGGCTTTCACCGCTTTGGTTACTGCCGCTGCTCGCCCTCGTTCTGGCTGGCTGGCTCATATTTCAAGCGGTGAACGAGGCAGGAGAACGCATACAAATCCACTTTAGCGATGCCGCCGGTTTAATTGCGGGCAGAACAACCATCCGTTATCAGGGGCTGGAAGTCGGGATTGTTCGTGACGTGAATCTGTCGGAAGATCTCCACAGTATTTATGTTGAAGCAGATATCTACCCAGAGGCTGTACAAACGCTGAAAGATGGTACTCGCTTCTGGTTGGTCAAACCTAAAGCTTCAATTACCGGCATTTCCGGTCTTGATGCATTGGTTTCTGGTAACTATATCGCTCTGCAGCCCGGGGAAGGTGATTTTAGGGCAAAATTTACGGCATTAGATACTCAGCCCTCTGACACGACACTGGGCGATGGCCTGACCGTTCAGCTTCGCTCCCCCGATCTGGGCTCAATCAGTATAGGATCACAGGTATTCTATAAGAAGATCCCTGTCGGCGAAGTCTATAACTACACTCTCAGTAATGACAAAAAGAACGTGCTTATCGATGTGTTGATTCAGCCTCAATATACTGATCTGGTGACCAACAAGAGCCGTTTCTGGAACGTCAGTGGTATGAGTGCCAACATTGGTTTCAATGGTGTTGATGTTCAGTTTGAAAGCCTTTCGGCGATGATTTCCGGTGCTATCGCTTTTGACTCTCCCGATGAAGGTTTGCCGATTGAAACCAACCACTTATTCCGCTTATATCCTGATCTGAATACCGCGGGTCGAGGTATTGCGATTACCATCGAATTACCCGACGATAATAACATCAGTACCAGCGGTGCCCCTATCATTTACCGCGGCCTGCAAATTGGGCAGATCTCTGATTTACGTTTAGATAAAGAGCGCAATAAAGTTATTGCTCATGCTGCAATTGAACCAAGTATGAGTGATTTACTTACCGCAGGTTCGAGCATGCTGCTTGAAGAAGCGGCTGTCTCCTTAACTGGTCTGAAGAATATCAGTAACTTAATCCGCGGCAACTTCCTCACCCTGATCCCGGGAGAAGGCGAACCATCTCGAAAATTCAAAGCGATCACACAAGACAGTCTACAAGAGAAACAGCCCGGTATCGCTACATTCTCACTGTTTGCGGATAACAGCTTTGGCATTAAACGAGGCGCACAAATCAAACATCGCGGCCTCGATGTTGGCCGAGTGAAAAAAGTCTCGTTTGACGGTGATCGAGTACGTTTTGATGTGATCGTGCAGCCGGAATACACTGCCCTGGTTCGATCAAATAGCCGCTTCTATATTGATGGTGGTATTGAAGCGAATATCAGCGCACAAGGTCTTGATGTATCACTGCCACCAGCCGACCAACTGATCAGTAATGGCATCAGCTTTACCTCCTCAGGTAAACAGCAAATCCAGACCACTTATCCTTTATATAAAAATAGACGTTTGGCTCAGCTTGCAGCTGATCACCAGAAAGGCTTTGCTAACTTCACCCTCTTTGCCGATGAACTGCCACCTGTTTCAGAAGGCAGTCCTCTTCTTTACCGTAACTTACCGGTGGGTGAAGTGGCTGGGTATGCCCTTACACGTGACGGTGTCACTATTTCGATTGAGATAGAGAATAAATACCGTCACCTGATCTCGAAAAATACCGTCTTCTGGAATCGTTCCGGGGTTGAAGTTGAAGCCAGCTTAACTGGGGTAAAAGTCAAAGCTGACCCGATCAGCACTTTATTAAAAGGCGGCATTGCTTTTGACGATCTGCCAGGCGTCGCCAACAAAGCAGGTGCGCGTTATAAATTGTATCCTAGCCTCAGTAAAGCCCAGAACTTTGGTTTATTAGTAACCCTAACAGCCAGCGATGCCCGTGCGATATCAGAGAACACCGACATCCGTTATCAAGGAATAAACATCGGCAGTGTGGTGGCGATTGAACCTGACTTCAAGACTGGCAATGTCAACATCAAAACCCGGTTGTTCCCCAAGTATGCTGACGTGGTGGCAAAATCCGGCAGCTACTTCTGGGCGGTGAAGCCTAAGCTGAGCTTAACCGGCTCGAAGAATTTAGATTCGTTACTCAGTACCTACATTGCAGTTGCACCTGGTGGCGGTCATTATTCCCAAACCTTTAAATTGGGTTCAGCCGAATTGGTTAAGTCTGGTTTGACGTTTATCTTAGAAAGCGAAAACCGTAATTCAATCAGTGAAGGAACGCCTCTGCTTTACCGTGATATTCAAGTTGGCCAGGTCATTAAAGTCTCACTGGGTGAACTGGCTGATCGCGTGATGATTGACGTTCAGATTGAACAAAATTATAGCCACCTGATCCGTACTGATACAGTGTTCTGGAATGCCTCTGGACTTGATGTAACGATTGGTTTAACCGGAGCCAACATTCAAACCGGAACCGTTGATAGTATGCTGCGAGGCGGGATTGCCTTTGCAACACCTGAAAAACAGCCACTATCGCCGCGAGCTAAAGCTAACCGCCACTTCTTGCTTTATAAAGATGCGAAACCGGAATGGAAAACCTGGCGTACAGCGATACCAAGTAACTAAATCAACAGGTCCGGTATAGCACTAAAAAGGAGCACATTGTTGCTCCTTTTTACTGTCTGTTAGTCACGCACTTTCATCCACCATATCAACGGTGAGAGATCGATTAATGATGAAGATTGTTATAGACTCTCGCTCCATTGCTAGTTAAACGAGATACTCCCTTGCACCCTAACATCTATATTCCTGACGCGTTTATTGAACAGATCCGCAAAATCATGCCAGATCACTTGAGCATGGATGACTTCATTGCGTCTTGCAAAACCCCTTTGCGTCGTAGTATTCGTGTCAATACGTTGAAAATCAGTGTGGCCGATTTTCTTGAACGTGTGGCCGACAAAAACTGGACCTTAACGCCTGTACCCTGGTGTGAAACTGGTTTTTGGATTGAGCGTGAAGATGAGGAATCCGTATCTCTTGGCAATACCGCGGAACATATGGCGGGGCTGTTTTATATCCAGGAAGCCAGCTCCATGATGCCGGTTACCGCCTTGATAAAAGACAATGATGCCCTCGATTGTGTCTTAGATATGGCATCTGCACCGGGATCTAAAACGACTCAAATTGCCTGTGCCATGCAAAATCGCGGGGCGCTGGTCGCCAATGAACTAGCCGCAAGTCGCATTAAGGTGCTGCATTCAAATCTTCTGCGCTGCGGTGTTTACAACGTTGCCCTGACCCACTTTGACGGTTGTGTGTTTGGCGGCTGGGCCCCCGAGTCATTTGATTCCATCTTATTAGACGCACCTTGTTCCGGCGAGGGGGCCATTCGTAAAGACGACGATGCAATGGCTAACTGGAGTCTGGAATCTATTGAAGACATCGCAGCCATTCAGCGCAAACTGATTGAAAGCGCATTCCAGGCATTAAAACCCGGTGGCGTTATGGTTTATTCAACGTGCACCCTGAACTTGAGTGAGAACCAAAACATTTGTCATCACTTGAAAGACCTTTTTGATGACGCCGTTGAGTTTGAGCCATTAAACGATCTGTTTGACGGCGCCAATCAGGTATGTACAGAAGAAGGGTTCTTGCATGTTTATCCGCAAATTTTCGACAGCGAAGGTTTCTTTGTTGCACGGATCCGCAAGCATGCTTCGGTTGAATCACCACAAGTGAAAAAGCGCTTAGGTAAATTCCCGTTTAATCCGGCATCAAGCCAAGATACGCAGGCCATCGCTAACGATCTTGAGGCCACTCTGGATATCACGTTGCCATCAGATAGCCAAATATGGCTGCGTGATAATGAAGTATGGTTGTTCCCTTCTCAGCTTCGTCCGTTGCTCACTGAGATAAGATTCCAGCGCATGGGCATCAAATTGGCAGAACAGCACAAAAAAGGCTATCGCTGGCAACACGAAGCCATCATGGCCTTAGCGAAGGGGGATGAAAAAATATCTATTGCCCTTACAGCTGAACAAGCTAAAGAGTGGTTTATGGGCCGAGATATTCGCCCGGAACAGATATCAGGCAAGGGAGAGATCATTGTAACTTATCGCGATTACCCTATTGGTATCGGGAAGTGGGTCAGCAATCGAATCAAAAATGGCCTGCCGCGAGAGCTGGTAAGAGATACCAATTTATTTGATATTTAACTATTAATACTTCTTATTAGTAATACTGGCAAATTATGCTGTTTGAACTAACATTGATAGTGTAATTGATCTCCATTTACTAACCAGTTAGCGCAAGGCTCTCACGAGCCATTCCCCTAAGCCCGAAACAGGAGTCGTTTCGGGCTATTTTTTCCTTCCCCTGCCATTCACTCACAAACTATCGCACTCATAAACCATCACATTCAACTCATTGATTCATTATAAAATAAACCACACCAATCTTAATTCGATTTTATCGAACAAGTTACACAATTTTTTCCGCTATCTTCATCACATCAAGCTTCTTATAGTTGGTACCAAAGCAAATGCTCCCCAATACCGATTAAGGAACACATTATGTCTAACGTACTGGTACTAAAATCAAGCATCCTAGGTGAATACTCTCAATCAAATGGCCTAATTGACCACTTAATTGCTTCATGGGGCGATAACGTCAGCTCTGTTGTTGAACGTGATTTGGCTGTAAACCCAGTCCCCGTATTAGATGGTGAAATTGCCGGTGCATTACGTGGTGGCGATAATCTTAACCAACACCAGCAACAAGCAGTCGTACTTTCTGATCAATTGATTGAAGAGCTAAAGAACAGCGATACCGTTGTGATTGCTGCACCTATGTACAATTTCTCTGTTCCGACTCAGCTAAAAAACTGGTTTGATATTATTGCACGTGCAGGCGTAACCTTCAGATATACTGAAAATGGCCCTGTCGGCTTAATTGAAGGTAAAAAAGTGATTGTCATTACCACGCGTGGTGGTATACACAAAAACGGTCCAACCGATCTGATGGTGCCATATCTGAAAACTATTCTAGGTTTTCTCGGGATGACAGATGTAGACGTGATCTATAGTGAAGCGCTGGCTATGGGAGATGAAATGGCCGCTAAAGGTATTTCTGAAGCTAAATCAGCCATTGCACAACTAACCGCCTAACATTCCAATACCATGGTTTTTACTGCTATCCAGACGCTTATTTAGTACATTGCCTTACCTGTTTTCATCTGACAGGTAAGGGCTTTTTATACACATCCACCTCATTCAGTAGCCGTTCAAATTACAGGTAGTGAATGGAACAACAATAAGGTAGTTTACTAACTGGCGCTAAAAATCAAACTGCAGGTAAATCGTATTATAGTTACTGCCACCTTTGATACGGCCAAACTGAGATGCACTCTCAAAAATGGCAGAACGATGATGCAAGCTGTAACCAAGCCATACCCCATTCATTGATTTTTGATTTAACAAGTCACCCACGTTGACATCAAATGAAAAATCCAGATAATTCAGAAGATTACTTGGTTCGTATTCTTTTCGATCCATCTCAATTTGTTCAATATAGCTAATATGATTGATATACGATAAACCTTCGGCCACCCCAAATCGCCACTCCACCGGCCAGTTAAAGGTATAATACGCTTTAATCGCAACGACATATTCCTGCGAAGAGCTCTGAACCTCAGAACTCCAATGCCATACAAAGCCAGGGGTTAAATAAATATCTAACGGCAGACCGAACAGTTCATCCGTTAACGGATGCCCGTAAAAAACAGATGTCAGCTTATTATCATATTCATCTTTAACTCGATTGCCTGAAAAGATTTCGCCAATATTAGACGGCGTCGCCCAACCATGTGCCAATCGCCAGTAAGATTTCTGAATTAGCGATGACTTCTTCGGCCTGCTGTCGTCACGAAAGAAACCAAACCCGGCATAGAGTTCGCCTTGCCAGTCAGTATCAATCGTCACGGCATGACGCACATTCCTGTCGAAGTGTGTGGCATACGCCCCACCAAGCAAATAGAGATTCTCAGCGACATGATATCGAGCATTAGCCCCCAGCTTTAAAGATATTCCGCTATCAATCGTCTCTTGGTTCAGACCATAGTAGTAGCTGTTGTAATCCGATTCTTTCCAAATCAGCGATGCTTTAGGATGAACTAGCCAGTTGCCATTCTTGTATCGCCCCCCCACCGTAGCAACGGAGTGAAACCTCAGATCAGGATCGAACATGAAATCCAGTTCGCTATACAGGCTATCATCAAGCTGAAACTTAAGCTGAAGACCACCATCCCCGCTGTCGCCGCCTATCTGATTTTGATATGAGGAGGGAATATCAATAAAGTGCATGCGCAGTAGTGCATTGACTTCCCAGTCATCCTGTCGGTAAAGATGTAAACCGCCTTCGGTCCCGTTAATGAAAAAACGCTCCCCTCTGTAAAACATCATCGGAACAAAGGTCGTTACGGTATTGTCTTCAAGGTCAGAATTTACTGCGTAAGGAATTTCCGCATGCCGGATCACCGCCGCAATTCCCCAGTCTTGCTCTTCTGATCTCTGTTGTCGCAACTCTTCAACAGAAATGGAACCACTGACTATTTCATTATTTTCTGAAAGTGGTTGTTCAGCAAGAGCAAGACCCTCGCTTGGTTTTGCCAGCGCCAGTGAAGGTAACAATAAAACAAAACAGGCCCAGATCTTTAACAAAAGACTACCTCTGCAATACAAAAATATTTAGCTAAAGAGTAACCATAGCTGCAATTATTTATAGTTCGTGACTGTAAAAAAAGGGAAAAAAAAGCCCGAACACTATCGGGCTTTGTTTCTGTCGTAAGCAATAAATCATCAAATAATCATTGAATACCGTAAAAAGAGTTGATAACTACTTAGCAGCAATCTCGGCTTTCTTCAGTTCTTTTACGTTCTTACTCACTTCACGACGCTCTTTCGACAGCTCAGCGCTGATGATGATGTGATCATCGACACGATCTTCGTAATCACCCTTCATATTTTCGACGATCTCGAGAATCGCTTCCTGAGTCATTTCAGGTCGAATGTAATCTAGAAGGTTTTCAAGCAGCTCTACACGTTTACGGTTATCACGGATCTTACGATCGTTATCCAGAATTTCACGCTTCAGCTTATTCTTACGACGAGTCTGTCGTACTAGATCTAAGATATTGCTCATATATTGTCCTTTTATGAATCTATAAAATCTTAATCGGTTCGTTATAACAGAAAGTCATGTACAACCTCAAGTCACAGATAGAATCCTCTCCATTTATCTATGGTTCATTGATTTCGTTCAATGAAATTCAGACGCCTGGAGCCATGGTCGATAAGTATATCTTTTGTTAACCCTGTAAAGGGTTACACCTATCTGCGTGAATGTCATCACAAATTTATCACCTCAATATTTGCAAATAGCATATCAATGCCTACTCTTTTTATAGCCCAGTAGTTGTTTGACATAAATGCAGCAATGTGAACACCGAAAGCTTCGTGTAACAGTTCTTAATCTAAGAAAGTTGTCCTGAAGATGTTGAAGTTTCAATTGTCACCATAAGTTAAATTGTTATTGGCTATAACGTATTGATGTAGAGAATCCAGGAGACAACATGTCTAAAGCAACAGGTACCGTTAAGTGGTTTAATGAAGAAAAAGGTTTCGGTTTCATCACTCAGGATAACGGCGGTGCTGATGTATTCGTTCATTTTCGCGCTATCACTGGTGACGGCTTTAAAACACTGGCTGAAGGCGACAAAGTTACATATGAAACGGAGCAAGGTCCTAAAGGCTTACAAGCTGCTAATGTAGAAAAAATGTAGTCCTATGTTAGATTTGCTAAAAAGGGCTGTTCGGCCCTTTTTTATGACCTGACAATACTAACCCAACCTTTTATTGTTCGGTCGGATTTTCGTTAACCTACTCTAATTATTATATTTTACTGACTCCAGTATGCTACTTTCATCACAATTCTTTATTATGGTTATTTGATTTTCAGTCTAATGTCTTGCCCTCAAAATAGCGCTGTGGCTTAATAGTTTTGCCCTGTAATGCAGCCCTATTTATGCAGCAAATTGAAATTGAAAAAGAAAACTTCGTTACACCACTTGGTCAAAGTGTCGTTGTCCTGAAGCTTCATTCTTCTTTTGTCCATAAGTAATACATTATTTTGGCTTAAGTACGCGTAGTGCGTGATTTTAAATACAAATTTCAGGAGACATGTTATGTCTAAAACAACTGGTACTGTTAAGTGGTTTAACGACGAGAAAGGTTTTGGCTTCATCACTCAAGATAACGGCGGTGCTGACGTATTCGTTCACTTCCGCGCTATCGCTGGTGACGGCTTCAAATCTCTTGCAGAAGGCCAAAAAGTATCTTTCGACGTTGAACAAGGTCAGAAAGGTCCTCAAGCTGCAAACGTTGAGCGTATCTAATTCGCTTTTAAGTTTGTAAGATTGACAAAGGGTATCTTAGGATGCCCTTTTTTTGTTTTTTTACTTTCAACGAATCTATTCTCAACAACTCGAATTCACCCATCTTATACTTAAGGTAACTTGGGTATATTACATAGCCTCCAAGAATAGCTCTCCACCTCCCCTATTTGCTCTTTCTTCAGCGTGTCATCTACACTCTCGGGGGCGCCTCTATTTCTAATTGTGCAAGAGTGATACAAAACGAAGTGTCCTTTTGTAGCTCGACGTTAGAGATTTTGCGCATAACTAATGGAGAAGTGATTATGGCTGAATTACAGGCTCGCTTGCTTAACGGTGAAACCAAGACCCTTAACAACGATATAATAGCTGACCTACGTGGCCGGGTGCGCGGACAAATCGTGCTGCCTGACGACTCCGATTATGATGAGATTCGCCAGATATGGAACGCGATGATCGACCGACGCCCGGCACTCATCGTCCGCTGCTCCGGTACGGCCGATGTGATACATGCAATACAGTTTGCCCGGCAATATCAGTTACTCACATCGATCCGTGGAGCTGGCCACAATATCGCAGGTAAGTCCCTTTGCGAAGGCGCATTCTTGATTGATCTGAGCACAATGCGATCCGTCCAGGTTGACCCAGTTTCACGTGTCGCTATTGTCGGGCCCGGGGCGACACTCGGCGATGTAGATCACGAAACCCAAGCCTATGGTTTGGCAGTTCCCGTCGGGATTAATTCAACTACCGGCATAGCAGGGCTGACCCTCGGTGGAGGCTTCGGTTGGCTAAGTCGAACACACGGCCTGACGATCGACAACCTTATCGCTATCGAAGTGGTTACCGCTGCAGGTGAGCGGCTGAGGTGTGATACAAAAAATCACGCTGATCTGTTTTGGGCCTCATGCGGAGGCGGCGGAAACTTTGGTGTTGTGACATCATTCGAGTTCAGACTGCACCCTGTTGGTCCCGAAGTGATGGCCGGGCCGATCATTTTTCCTTTTGAACAAGCCAGGTCAGTTCTGCATTCATACCGCGAATTCTGTGCCAACTGCCCCGAAGAGTTAACTGTATGGGCAGTAATACGCAATGCGCCTCCGTTACCATTTCTTTCCCCAGAGGTTCACGGCACCCGGGTATTGATCCTGGTTGCTCTCTACACCGGTGCGATGGATGCAGGAGAAAAAGCATTGGCTCCGTTACGTAAGCTGGGCCAACCCATCGCGGATGGTTTTGGACCGCATCCCTTTGTTGGATTTCAGCAAGCTTTCGACCCGCTATTGACTCCCGGGGCTCGTAATTACTGGAAGTCACACAACTTCACCGAGCTGAGCGATGGATTAATCGATAAGTTAGTTGAGTATGGAGACAATCTTCCTAGCTCTGAGACGGAGATCTTCGTTGCACAAATGGGAGGTGCAACCAACCGTGTTGCGCCAGACACCAGCGCTTATCCGCACCGTGACGTCGCCTTCATTATGAACGTACATGCGCGTTGGGAGGCTGTGGATCAAGACGACACTTGTGTTACATGGGCGCGTGAATTCTACGAAGCAACCAAGCCATTAGCGACTGGCGGCGTATACGTTAACTTCATCAGTGAAGATGAAGATCGAGTTCAGGGCGCATACGGTACGAATTACAATCGACTGGCGAAAGTGAAGGCAAAATACGACCCAGACAATTTTTTCCGACTGAACCAGAACATCACACCAAGCTGATTGCTGTTCCTTGTCCAACCAAAGAAAGCACCATCCCCTCAGCTCAAAATAATTTAATTGATCCGCCCTTTTCAGGCGGATCATAGCTAGGTGGATATATACCCATTCGTTGATAAGCTAAGCACCTACCTGACACAATACTGATCTTCCAATCGGCTAACCCCTAGCCCATTCATTTTTTTCACCTGAATCTGTACCGGGATCCGCTCTTTCATTGCCTCAATGTGGCTGATCACACCAATCATTTTTCCTGAAGCATTCAAGCTATCAAGGGCATCAAGGGCGGTGTCTAAGGTTTCGCTGTCTAAAGTACCAAACCCTTCATCAAGAAACAGAGAGTCAATGCTGGTCTTGTGGCTGACCAAATCAGACAATGCCAACGCTAAGGCAAGACTGACCAGAAAGCTTTCACCGCCAGAGAGCGTCTTGGTATCTCGCACGGTATCCCCCTGCCAGGTATCAAGTACCTGAAGCTCTAGCGCTTCGCTTTGTTTGCGTTGCAGTAAATAACGACCGTGTAAGCGATCAAGCTGTCGGTTTGCCAGATAAACCAAATGATCAAGCGTTAACCCTTGGGCAAAGCGACGGAACTTGTCACCTTTTTGCGATCCAATCAATGCATGCAAATACGCAATATCGTCGTATTTTTCTTGCCACTGTTCAATCTGTGCAAACAGCGACTTCTGGTTGCTGCGGCGCTGACTATCATCATCAAGGCTGCGTTTAATTTCACCCTGTCGGTGGGTGATCTCTCTCAGCGTCGCGCTAATGGTAGCTAGCTGTTCGGCCACTTGTTCTAAGGGGGTTTGCGCCAATTGTTGCTGCTCTGGTTTAGCATGCAGATCAGCGTAAGCTTCTTCTGCCTGCTCTTTCAGAACCTGAGTTCGCGCTAACTGCTCGTGGATCTGTTGCTTTAAGCTAACCAGACGTGCACGCTCATCTTCCGCTAACAAGGCGGCCTCAAAAGCCTGATGTGTCGCAAACGGGCTAGAGGCCAGTTGTGCCTGCCACTTGTGCTGTTGCGTTTGCGCATCCTCAGCAAGAGCGCGATGATTTTTTTCAGCTGCACTATATTGCCCCGTCAGATTTTGCAGCTCCTGATCCGCCAGCTGATGCGCGGTTTGTGCTTGCTGATACTCACTGTCACTGCGTTGCGTCAACTGCTGCGCCTTATGACGCTCATCCGTTACCGATTTTTCACCAAACAGTTCGAATCTGAGCTGCTGTTTATCATTCAATTGTGTTGTTACGCTCTGCTGCTGTGACGACAGGTCTTGCAACTGCTTACCGAGCTCTTGCTGTTTTTCAACCAGGTTCGTCGTTTCAATCTCCAGGGCCTTCAATGCTTCCTGGCATGACTGATGCTGTTTTTCTGCCTGCTGCCAGCTTGCCGCCGCTTGTTGCTTTTGCCCTAACCAGCTTTCAATCTGATCGGGCTCTGGCAACGTAAGATCTAAATCAGCCAGCTGCGCTTTTAACTTATCATCAAGTGCTTGCCCTTCCTGACCGAGTTGCTCCAATTCAGTACTGACTTGCGCTGCCTCCTTGTTAAGGCTTTCACTTTGCTGAGTATTTAATGCAATCTGATGTTTCACCTCGTATTCAGCCTGCTTTGCACTGACGACGGCTTGTTGAGCAGTCACTTTCTGCAGATTCAGCTGTTTCAGCCGCTCAAGCTGTGCAGATAATCTTCCCTGTTGTGATTGAACGGTATCAAGGTAAGTCGATAGCGGTTCCTGCTCGGTAATTGCCAAATCTATTTGCAATGATTCGCTGAGCTGTTGCCACTTTTGCCGCAGCTCGGTTTTTTCTTCCGTGAGCTGTTCTAGTCGCCGGGCCAATTCGTTCAACTCTACCAGCTCTTTATTAAGCAACTCTTTGAGCTGACTGGCGCGTTGTTCGATCGTGTCTAACTCAGTTACAACCTGCTGGCGACGTTGCTCGGTCTCCGATATATTTAAGGCTTGATAACTTTCCACCAATGGGTGCTCTTTCGAACCACACAACGGGCAAGGGTTATTCGGTTGCAGCTTAGCGCGCTCTTCGGTTAAATCTGTAATGCGCTTTTCCTGTTCGATCAGCTTATCGAGATCTTTGAGGTGCGATCGCTTGTCTTTATACTGCCCGCGCAGGGTGTCAATCTGCTTATCCAACTGTTGGCTGGTCGCGGTTAATTCTGTCTGCCTTGCTAAGCGTTGTTCTTGTTCGCGATGACACTTTTGAGCTTGTTGTGCCAGCGTCTGCAACTCTAGCCGCAGCCCGTGTTGCTCTGCCAATAAGCGGTGTTGCTGTTCTATTTTACTTTCATCGCTGCCTTTTAAGGCTTGAGACACTGCTTGTTCGACAGAAATTAATTCAGCATTACTCTGCTCAACCTGCTGCGTTTTACTGGCTAATGTTTGTTGATACTGCTGCTGAGTCACCACCAGCTGGGTGGTCTCTTTATCAATTCGGGCACAGCGTTGCTCAAGCTCGGTTTTACCTTTGGTCAACTGTCCCAGGCGGGTAAACTGCGCTTGCCAGAGTGGCAGTTGTTCGGCCAAGGCCGCATCGTTGCTGTGCAGCTGAAGATACGACGCCACTTCAGTAAGTTTCGTTTTATGTTGCTGTGTCTCCACTTCACGCAGTTGTAACTGCTCAGCCTCCTGCTGACTTTGTTCTTCCTGAGCCTGTTGCTGAGCCTGGAGCTTGGTTAGTTCATCAGAGCTTTGTTTACATTCAGCATCTAGCGGAACAATTTTATCATTCAGTAAAGTATCCAGCTGCTGCTGAGCCTGCTTGGCTTGCGAGAACCGGTCACTGGCCTGTTTATACTGCTGTTTTGCCTGTTCCGCTTTTTCACTCGCTTGCTGTAATGCCAGTGTTAACCGTTCTATTTCACCTTTGGCCCGGGCTGCTTTTTCCGTCGCTGCCTGATGCAAGGTAAATTGAGCGCGCATTTTTTCTGCCGGCTCACTTTGCGCTAAGCGCTCTAACGCTGCTTGTTCTTGCTGTTGCCGCAACCGGGCCTGACTTAAATTACTTTGCGCCAGTTCAACCGCTTTTGTCGCAGCAATGACCTTTTCCCACCACTGTTGGTGGGCTTGTAACTGCCGCTGTGTTTTCTCTGCATCTTGTTCCTGACCCGACAATTGAATTTGTTGCTCTAACAGCGCTTCCAGCTGTTCTGCGGTCAACAATTCGACCCCATCGGCTTTCGCTTTCAGTCGTGCCAGTTCGTTTCTGGTGGTAGTGAAATGCTCGTGAACCTTTTCTGAAATTAAGCCATACACTTCAGTACCGGTAAGCTCTTCCAGCAACTCAGCACGATCGTTGGCATCCGCATTCAAAAATGCGGCAAACTGACCTTGGGAAAGCAGCATAGATTTGGTGAACCGCGCAAAATCCAACCCGCTGAATGATTCGATCAATTGGGCTTTTTTCTTCACTTGCGAAGCGAGTATTTTACCGTCATCGATTGTGGCCAGTTCGACTTTGGCTTCTTGTAAGTTGCCATCGATCTTATCCCGTGAGCGGCGCTGGCTCCAAAATGCCCGATACCCCTTTCCTTTGACTTCAAATTCCACTTCAGCCAGACAATCCGTGGTGCCACGTGTCATCAATTCATTCGTGGCTTTTGAAATATTATTCAGTCTTGGCGTACGGTGATAGAGAGCAAGACAGATCGCATCTAAAATAGTAGTTTTACCTGCACCGGTGGGGCCGGTGATCGCAAACAAACCATTGTCAGAAAAAGGCGTCTGGGTAAAATCAATTTTCCACTCACCTTTCAGCGAGTTGATATTCTTAAAACGTAAACTCAGAATTTTCATGCTTTACCTTCTAGATCACTGGCGGGTTCAGTCACTTCTTCCACAATGTCACAAAAAGTCTGACGAATACGTGTAATACGCTGCTGATCTTGTTCAGTATCAAACTGCTCTTGAGCTAACCGTCGTTCAAATACATCCAGAGGAGTTAACTCGGCTAACATTTCTTTTTCCTCACGTTCAATCTGAGTTTGTCGATTGGTGCGTGAGCGGCGCAGCTGTAACACTTCCACATTCAACTCTGCTGTCATCGCCTGAATGCGTTGCTGCAGATCGTTCAGGTAATCCTGGGTCTCAACTTCAATGTAGAGCCAAATCGGCAACTCCCCATCGTAGCCTGCCAATGTATTCAATTGCGTTTCAATGCTATCCAGATCGCCTTTAATCACCTGCATAGGCTGAAACAGAGGGATTTCCAAAGCATCCAACTTAGCCAGTTTCCCGTCAGTGAATTCAGCCACCAGCACCTGTTTCTGACTGCCCAATTCATCAAAGCTAAGCGGGATCGGCGAACCGCAGTAGCGAATATGATCTGATTTTGCAACGACTTGTGGGCGGTGAATATGACCTAACGCGATATAGTCGGCCGGTGGAAATGCACTGGCCGGAAAGGCTTCTAGCGTACCAATATAAATATCCCGTACCGAATCTGAGCTTTTCACTCCCATCGCCGTTAAATGGCCGGTGGCGATAATAGGCAGGGGCTGACTAAACTCACTTCTTTTTTTAACAGCACGTTGATAAAGCTCTTGATAATGCTCACTGATGGCTTTTCCTAATGCTTGCTGTTTCTCGGCTCCGCTCTCTCCGGCCTGACTGCTCATTACATCTCGCGGGCGAATGAAGGGAATGGCACACAGCACGGCCCCGGCTTCACCTTGCTGGTTATTAAGCACCACAATTTGCTCATCGAGATCGGACTGAACTTTGGCGATAACCTGGGTGTTTAAATACGCCAGCAGCCCTTTGGATTCATCTAAGGTTGAAACCGAATCATGGTTGCCACCTAGCACAACTAACTGACAACCAAGCTTGTTCATTTCAACCACAAAGCGATTATACAGCTCACGGGCATAACTGGGTGGCGCACCGGTATCAAACACGTCGCCGGCAATAATGACGGCATCTATCTGGTGTTGAACAATTTGTTCTAATAGCCATGTAATAAAGCCATGATGCTCAGCCGCCCGGCTTTTGGTAATAAAATGCTGGCCAAGGTGCCAATCAGATGTGTGCAAAATTCGCATATTGGAGTGCTCTAGAATCAAATAATAACGCTTGCTACGAGTAGCAATATTATATTGCCCTTAGCAAGCTATAGCTGTGACATTGAATTTAACCAGTCGATGTTTAAAACCCGTTCACAAGTCCGGGTTTACAGCTGATGATGTTAATGCATGATAGTTTACACGTTTATTCTGGTTTTCATGACGATAAATTAAGCGTTTGACACCATCCTATGTGCTTTCCACGGGCAATCGCGGGTAAACTAGGCACACCTCTCGTTATGTGGATTTCTGCGCCTGTGCTGTTACCGATTGATCCTATTAAACCGGTTTTTCTCGACCTGCTTACCCAACACCACCTTGTGGTAGAAGCAGAAACGGGATCAGGCAAGTCAACGCGTCTGCCCTTATGGGCTGCAGAGCAAGGCCGTGTATTAGTGATCCAGCCTCGCCGGATTGCCTGTACCTCGTTAGCAGAATTTCTGGCTGACCAGGCTTGCGAAAAAATAGGTCAGAGTATCGGTTATGCGATTCGGTTTGACTCTCACTTCGATGATCAGACAAAAGTTGTTTTTGTTACTCCGGGCGTCGCTCTGCGTTGGATGAGCGAAGGTCAGCTGGCCAGCTTCGATATCATCATTATCGATGAAATGCATCTGCGCCGATGGGATACCGATTTGTTGATGGCACTGCTAAAACAGCACAATACCCACCGTTTAGTTGCCACTTCTGCCACACTGGACAGCCAACGTCTGGCGGATTATATGGGCGCTAAACCGATCAGAGCCGAAGGCCGGTGTTTTCCTGTCGCCGTCGAGCATCAGGCCAGCGATCCCCGCCATAGCCCTGATAGTCGTCATCTCGACAGTAAAATCAGAACAGCCGTTGACGATATTTTTGCGCGAATAGAAGGTGATATTCTCGTTTTCCTGCCGGGACGCAAAGAAATCAGCCAATGCATGAACAGTCTCAGCCATCTAGATGCTGAGGTCATTCCGCTTCATGCATCGGTCTCTGATACCGATCGGCACCGGGCGCTAAATGAAAGTGATCATCGAAGAATTATTCTGGCAACGAATGTCGCGGAGACATCCCTGACGATCCCCGGTGTGACCGTGATCATAGATTCAGGTCTTGAGCGACGCACTCATCAGCGTAATGGCCGGACCGTGCTGGGTCTGCATGCAATTTCACGCGCCAGTGCAGAACAGCGTAAAGGCCGCGCCGGGCGAATTGTCCCGGGCTTATGTATTCGCCTGTACGGCAGTGCCGCCCCGCTGGAGCTTCTGACCCCACCCGAGCTGCACCGCGAAGAACTGGTTGAGCCGATGCTGGCCTCAGCCTGTTGTGGCTATCGACTCAATGATTTGGCTTTTCTCGACCCGTTACCCGAAAAAACTCTGAGCCAGGCATTCGTAAAGCTGCGTCAGATGCAGGCCATTGATAACAAAGGTAAGATCACTGAACACGGAAAGCGCATCTATCCCTTACCCATTGATTCACTGTTTGCTCACCTGATCACGGCCATGCCGGATAAGGCAAGCCAGGAGGCCATGGTCGATCTGGCTGCAGCCCTTTCTATTCCCCAGCGCTTATACCAACCGCCTAAAAACGAACAAGCACTGGATCAGCTTCAGCAATGGGAAAAGCACCATTGTGACGCAACCACATTGATCAAGCTTATCCGTTATGAAACACCCGATTTTCTTCACGTCGATGATGATTTGCTTGCCGAAGCACGCATGATGGCCGCCCAGATCCGCTCAGCCATGATGTTGCCTCAGCTCAGTGTTGCTACTGCCATTAAACGTGACGGCTGGCTTAATGCCGTTATGCAAGCTGCGCCGGAACTGGTTTTTGTCAGACGAGAGAAACGTCGCCAGGCATTAGCAAACGGTATCAGCGAAGCCACGGTAGGACGTGACAGCCGATATAGTGACAGCGCTGAAGCGGCAGTCATTTTTGATCAATACAGCATGCCGGGCAGAGGCGTAAAACAAACACTGTCATTAGGCACCTGCATCGCACCGGTAAAACTCAACCAACTTATAGAGCTCGATTTTGGGGAGTTAGAACTGGCAGAAAGCCAGATCGTTGATGGCCAATGTCTGTCGGTCATGAAACGGCGTTATGCTGGCCGGGTGATTGAGGTAAAGAAGCAAGAGCCTGCAGGCAAGGTAGTGAGTCAGACTATCGTTGAAATGATCCTCAATAATAAGCTGCTGAATGGATTAGCGGAAAAGATAAATCATGAAATATCGCAATGGAACCTCTATTTAACATTAGGGCGTAATGTACAGCGAATGTCTGAACGTTCAGAGCCCGCAGAATTAATCAGCTGGCTAACCGAGCAGATTGATGCCCTGGGGATTGAGTCTGTCGATGATATTATGCTTTTTCACAATGATGATTTTGTCTTTGCGGGTATTCCTGAATGGGAAACCGCTAACTTTAATGCTGAGTTTCCCCGTAAACTCACGCTTGCCGAGCTAAACCTGACCGTGGAATATGATGTTGCACGAAAACGGGTTTATGTTGTTTACGCCAGCGGTAATCGTAAAAATGATCCGAAACGCTGGGAACTGCCACGCTGGCCTGGGTGGAAAGTTCAATATAAAAAAGCCAGCCGGGTTATCAATGTAAAATAAGACACAGTGCTTATTTTATCCTCACCAGATAGCAACGTTAAAATACACAATTATTTTTTACCTTTTAAGCATACTAAGCTGGGAATCAAGCACAAACAGCATAATCTTTTTATCTCCTAGAGAGTGAAGGCTACTAAGATCTACATTAAATGTTGAAAAACATGATCACTTTCTCGAAAATATTCATTTTCCCCTTTGAATTAAGCGCTTTGACGGTCTAGGATTAGCGCCTCAAATGGAAATATCGCCCTTATTTCCATTTTCTCTTCTAAGACGAAAACAGAGTCTATTGCATGAACAAAAATAAAAGACCTTTATATATTCCCTATGCAGGCCCCGCTCTGCTTGAAACACCTCTGCTAAACAAAGGTAGTGCATTCTCTGTTGAAGAACGTATGTTCTTTAACCTGGAAGGTCTTCTTCCTGAAGCGATTGAAACGATAGAAGAACAAACCGATCGTGCCTATCAGCAATACCAAAAATTTGATAATGATATTGATAAGCACATCTACCTTCGTAACATCCAGGATACTAATGAAACTCTGTTCTATCGCCTGGTAGAAAATCATATCACTGAAATGATGCCTATCATCTATACCCCTACAGTGGGTGCGGCCTGTGAAAACTTCTCGAATATTTATCGCCGTGGCCGTGGTTTGTTCATTTCATATCCAAACCGTGACCGTATCGAAGATATGCTGAACAACGCTTCACGCCATAACGTCAAAGTTATTGTGGTGACAGACGGTGAACGCATTCTTGGTCTGGGTGATCAGGGCATCGGCGGCATGGGCATTCCAATTGGTAAGCTCTCTCTGTATACCGCTTGTGGTGGTATAAGCCCGGCTTACACCTTGCCAGTGGTACTGGATGTAGGTACAAATAACCCTCAACGTCTATCTGATCCGATGTACATGGGCTGGCGTCATCCGCGTATTACCGGCAAGGAATACGAGAACTTTGTTGATGAGTTTATTCAGGCGGTAAAACATCGCTGGCCTGATGCCTTGATCCAGTTTGAAGACTTTGCTCAGAAAAATGCGATGCCAGTACTTGAGCGATACAAAGATAAAGTGTGCTGCTTCAACGATGATATTCAGGGTACAGCCGCTGTGACTGTGGGATCTTTGCTTGCAGCCTGTAAAGCGGCAGGCAGTAAGTTGTCTGAACAACGCATTACTTTTCTTGGTGCTGGCTCTGCCGGTTGTGGTATTGCCGAAGCAATTATTGCGCAGATGGTGTCGGAAGGTATTTCTGAACAGCAGGCCCGTAGCCAAGTTTACATGGTTGACCGCTGGGGTCTGCTGATCGACGATATGCCAAATCTGCTCAACTTCCAACAGCGTCTGGTACAGAAACGCCATGCACTAACGGAGTGGGATACTCAAGATAACAACGTCTCACTGCTGGATGTAATGCGTAATGCTAAACCAACCGTCCTGATTGGTGTTTCTGGCGTTCCGGGGCTATTCAGCGAAGACGTCATTCGTGAAATGCATAAACATTGTGAACGTCCAATCGTGTTCCCATTGTCGAACCCAACCAGCCGTGTTGAAGCAACACCTGCCGATATCATCCGCTGGACAGATGGAAAAGCATTGGTTGCAACAGGTTCTCCATTTGATCCCGTGCTCCACAATGGTAAGACATTCCCTATTGCACAGTGCAACAATAGCTATATTTTCCCAGGTATTGGCTTGGGCGTACTTGCCGTTGGTGCTCGTCGTGTAACGGATGAAATGCTGATGGAAAGCAGTCGAGCTTTGGCTGAATGCTCACCGCTAGCCATTAATGGCCATGGTGCCCTTCTTCCTCCACTGGAGGATATTCAGATAGTCTCTCGTAAAATCGCTTTTGCCGTTGCCAAGAAAGCCGTTGAACAGCGTAAAGCGCCCAAAAATACCGATGAGCGAATCATAGAAAAGATCGATGAAAACTTCTGGCAGTCAGACTACCGCCGTTATAAACGTACTGCGTTCTAATTCAGTTGCATAGTCAAAGCCCGCGCTACCCCGCGGGCTTTGGTTACGACTTGGGCTGTCTTTTTTCCTTCATTGGAAATCGAGTAGCCTAAAGTACCATTACACTTCAATAGCAAAGCCGCCTTGTAGGACGGCGCTATTTATTAAGAAAAAGTTTAAATTAAACTATTTTCCAAGGTCCCCACTGACCGCTTAACTCTGGGTCATCGCCCTGTGTCCAGGACTTAGCTTCGTAGGTCACACCATTAACGACAACCTGTTCCCCCTTGTTATAGACTGTGTTTGCCTTCCAGGCATTAGGCTCTGTTGGTTCAGTTGGTAAGTCAATTTTCTCGACGACACGCACTTCTGGCCAATTGGCATGAGAACCATAGAAGTTGGTTACACATTTCTCGTAATCACCAGGAACCAGAGCTGAGTAAGCCGTTTGGAAACCAACCAGTTCACATTCAAACGACGCGCCACCTGGGCGGTCAGAGTAATTTTTCCAGTTGCCATCCCAGTTGGTATATAGCACGTCTGTTGCACCATTCAGATTCAGGCTGCCATATGGCGTTTGCTGCCAGCAGGTGTTTTCCTCATCCAACTCAACCGGAATATTGTAGTGAGCAGCTAAGCCTTCCCAGTAACGAATACGGTTAACAGGTTGGCCTTTATCTTTGTTTTGCTCACCACATTCGATGCCACCGTTGATCACATTAATGGTGGTACCAAAACCGTAGCCTATACCAGCATCCTTTTCACGCTGTGAAGGGGTCCATGTACGGTCAATCACATGCAGCATCGCGGGCTTAGGCGCTTGCGGCGTAAGGAAAAACCAGATTGCAGAGGCAAGGTTCAGCCATGAATCAGCAACCAAGCCAGGGCTATTCAACAGCACAGAGGCATCGCCATCGTACATCACTTCTGAGAAAGCGCCGTAGTTGAAGTGATAAGACAATTGCTTGGCGCCGCGACCAAAGTAACCTTGCCCAGCAGCACATGGCCAGCGTTTATTCTGCCAATCATCTTGTCCACAACCTGTGGTATAACCTTCCTGGCCTTCAGACCAGCCCATTTCACGCACGTGTACCAGAGCTTGCTGCCATTCTTCAAGGCCAAGTGGGTTATCCCAAATGTTTTCTTTAGTAATGTGGCCACCAGTCTCTTGTGAGAAATGGGCAAATGCAGTAATGATCGATTTTTTACAGATTGCATCTGATTGACTTTTACGATCGTCGGTATATTCACCACAGAATGCAGGGAACTTACCAATAGCGCGCAAGAAGCGAGTATAAGTATACTCAGGCGCTTTTTCTTTTGCCATTTGGGTCAAAAAGTCCCATTGTTCTGGTGGGAAAACTTTTTCTACCCGTTTAACGTTCTCTGGATTGCTAGCCGCTTTTGGCTCAATGGCCTCAACGATGATATTTGGACGCGTTTCAAGCGCTTTTGCCCAGACGGCGTACATTGGGTTAGCAGTTTGCGCGTCTTCGGCAGCTTTCAGCTCAACACGCGAAACAATGTAACCGGTAGGATTTTGTGGATCGGGTTGTGGATTCATTGCAAAACTGTTCGCTGCAATGCCACAACCGATAAGTGTCGACAGTAGTCTTAGCTTAAACATATGAGAAACTCCGTGTAGGTGTATGTTCTTTTTATTACTGCATATCTTTCAGAGGCCTAAAACCTGTTAATACTGCGCTTTGAACAGCCTTTTTATCATAAGAAGAGATAACCCAAAGGCATTCGGCAAGCCATGGAATATGACTTTCCATTGCAGTTTTAATGTTTATTGGCGAGTAGAGTAATTACTAATCATTAATTTGTATGACTTTATTCACTAACTGGCCTGTGGTGTCACTATAAAATGAGCGGTTGAGTTTCCCAAGACTAGATTTGTGCTGAATTCTCTTCATGGATTGTAATTTTTAGAGTTTAATTGCTCCTTCTATCAATTATTGTGGCATTTAGTCGACAAACTCTTCAATGGGCTCATAATTTTCGATGGAAACTCTGATATCTGGTATGAATACTTGTTTTCATATATGCGATGCATTTCAAACATGTTAAAACGGATCACATTGGAGTCTTCCTAGAGCGAGAGGGCTGATTTATTGCCGATATGTTTCTTGCAGACAAAAAAGGCTATTATCTTATTAATCATGCGTCGGTCTTCTAGAGTACTAGCCGGGTATCCGGGCGATATTACCCCAGTTGCTCCATGATGTAGCCAGTAATAGACAAATATTATATAATTCAAAAAAATTAGGAATAACAGTACATTATCAATTGATTAAGGTAGTGTTACCTTCTCGGTTATAGATTAGGATGATTATGAAACTGCTCCCTTCACTACGTATTTTTGCAGTTTTCTGTATCGTTTTATTGGCGATGACTTTAGTCATTGATCGGTGGGTTTCAGCTCAAACATCTGATCGTATATTTAGTGATACCTCACTGATCCCCGCTCGCTCTATCGGGCTTGTCTTAGGTACAAGCAAGTATATTGCCAGGTCTCTGAACCCATACTACACCTACCGTATGACTGCAGCTCTGGAGCTATATGAGCAAAGAAAAATTAGCGTTTTTTTGTTAAGCGGCGACAATGCTCATCGTTCATATAACGAGCCTTGGACAATGAAAAGAGACTTGTTGAAAGCCGGTATTCCAGAGCAGGATATTGTGTTGGATTACGCAGGTTTCAGGACACTTGATTCAATTGTCAGGGCCAAAACCATCTTTGATGCAGATCACTTCTTGATCATTTCTCAGAAATTTCACTGTGAGCGGGCGTTATTCATTGCCCAAAGCAATAACATCGATGCCATTTGTCTGGCCGCCCCTGAACCGAAAGGTATTGCCGGATTTAAAATACGTCTGCGAGAAGTGCTGGCAAGAGTTAAAGCGGTCATTGATCTCTACATCTTAGATGTTAAGCCGCGCTTTCTTGGCCCTAAAGAACCAATTGAAACATTGCAGTTAGAACTTGAAGGACCGGAACCAATAAATTAACAAGTATCTCAGATACTTAATACCTCTCGGAATATTTACCGATTAATATCAAATCAAAGTTAAAAAACAGCCAATAAGTAATTATATTGGCTGCTTTTATATCAAAAGGTTTAAATAATATTCATAATTAGAATATTAAAAGTAGAAATAAACAATTACTCATGCATTAGCACACTCTAATTTATCTTCATTATCTGAAAATTTTTTTAGAAATTTTTCTCGTACTTCTTTGATATGTGCCTGTACATCAGCACGTACTCGCTGACGCGTTAGGGCATCCTTAGAACTCATAATAACCTAGCCTTCTGTATAATCCGTTAATTTGATGTTTTTTATATATATTCCATCAATAACATATTACAAAAAGAACTTAGTTCATATCCATCAGTATTATTATGAAAAACAAACTTATGCGATGTTTGTCACGCTCTGTATATTGCTGTTGCCGCCTTTATAACCAGTGTTTTATTGGTAAATATTAAAGCGATATTATGTAACAATTTATTTCTTTACTATTAAAAAAATCAATATAAAAACGTTGTCATTAACCAATATAAATAGTCAGCATGAAATAATAAGAAGGGACAATCTAATAATATCTTTAAGAATAAAAAGCCTGTCTAAGTTGATAATTCTTTATGAAACCCTACGTTGATGAGGCATCAGACGGGTAGGTTTCCACACATTATTGCATAACCGCCTCACAGTTTTTACAACCGACACCTCCCAAGGGAAACAAATTGGCATCACGGCGTTAACATTAAAAGTATAACGTGTAACATTCATGCCGACGATAACGTTGTGGTGCGTTTTATACACTGCATAAAACCATTGAAAGGAAAGTATATGACAGCCTTAACCCTGACACTCAAAAAGTGGCTACTTAATAGAAATAGCATGATATTCCTGGCTGATATTATGTTGTTTGCCGTTCTGCTAAACACCCTGCCTTTTGATGAGAATGTTGTCATCGGCCTGAGTATTTTGGCCTTTGTTGCTGTCTTATGGTTGACTGAAGCGGTACACGTCAGTATCACTGCGGTCATCGTTCCCTTATTGGCGGTCGGTTTTGGAATATTCCAAACTCCGCAAGCACTAAGTAACTTTGCCAATCCCATTATCTTTTTGTTCTTAGGCGGCTTTGCTTTAGCTGCGGCGCTACATAAGCAGGAGCTTGACAAAGCGATTGCTGACAAAGTACTGCTTATCGCCAAAGGAAGGATGTCGGTTGCCGTATTCATGCTTTTTGGCGTAACTGCAGGCCTTTCGATGTGGATCAGCAACACTGCAACCACTGCGATGATGCTACCTCTTGTGTTAGGTATTCTAAATAAAGTCAATGCCAAGAGTGAGCGTAGCACCTATGTGTTCGTACTTTTAGGTATTGCTTATTGCGCAAGTATTGGGGGGATAGCAACCGTTGTTGGTAGCCCACCAAATGCGATAGCGGCTGCAGAAGTTGGCTTAAGTTTTACTGAATGGATGGCATTTGGTGTTCCCGTTGCACTTATTCTGCTTCCTATCACTGTTGCCTTATTGTATGCCATCGTAAAGCCAAATTTAAAACATACTTTCGAACTTGATCACAAACCAGTTCAGTGGGATAACGGCAAGCTAATAACCCTGGCTATATTTTCCTTAACTGTTTTTCTGTGGATTTTCAGCAAGCCCGTTAATGCATTTCTGGGAGGATTTAGTAAATTTGATACCTTAGTCGCTCTTCTTGCTCTTGTTCTTCTCGGTGTGTCCCGTGTTGTCTCATGGAAAGATATTGAAAAATCGACTGACTGGGGTGTATTGCTGTTATTCGGTGGTGGTATCTGTCTGAGTAATATTCTAAAAGCAACTGGCACCAGTGTATTTCTGGCTCACAGTCTGAGCGGGTTCCTTGAACAGGCAGGCTTGTTCTTCACTATCTTAGTGGTTGTCGGTTTTGTGGTGTTCTTGACTGAGTTCGCAAGCAACACCGCAAGTGCAGCTCTGCTTGTGCCAGTATTTGCCACAGTAGCAGAAGCTCTCGGGGTATCACCAGTGATCCTGTCAGCTCTGATAGCCATCGCCGCTTCTTGTGCATTCATGCTACCGGTGGCAACGCCACCTAACGCTATCGTCTTTAGTTCCGGCCACATTAAACAGAGCGAGATGATGAGAGTCGGTATTTACCTCAACATTGCCTGTATTACTGCACTGACACTGTTTGCCTGGATGTTCTGGTAAGCACTAGGGAAATCGAGTAATAATGTCCTGCGTTTTTTACTTAGGTGGCCATCTCGGCCACCTTTTTATCTTATGTCAATAATCTTTATTGTACCTGCTACCTGAACATCACGATGAAAATACCCACTTAAATAATTTCATCTGCAGGATAACGAACACCTATAATTTCACGGGCTCGGGTAATGATCGCACTGACAATTTGTGTTCTTACCAATCCGAGATGCATAGTTTGCTTCAGTGTAATTAATCGCGCAAACTCCTCCGCTTCATAAACCATGGTATTATCACCCTGATTTTGTGACAACGTCACTGGCGGCTCACCTGTTCGATACAGTTCAACGGCTCTGCAATCAGAAATACCTTGTACCAGCAATGTACCCTGCTCACCTTGCAGCTCGCTTGGAACATATCCATTACTGACTTTAGAATGAGTAATAACAGCATCAAAGTCATTGTAATGAAGTACTAAAGTGCCGTGGGCATCAACACCTGAGTGAAGCATGACTCCCTGAGCAGTAAAACTATTTGGCTCACCAAATAAGGCGATGGCAGCACTTAACGGGTAGATACCAATATCCATTAATGACCCGTTTGAAAATTCGGGATTAAATGTATTGGGATTTTCGCCATTCAGGAACCGGAGATAGCGGGATGAATACTGGCAGTAGGTGAAATGCACTTTCCTCAGCTTACCCAGCTTAGGCAGCGCTTCGCGGATCACATTAAAATTCGGGTTATAGCTTGTTTTTAATGCTTCAAATAACACAACCCCTTTTTCTTGTGCCAATGAAATCAGGTTTTCAACTTCACGAATATTCGAGGCTAGCGGCTTTTCTCCGATAACATGCTTACCGTGTTCAATAAATAACTTCGCTTGCGAGGCATGAAGAGAGTTAGGGCTTGCGATGTATACTGCGTCAACAGTGTCACTGGCTGCCATCTCTTCCAGACTATCAAAGCTATTTTGTACATTGTGCTTGGCAGCAAACTCTTCTGCTCGATCTAACTGGCGGGAGAACACTGCCGTTAGCTGCAGCTTTTGAGAGGCGTGAGCCCCTTCTATGAATTTGTCGGTAATCCAGTTGGTACCAATTACACCAAAACGTATCATCATAATCCTTTGCGCTTTTATTTTATTTATCGCCATTATCCACGAAAAAACACTCAATAATCGAGAATTAAATACGTTGGAATTATTGCGAGCCTGAACATTGCACTAAAGCCTGCATGGAGTAGTATACCCAGCAGAGCTCAGCCGCTCGACTGGTCTCACCTCTCAAATGACACACTAGTGATTCTGACAGGCTTATGAAGGATCACTGGTCCATGATTAATAGTGAAGAGAATATAATGTATTACGCTGAAATCACTGGCTGGGGGAAATGTCTACCTCCGGCCGTTTTAACAAATGACGAACTAAGTACTTTTGTCGACACCTCTGATGAATGGATTCAAACCCGTACCGGTATTGAATCTCGCCATATCAGCCATGTCAACACCTCGAAACTTGCCGAAATTGCCGGGGCCCGGGCTTTAGCCGCTGCTGGAATTGAGGCTGACGAGCTTGATCTTATTATTGTCGCAACCTGTTCACCAGAT
The DNA here is from genome assembly GCF_057456235.1 of Photobacterium sp. Lineage (NCBI taxonomy): Bacteria > Pseudomonadati > Pseudomonadota > Gammaproteobacteria > Vibrionales > Vibrionaceae > Photobacterium > Photobacterium sp. The sequence continues at coordinate 182,059 of NZ_JBVCPH010000003.1, read as the reverse complement.
ACATTGATCCCTAATATTGCCTCAAAGGTTCAACTTGACCTTGGTGCAAGCAGAGCCGCAGCCTTCGATATGAATGCAGCTTGTACTGGCTTTCTCTATGGTCTTGAGACTGCCACCCGTATGATTCAGGCGGGTAACTACCAACATGCTTTGGTCATCGGTGCTGAACGTTTATCGTGGTATTTAGACTGGAGCAAACGCGACACCGCCGTGTTGTTTGGTGATGGTGCGGGCGCCGTAGTATTAAGTAAAAGTGAAAAACCGGTTGGCGTACTACAAGCACAATTAGGTTGTGATCCTAAAGGGCGAGATGTCTTAGCCATTCCTGAATTTGGTACGGCAATGGACCGTTTTAATCCTGACGCCGGGCATTTTGATTTCCACTTTGTCGGCCGGGATATTTTCCGCCGTGCGGTGAGGGGCATGGGAACCGCAGCCAATACCGTACTTGACCGCGCCCAGCTTAACAGCAGTGATATTGACGTCGTTATTCCACATCAGGCAAATAAGCGTATTATCGAAGCCCTATGCGAACACGCTAAGATCCCGCTTGATAAGGCATTTATTAACATCCATAAATATGGCAATACCTCTGCAGCAACGGTGCCTATTGCACTTTGTGAAGCCGTCGAAGAAGGCCGTATCAAACCAAATAGCAAGATATTATCCGCAGCATTTGGGGCCGGGCTTACCTGGGGGGCCACAGTGATTCAATGGGGAGAACGGACTACACCAGTCCATCAATCCGACATTGAATTACCGGCATGTGAACAATCGGCCAGAGATTTACTGAAAAACGCCATTGAGCACTGCATCACTCTAAAAGAAGTATAATCCGCGTCTGCCATTCGATTAGAAAAGCCAGTAAAACTGGCTTCTCTTCTACTCGCTTTTTAAAACAGATCAGGCAACCTCAACCCGGTTTCTTCCCCGCTGTTTGGCCCGATAAAGTGCCGCATCAGCTCTGGCTATTAAAGATTCAATATTTTCGTCGCCCAGTTCGGCAACACCAGCGCTACAGGTGATTACTCTTCCTTCTGCCCATTGATACGATTCAACAATCGAACGGATTAATTGGCTAAGTTCTACCGCACCAGCCAGCGTTGTGGTCGGACAAAAAATAATAAATTCTTCACCTCCCCACCGCACAAATACGTCAGATTTACGAATTCGCTTAGAGATCAATTCAGCAAATAATTTAAGCGTTTCGTCGCCTTTCTGATGTCCGAAAGAATCATTAATGACTTTAAAGTGGTCGATATCCAGATAAATCATTGAAAATGGTTGATCGTTCCTTGTCGAATATTCAATGATCTGCACTAGCCACTCATTGATACCGTTTCGATTTCTAACACCCGTTAACATATCATTGTAAGCAAGATCTTCAAAAATTTGACTTTTCTCGTATAGATTTCGATTGGCATGATGCAACATTGAAGCTCTTTCTTCAGTCGCCACCAAATGACGACGTAATTGCCATTGTTCGATACATAAGAATACAATCGCAACACTGACCCACAAAACAACGAGAAACCTCATCAGGTGTGATTCTGAAATCCATTCACCATAAAAAACCAGCTTGTTGAGCTTGATCGTGTATGTGGCTTCTCTTACGTTACTGCCCGTTGCAATTTCAATGAATGTGATGTTATTAAATTGGGCACCAGACTTTTCTATTGGCACCTCATATTCAGCAATCCACCATGATAAAACCTGAAATGCCTTCAGCGGAATAACCGACAAGCCAGATTGTTGACCTGGTGCATACTCAATCGCATTGAACTTTAACGAAACCGGATCACTTATCTTTGAGTAAGAAGGATCATAATTTCTAAGATAAACCCGAATCCGTTCATTTTCTATCGGGCTATCGTAATCAACATTAATACCGATTGAATGATACTTCTGAAGATCTATCCCTTCATTAGTTTCTGATAAAACAATCGCTATTTCGCAAAATGGCCATTGAGCCGTATTCTTAATCTGACAAGTGAGCGTTGATGACTGATCATTAAAATACAGTTCAGACTGCGTCGTTCCTCCTTGGCTAGTATCGTCCACAATCTTAAAAGAGACATTTTGTGGCGAAATCACCAACTCTTTTTCAGCCCCGCCCAGCCAGTGCCACAGAGAAGCCGCAACAGTAAAAAGAATAAGAATGAATGTTGCCAAACGAAAGTACCGTGTAAGCACCACTTCTTCTCTCTCCCTAAGAATCACTAAAAAAATCCATTTCTGCTGTAAATCCGGACTAAACCGGATTCAGATAAATTAGCGCAGCCGACGACCACGGTTCTTATGGATTTTACTTTTTGCTTTGGCCCTGCGCTTCTCTAATATTGAGCTGCGGCGATTATCCATTGGAGCCTGCGTAGGATCAGGTTCATAACCTTCTAACCACTCCTGAGGTAGTCGGTTATCGAGCAGTTCTTCAATCGCTCTCAGCGCCCACTCTTCATCATGGCTCATCAGTGAAATAGCACGCCCGGTCAAACCGGCACGGCCCGTTCGACCGATACGATGAACATAGTCCTCTGCTTTAAAAGGCATATCATAATTAACCACAAAGCCAAGCTGTTCAATATCAAGGCCTCTGGCTGCAACATCTGTCGCAACTAACGCCCTGATCTTTCCGTCTTTGAATTCTGATAACGCACGCTGTCTGGCACCCTGGCTCTTATCGCCGTTAATTGAAACCGCTTTAATGCCATCTAAAGAGAGCTCTTTTGCCAGCGCATCTGAACCTTGCTTTGTTTTGGTAAAAATCAGCACCTGATGCCAGTTTCTGGCTCCGATCAAGTGTGACAGTAATTCACGTTTGCGGTGCTTATCGACCGGGTACACTATTTGCTCAACACTCTCGGCAGCACTGTTAGCCGGCGTTACCTCAATCAATTTGGGCTCGTTCAGGATCGCGTATGCAAGCGTCTTAACGTGTTTTGAGAACGTTGCAGAGAAAAACAATGTCTGACGCTGCGCTGGCATCCGCTTCATAATACGTTTTATGTCTACAAGAAAGCCCATGTCCAACATGCGATCGGCTTCATCAAGGACTAAACACTCAACACGGGACAGATCAACCGTACCGACAAAAGCGTGATCCAATAGGCGGCCCGGAGTGGCAATCAGAATATCAACTCCCGCCTTCAGGGACTTAACCTGAACCCCCATACTGGTACCACCGTAAGCAACGGCCACTTTTACCGGGACATTCTTGCTATAAGAAACCACGCTATCATAGACTTGCTGTGCTAATTCACGGGTTGGTGTTAGAACCAAGGCCCGAATAGCATTGGCTTTTTTTTCTGGATTATCCGTTGCCAGCAAGCGATCCAATATGGGTAACGCAAATGCAGCCGTTTTGCCGGTTCCTGTTTGTGCGCCGGCCATAATGTCATGCCCTTCCAACACTTGTGGTATGGCTTGCTGCTGAACGGGCGTTGGCGTATTAAAACCTAGCTCAGTGACGGCATCGACTAACTGGCTATTTAGCCCTAATGCTTGAAATGACATTATGTTTTCCTACAAATAAAACGGTAAAGAGAGCGGATTTTAGCAGATCTGTTTTGACCTATCACATTTAATGCTAATAATATGATGATAAATTTCAGACGCAAAAAAAGCACCGTTGCGGTGCTTTTTATCAGTGAAGTAATGATGATACCAATTGGTTACTTCTCAATATTGAGGAAGGCAGCTCCGCGAACACCGCCCGCATCACCGTGTTTTGCTTTAACAATCTTAGGTACACGCGCAACAGAGAGCAGATGTTTGGGTATACGCTTAGGGAGTTCTTCGTAAAGAAGCTCAAAGTTGGATAAACCGCCACCTAAAACAACAGCATGCGGGTCTAAACAGGTAAACAGGTTGGCAAAACAAATTGCCAGTAATTCCAGAAAGCGTTCAACATGCTCGACAGCTTTTTCTTCACCTTCAGCATGAAGCCTGATGATCTCAATCGCTTTCAGCTTTTCGCCATAATAGTGAGCATACAACTGCTCAAAACCACGACCAGATAAGTAGTTATCGATACAACCTTTATTATCACAACCACAGCTAAATAACGGGGCCTTTTCACCTAAGTGAAACCAGGCATCAATCGGCATACGCGTATGGCCCAGTTCGCCAGCGACATGGTTCATGCCCGAGAACACTTTGCCATCAAACACTAAGCCGCCACCAAATCCCGTGCCCAGAATCAAACCTAATACTGATTTTTCATCTTGCATCGATTCGTCCCATGCTTCAGAAAGCGCGAAACAATTTGCATCATTATCAATAGACACGCTACGACCGAGTTTCGCTTCTAGATCTTTACGTAAAAAGCGCCCTTTGGCAGCAGGAATGTTCGAGGTTAATACCGAACCATCACGAGCATCTTCCATACCCGGAATACCGATACCGACAAACCCTTCGCAACTAAATTCCAGATCAGCTTTTTGAATGATACCAACAATAGTATCAACCAATTGATCGTAGTCATCACCCGGTGTTGCTACACGCTCTGTTGCTACACGCTCAAGTTTTTCATTAAATGCACCAAATTCAATCTTGGTTCCGCCTACATCAAAGCCGTAGTACATCTTTCACTCCCTAAAAATAAAACCTTTGATTCAAAAATTCATCGTCGCTGTTCACTGCAACTATTTCGTTCAAAAACAAAAAAAAAGTGTTATTGAACGAAATAGCAGAAAGTTTTTAGCTTACAAAACTGAAAAAATTATCCACACTTCTACGCCTACAGACTGTGATCAATAGCTAATTTAGTGTGCGATTTTACCGCAGTCGCTCGCGTTTGCTGAAAGAAACAGCGAAATATTACATCCAGAGCTGTGTGGTACTCATTATCAGGGGGTATTTTTAGCAAAGAAATCCATTTCTTTATACCCAGTAACTTTAACGCTTTATTGGTTCACGCCGCGGGGGATTCAAGGTTTGTTACCAACTTATTTTTCAGCATGCTAATTGCTGAGTCATCGGGCAATAGTCGGTTCATTTTACCTGTCATGTAGTTTTCACGGAACACATCAAACCATAGATCAAGGATTTCCGCATTATCGCTTTCACCAAACAAGTCAATGATGCGGGCTGCAACCTCAGCCGTACCCAGCTGATTCTCTTTTGACGCTTCTCTTACCTTGTAGCGAGAAGGTTTTTCCGGATTAATCGACAGCACCGGAAATCGATCCAGATACGGACTTTTACGAAACATTTTCTTTGCCTCGGCCCAGCTGCCATCAAGCATGATAAATAACGGACGTTTGTTCTTGTCCAGATCAATGTGCGTTGCTACTCGCTCAGGTGTGGCATATTCCGCCGGAAAAACCACATAAGGTTGCCACTGCGGATCATTGAGCAGCGCTAACATTGCCTGATTAGGCTCAGTACGAGACCAAATATAAGCAAACGTATCTTCAAACAGATCCGCAATGAGTCGTCCGGTATTACTCGGTTTTAGGATCTCGTCATCAAACATCACCAACAAAAATGCCGCATCAGATGACACTGCTGGTTTTTCACTACAGATGCAGAGATGGGTACGTAGCATACAAAGGCGGCAACGCTCTACTTTGCAGCCTCGTGCTCGAAATGGTCGGGTTGAACGAGCCAGTCGTTCTTCATATAAATCATGTACAGCGTGAATGCGCATAGCGGCTCATTATCTAAAACAAAACGCCTGCATTTTACTGGCGCGTGATTTTGTTGCAATCAAAAGTCACATTCTGTAAGAAAATAATACGACATAAATATCCCCATGCGACTGCAAGATGCATCACTCCCAAAAGCCGGGTTTTGAGGCGCTTGGGCATAATAGCCATCATATTTATCAGAACTATTTCCAAACGACAGCAACAAAAAAGACGACCTAAGCCGTCTGTATCACTGATATTAAGTTCCGATAAATTAGTCGTGCAGACCGATGGCACTATCAAACAGGTTTTTCACCAAACCAATATAGTCTTCTAAGAAGGCAATCTGTTCGTTCGTCGGACATCGACGCCATGCGCCGGCTAATACTTCACTCAGATCGTCCACCACCGCATCCGCTTCTCGCATCAGCATAAAGCGAAAGTCGGATTCTAAGTCAGGGTTTTGAGCAAACACGGCCATTAAATTTGTTGCAATCATATCGGTCACAACATCTTCAACGGTATCTGCAGATACATCAGAACTCACCCTCTCAAACAGCGAAAGGTGCTCAGTAAAATACTCAATCAGCGCGTGATAACCTTCAGATTCAACAACCATAATGATTCGTTCATAATTATTATAATTTTATCAATTGTAAGGCTAATGATTAGAATTACAATGCCTTAATGCACGGAATTTGCGATTAGGCGGTATCTTTTTTTTGATTGGAAATCGGCTCATAGAGCGTGGTTTGATTACGTCCAGACTGCTTCGACTGATATAACGCCTGATCGGCTTGTTCCAGCCACTCTTCATAACTACCCAGGTCAGGGTACCACTCGCACACACCTAAGCTGATCGTTACGTTAATACTTCTTACGTCAACCGAAACCCTGGCTTGTTCAACCCGCTGACGAAGACGTTCGGTAAAGTACAGTCCCATCTCTGCCGTCGTGCCAGGCAAGATGATCCCAAACTCTTCACCGCCATAACGCCCTGAGATATCACTCTGGCGTTTCGTTCTTCTCAATATACTGGATATGATACGAATAACACCGTCGCCCGCGATATGGCCGTAGGTATCATTAACTCTTTTAAAATGGTCAATATCAAGCATCACCAAGGTCGATGGGATCTGGGTCTGGCAACAACGCTCGAACTCCTCGGCAAGGCAGCCTTCCCAATGCCCACGGTTAAACAGTTGAGTAAGGCGATCTGTCATACTCAAATGGGTCAATTGCTTATTTGATTCACGAAGATGGGTTTTATTTTTAGCAATATCAGATACATCGGTTACCGCCAGACAAATATGGGACATGTCTCCGCTGAGTGACTTCAGTGGGGTAAGTGTCATGTTTTGATACATGATCTCAGAACCACCGGATACCGGGCTGAAGTTAGAAAAGTTGAAAATTGACGGTCGATCTTCCCATGATGTAAATGAGCGCATTCTGAGCTTGAACGTCGATTCAATCTTGTTTTTCAGCCACTCTTCGGGTAAGTCGTTCACCGTATCAAAAAGATTCTGTCCCATAATACGTTCAGAGGATATGCCACTATAAGCCTGCATAAACGTGTTCCACGCTAATACCGTGTAGTTTTTGTCTAAAATAACCACCCCTGCATCAATATTATCCATCACCTGCATGGTAAGGTGAAAATCTGCTAACGTGATTTGATTCAATGTAATGTATCCATAATTTTGATTATGACTTGGGTTGAGCCACTATCCATTAAAAACAACACATCACATTCGAGATCTAACGATTCAGCGTGATAGGTATACTCTACGGTGAAGAGATCAGAAGTGACATTATCAGTTTTATTCCATACCATATATTCTTCGAGAACAATAGGTTGGCGAACTGAAAAGGGGATATTCATTTGCTCAGAAAGTGCAACAAGAAACGATGACACCATTAAATTTGCTATATCGATTACAATTTCATTCTTGTGCTCATCCATCTGACTAAAACCTAAACGTTCACCAAAAACGCCTATGTCTTTACCTCGTAAACTCACCAGCGCTTCACCGTGAATCCCCCCTCCAACAAAGCGCTGTGCAATCGCAATCGAATTACCGTTGTTCTTTATATCCGTAATCGCCATTGCCAACTCCCCTGCCCCCATATGGGCAACATTGGGTAATGGCATCTTAATAAATTCCCCTAAGTGATCCGAAATGATCGCGGCTCCGCGCCCTAAAGCCACGTTAGCAACTTCTTTAAAGATACTTATATAATCAAGATGTTTCTCGGAAAAATGTACGGGTAGAGCCGCCGAACGGGCTGTAATGCCAAGTTCTTCAAGTAACCTTGTGAATTGTTCAGGGGCAAACGGTTTTGCCAAGAAATGATCAGCGCCAAGTTCGATACAACGATCAATCGCCTGTTTTTGCACATCCGCGGATAAGATTATAATTTTCGTATCATAATCACGGACAGGCAGTGATCTCAGTACTTCAAATCCGTCCATTACTGGCATCGTCAGATCTAAAAACATCACATCAATATTATGCTGACTCAAACACTCAAGCCCCGCCTTACCGTCTTCGGCATAATGCAGGTTCAATCCGTCGTCTTCAGGTAACCAACGTAAAATTGCTTTGTGCACTAATGCTGAGTCATCACAGATGAGTATATTCTTTGTAATTATCACTAGCCGAGTGCGCCTCTGGGGATCAGATCGTAAAGCTCTTATAATAATCGATTGCACTATCATTCATAACCACTACGTATGAAAATTATTGAATAAGTGACGTGGGTCTGCTTTTCCTGCTCTCGGTATTATGAATTTTTTAAATCCATGATGAAACATGATGTTTTTCATTCACTTTGAAATATCTATATCCATCAATTCAGTAAAAGCACTGCTTCAATACATCGCACCAGTACCTGTAAACCGAAGAACGCAGCATATTACTTCATCGTTATAAAACAATAAGAATCGATGTGAAATTGCGGTTATCAAGCTTAAGCAGATGTAATACACTCTGCTTGCTCATACATAATAATTAATAGGAAAACCCTTAATGAAAGTCATCCGCTGGTCCTTAGGACGCCTGATCTTACTTTTGAATTTTATTTTTTCTCCAACATCCATGAAGCGGAAAAATGAAGAACAAGAAACCGTCAACCAAGCCGTATCAAAGCTTAAGTTATACCAATTTGCGGCTTGCCCGTTTTGCGTAAAAGTCCGTCGAACAGCGAAACGTCTGAATCTGCCATTGGAAGCTCGTGACGCAAAAGTTTCGCCATGGGAGCAAGAACTGCTTAACGAGGGTGGTAAACGTAAAGTACCTTGCCTGCGTATTGAAAAAGCAAACGGTGATGTCCAGTGGATGTATGAATCCAATGACATCATTACATATTTAGAAAATCGCTTTGCCTAGCGCTCATCAGATCACGTCTGATAAGTAAGACGCAAACATTAAATCAGTGAGCCATATCTACTACTGAAATTTATAGCGGTGCAATTTATGGTTTTTAGTGACACACTATTTTTAACTCTATAACTTGCTGGTTTTACGCCAACAATTACGTTAGCTGTACGGCTGACACAGGACAATGAATGAAACGAACCAAAACCATCACTACAGACGATATCCTGCTAAAACTTTGCCAGTCTTTTTCAAAGGTGTTATCAAAAGCAACCGATAGCAACATTAACTATTCTGCTATGGTTCAAAAAATCAACAAAACCAGCCTGAAACCTGATATTGGCTGTTTTGTACTCTTTGATGGCGGTTTCACAGGCCTTGTTGTGAGTAACTTTTCTCAACAGGCTGCGCTGGAGCTTTACAGAGAATACATGTTGAAGATGGGGATCTCAGAAGAAGAATTAGCAATCCACCATACTTCTGATGAAGTTGCTGATGTGCTTGGTGAATTAATGAACCAGATTGTCGGCGACTTCACCAGCAAGATACGCCGTGAATTGAACATTTCGATTTCTCAAAATCAACCAAAAATGCTGGCTTTAAATAAGCAAATACTTTTATCGGTTGATACTAACTTAGATCGTCCGCAGGCACGACGCGTCAGTTTTACCACTGAAAAGAACAATATCTTCTATCTCGAACTGGCTATGGATAAAACTGAATTTATTCAACTTGAAGAATTTGAACAACATAGTGAAGTCGATCCGGATACGATTTTCGATAATGCAAAAAAAGACCAACAATACATCGCAGCGCCATCTTCATCTACTCAAGAAGTGGATTTAGACCTGATGGATGAACTGGGTATTTAATTCATCGTTAAGAGACACTTGATGTGTCTCTTTTTTTTCCTGCCATACACTCTTTAATACTCAAAATAAGATTCGTTTTGCTAGACTGTATTGAATCCCCATGCTTTCAATAGGTATGATCCATGCAGAGACCACGTGACAAACCCAAACTGAGTTCGCAACTATTCTCTGCTATTGCACCGTTTCTGACAATCATTCTTCCTTCTGTATTCATCTCACCTTCTGCAATGGCAGAGAAAATCACGTATGCCGAACTTAAACCTGGCGATGTCATCACGGTTAGTCTTGATCAGCTTCTTCCAACCCAATCTGTACTCGCCTATGACAATGAATATTCAAACCTGGGTCGTTATGCCGAAAACCTTAAATTTATGTATGACGATCTTTGCCGTCTCAATGGTGCGAAAGGTATAGAAAAATGGACTGAAGATTCACTCCCCACCGATATAGCATCATATCAATGTATTGATAAACCAGGCGAGCACATTGATGACCTGTCAACCGTCGTTGTTGGCCCTGAAAAAGGAGTGCTCTATCTAACAAACAACCACCATATTTTATCAACTTTTTGGGATATGCCTAATGGTGGTACCAGCGTGCCTGTAACACTTAAAGTCGAATATAACCTGCTAGCGTCAGGTGATGACTTCTGGCCCGAAATGCTTCACGATAAAGCGGTCTGGCTCTATGACAGTAAAGGCGAAAAAATCAAACCCAAAAGCCTGCCTGGATATCTGGGAACCAAACAGTTGAAACATGATCCGTTCCTTTCTTTAGTCTATTTTCTCAAAGGTATTAGCTATGAAACACCTAAGAAAACGAAAAAAAACAAGCTAAACAATGAGCCCTCTTTTCTTGAACTCTACTGGTCTCAAATTTTACGTCAAAAAATGAATATATCTGAATACGACCTCAATGTTCCTGAACAATATGCGATAGCATTGACGGAAGCCGCGACAATAATGGTTGATTTAGACTCTGACACTATTATCGGAAAATCAAATAAAACAGCTAAAGAAATGGGACAGTTAAGCCAAGTCAACGCCAGAGCACTCGACGCTTTGCTGACTGACAGTAAATCCAAGTGGCATTACGCGATGGCCTATCGGCTCGAAAAAAAAGAAAAGTCGACCCCGAAAAGCTTATTGGACGATAAAAAAGAGTCAGCAGAAGAAAGCGCCAAAGAAAAAGATAAAACTGCGCCAGAAGAGAAAGAGGTTAAGAAGTGACGCTCGATATTTCAGCAATCATTGAGTATTAGCGTATATCGTCAATCCTTTCATTCCGTTGTTTCAGTGTTGCAAAGTGGAATATTACCAATGAACTACGTGATTCTACTCTTTGGTATTTTGATCCTATTTTCTGGTTTACTCATTATAATTAAACCTGCTTATATTTTTGACTTCATTCGTAGCCATTCAGAATCAGTTAGTCTCCATATTTTTGCGGTTATAATCAGACTGATTTTGGGTGTGGCACTCTTAACATATGCCGCTGAATCAAAATATCCTTTTATCTTAGAGATCATCGGGTGGCTTTCAGTCAGTGCAGCTATCATATTTGCAGCAATCGGCCGCTCTCGATTCACACGCTTAATCACATGGGTACTCAGCTTTACATTGCCCTTTTCTCGGTTAGGTGGGATCGTTGCAGCCTTTTTCGGATGCTTTCTTATTTATGCAGTCATTTAAATACTGAGGCTCTGTTACCGGAGAGGTGACACTTGTCGATGTCTGTAGACACTGATTAAAGATCAACTGCAATAATGCAGCTGATCTTTATTGCCAATTTAGTTCATCAATTCACCGAGGCCTACTTGTGGCGTGCCATCATCTGTATAACTGAGTTCGCACTTTACTATCTCCCCAAGAGTCTCAACGTGCGTATAATCGTCATTTGCGAATTTGATTGCCGCAGCAGGGCTTAGCCAATCACCATAACCACACAAGTCCACCCAACTTATCTTCATAACTTTCATGATAATTAATCCTTTCCGGAAGGTTCAACTAATACGGTAACGCCAATTGGCATGTTGTCACGTCGAGATGACAACTATCTCATATTATTGAGAGATATAGATCTGTTCGTATGACTTCTCAAAATTACTAACAGGTAATATTGTGTAACGGATCAATATTACGTTCAAAATAGGCAACTGATTACCAGCCCAAAACCTGACAACGAAGACTTAGTCTAAGCTGCCTTTAATTCTGCCCATGTGCGTCTGTTAAAAATCAACTACGAGTAAATATGATCTCGTTAACAGTTACATTTACTTATAAAAAAGGGCTTGCACTGGGCAAGTAATCAACATCAGAATCAATGCATTCACGCGCATATATTTAGTTGATGTATAAGGAATATACAATGAAGTGGTTTGTTCGAATTGGTGTTGGTCTGATCGGCTTGTTGGTGCTGTTAGTAGGAGTGGTGCTGGTACTACCGGCTCCGGAAATACCGAAACCGGATGGCGCCCACAAGGTTGGTATCACTGAGTTTGAAGTCACCGAAGGTGATCAGTTTGTTCATGTCACGGCCTGGTATCCGGCTAACGCAAGTGCGGATGGTGAACGATTACCTTATATGCCAGCCTACCTAGCCGAAGCATTAGGCGCACAACAGGGGTTCCCGGGCGAGCTGATGACGGATGAGCGTCCGACAGAATCTATCATTAATGCTCAAGTGCTTGCAGGAACGCACCCAGTTGTGATTTTCAATCACGGCTATGGCTCCTTTGCTCAACAGAACTTGACCAATATGGAGCAGCTTGCAAGTCATGGCTTTATCATACTGGCATTAGGCCATCCCGGTCATAGTCTGATTGTTAAACGGATCAACGGTGATTTAGTTCCTCAGCAGAGCAGTGTTGCTATCAGCGCTGACGATTTCAATATCGAAATGGCTAATAAAATTTCGATAAATTACAACCGATTACGTCATAGCCAATCTTTGCCTGAATGGCAGCAACAAATGCAACAGTATGAACAGTCTATTATGAGCAAGGCTGTTAGCAACTTTCAGCCATGGCTGGAGAACAATCAACTGTTACTTGACGCACTGCCAGATATCGCCAATGGTGAACAACAAACACTGTTAACAGGGCACCTTGATCTCGACCAACTGGCTGCGCTGGGTCACTCGTTCGGTGGTTCCATAACTTCACACTTAGCAATGAACGACGAGCGGGTTAAAGCAGGTTTCAACCTAGATGGAAATCACTTCTCCTTTTCGGTCAATCCCAACAGCAGCGCACCAGTATGCTTTGCCTATTCCACCGAAAATCAGCTAGAAGGCATTAATAATGATTATTCATGGGCTAATCAGCAGGTGGCAAAGGCAAATTCAGGGGGAGGCTGTGAGGCGGTATTCACAGGGGCCGGTCACATGAATTTCAGTGTACTGAACCACATTCCACCACTGAAATACGCAGGTATTCTTGGCAGCATTGATTCGGAAGTTATGCATAACGCAAGCAATGCATTGCTTGTACAGTTTTTTCATCAGCATCTGAGAGAAGGCCAGCCACTGCTTGCGCCCGAAGGTGTTGAGCTACGGCTGTACTAAAAAAGCACATATAATACCAATTCCATTAATTATCTAACGATTCAGAACACCACTGGGAGTCAAGTTCAAGGATAGCGATTGATAGAAGAGTGGTTCTCTTTTGAAATCGCTGCCCCGCCACTTTAGCGTCAGCCGTAAAAACCTCAAATTACCACTAATGATTATGGCTAATTCAAAGGTCTAAATGAGTACTCAGCTCTCTGTTAGTTTTTTGTATTGATAATTACTGATGAGCAAGGATAATAACATTCCTCTTCATATTGCTAATGATGTCTGTAATGCGCCTTGATCGATTTATTTGTAAAAGTACCAAGTTAACCAGAGCTGAAGCAACGCAAGAAATCAATGCCGGGAATGTAGTTGTAAATGACAATGTGATTGAATGCGGAACTACTCAAGTTCATGAAAATAATACCATTACGCTTCATGGGGAAAAACTGATACCGCGTAGTTCGCGTTACATAATGATGCATAAACCTCTTGATACCATTTGCTCAAACGTTGATGAGGTTTATCCGTCTTTATTCAACTATATTGATATCGAGAACGCATCTGAAATGCATATAGCGGGTCGTTTAGATGCTGATACCACCGGTTTGGTATTGGTCACGGATGATGGCCGTTGGTCGTACAATATCATCACACCGAATAAAAAGTGTGAAAAAGTGTACCGTGTTGGCTTGCGTGACCCTATCGCGGATGATGTTGCTTTTAAATTTCAAAATGGTGTTCAGTTACAGGGTGAAAAGCAACTGACCTCACCGGCGAAATTAACGGTTATTCACCCCAAAGAAGTCCTTTTAACAATAACCGAAGGCAAATATCATCAAGTTAAACGTATGTTTTCAGCAGTTGGCAATCGAGTTGCCTCATTACACCGTGAAAAGATCGGCGACATAAATCTAGATATTGGACTCGGTGAATGGCGTTATTTAACGACCGATGAAATAAAGTCCTTTTAATATCAACTTATTTCGTTTTTATCAACTTAATCAATTGACCTTTATATTTTATCTCATAATCCATATATGCCGCTCGCCTACATTTTTCCAGCGCGCTCTCGAAATTCCAGCTAAATTCACCTTATCGCTTACTGCTTTTTATGGTTTTTCATAACAAACGTATCTAGCTTGTTGGCAAAATTCTGACGATCAGCCTGATTCAACGTCGCAGGGCCACCCGTTTGAATTCCGCTGCTTCGCATGGTTTCCATAAAATCACGCATCTGTAAACGCTGCTTAATCGTGTCTTTGGTGTACATTTCACCGCGAGGGTTTAATGCGTGTACCCCATTGGTGATCAGTTCATCGGCTAAGGGAATATCAGCGGTGATCACCAAGTCCCCTTTTTCAGCTTGTTGCACAATGTGATTATCTGCCACATCAAAGCCTGCCGGAACTTGTGTTGATCGGATATGTGGTGAAGGCGGCACTCGCACATGGTGGTTTGCAACTAATGTCACCATGATCCCTACTCGGTTTGCCACACGAAACAAGATCTCTTTAATCACATTCGGACACGCATCGGCATCAACCCAAATCTGCATCGTATACTCTTTCCTATTTTGTTGTTCATGAGTGAACACCATTTTATACCAATTGGCATAACAGACAAAAAAGCCGCCATTAATTAACGGCGGCTTTTTTAGCTTCTATAGTTTGCCCGTATTTGAAAACTAATCGTGCAAACCAATAGAGCGGACTAATAAATTAGCCAGTAAGACCTTGCTTACGTAGGTACTCTTCGTAAGTACCGTGGAAATCTTCAATACCATCTTTGGTGATTTCAAGGATACGGGTTGCAACCGAAGATACGAACTGACGGTCATGAGAGACAAACATTAATGTACCTTTAAAGTTCTCAAGCGCAAGGTTCAATGCTTCGATAGATTCCATATCCATGTGGTTGGTTGGCTCATCCATCAGAAGGATGTTTGCTTTTTGCATGATTAGCTTACCAAACAACATACGACCCTGCTCACCACCAGAAATCACTTTTACCGACTTCTTGATGTCATTTTGTGAGAACAGCATACGACCAAGGATACCGCGAACAACTTGCTCGTCGTCGCCTTCTTTCTTCCATTGGCCCATCCAGTCAAGAAGTGTCATATCTTGTTCGAAGTCTGCGCTATGGTCCTGAGCATAGAAGCCGATATTGTGGTTTTCAGACCACTTAATCATACCTTCCATTGGTTCCATTGCACCAGCAAGAGTATTAAGGAACGTTGATTTACCGATACCATTCTGACCGATGATTGCGATACGCTCGCCCACTTCAACCATTAGCTTAACGCCATTGATTAGAATGTTCTCGCCGTAACCTTGTTTCAGACCTTCCACTTCCAGTGCATTACGGAAAAGCGGTTTTTCCTGGTCAAAACGAATGAACGGAGTTTGGCGGCTTGAAGCTTTCACTTCGCTCAGCTGGATCTTGTCTAGCTGCTTCTGACGAGAAGTCGCTTGCTTTGCTTTCGATGCGTTAGCAGAGAAACGGCTTACGAACGTCTGAAGTTCAGCCATCTGTGCTTTCTTTTTCGCATTATCAGCATGTAGTTGATCTCGCGACTGCTCTGCTGCGATCATGTATTCATCATAGTTACCAGGGAACAGGCGAAGTTCACCGTAATCCAGATCAGCCATGTGAGTACAAACACTGTTTAAGAAGTGACGGTCGTGCGAGATAATGATCATTGTGCAGTTACGTGCCAACAAGATCTCTTCCAACCAGCTAATTGTGTGAATGTCCAGGTTGTTCGTCGGTTCGTCAAGAAGCATAACTTCTGGGTCCGCGAAAAGAACCTGTGCAAGAAGAACTCGTACTTTAAGACCCGGTGCAACTTCGCTCATTAGGCCGAAGTGCTGCTCTTCAGGAATACCAAGGCCAAGAAGCAATTCACCTGCACGCGCTTCTGCAGAGTAGCCGTCCATTTCTGCGAATTCTGTTTCTAAATCGCCAACACGCATGCCATCTTCATCTGACATTTCAGGTAAAGAATAGATGCGGTCACGTTCTTCTTTAACAGCCCACAGCTCTTTGTGACCCATGATAACGGTATCAACAACAGAGAACTCTTCGTATGCGAACTGGTCCTGGCCCAGTTTAGCCATACGCTCATTTGGATCTAATGAAACAGTACCGCCTGACTGCTCTAATTCGCCGCCAAGGATTTTCATGAATGTTGACTTACCACAGCCATTCGCACCGATTAGACCGTAACGGTTACCGCCGCCGAATTTAACTGAAATATTTTCAAACAATGGCTTATCGCCAAACTGCATTGTAATGTTAGCTGTAGAAATCAAGGTACTGTTCCATAAATTGTTTATGTGTCAAGCATTAAAAAAGCCGACATCATTCGCCAGCTTCTTCAATTTTAATTGCGAGAAAGTATATCAGCTTTCGTGAGCCACATCACTATGAATAATGACTGTTTATCGGTCTTTGTAAATCAAACAATGGCTTACTACATGCCGCACTATGAGGTGGAAAGTATTCGATGTAGGAAGAACTAGCTGTTATTTGGCTGTGGTGATAAATGACAAATTTCAGTGGTGACGTAGATATCTGCATTAGTCTTTTCGGTTCATACCTGATTAGCATGTTTGCCCGCTGTCGACATGATCTGAATTTTTGCTACTCATACTGCAGAATACCCATACACACACGATGCGCTCATGGATGCATATTGGCTTGTTTTGTATTCTTTCTGGATGAATCTCTTTTTATTCGTGATCTGGTAGGCTTGTATGCAAATCTATGAAAAGTGCCCGTCTTGTAATGAAGATGTTGTATTTAATCAAATACACAGAAATTTGATAGAGAAAGCGTTTCGAAAAGAATACCTTAAATATAAGTGTATGAATTGTTCGGCTGAAATTCTTTCTCACCGCACTCACCGAGACATAAGGCTTCATCGAGATGGAGCCATATGTCTTGATGAGTAAGAGCTCCACGGCAATACATCAAGTGAATGGATTAGCTTTTCTTTTGACAAGAACAAGTCTGTTCAGATAAAGAAAAAGCGAGCCAAAGGCTCGCCAGTTTTTAATTATTCTGTCGATGACTACGACTTATTCCCAATCAAGAATAACTTTGCCAGACATGCCAGAACGCATGATGTCAAAGCCCTGCTGGAAATCATCAATCTTGTAGTGATGCGTGATAATTGGTGTTAAATCCAGACCAGACTGAATCAAGCTTGCCATTTTATACCAGGTTTCAAACATCTCACGACCATAAATGCCTTTGATAATCAAACCTTTAAATATCACCTGATTCCAGTCTACCGCCATGTCTGATGGTGGAATGCCCAGCAGTGCAATTTTACCGCCGTGGTTCATGTTTGTTAACATGCTGTTGAATGCCGATGGTACGCCAGACATTTCTAGCCCCACATCGAAACCTTCGGTCATTCCCAGTTCAGCCATCACATCTTCAAGCTTCTCTTCCGCGACGTTAACCGCACGAGTCACACCCATTTTACGAGCGAGATCCAGACGGTACTCGTTCACATCCGTGATAACAATGTGGCGGGCACCAACGTGCTTAGCGACAGCTGCTGCCATGATACCAATTGGGCCAGCACCGGTAATGAGCACGTCTTCGCCCACTAGATCGAACGACAGCGCCGTATGAACAGCGTTACCAAACGGGTCAAAGATAGATGCCAGATCGTCAGAAATGCTGTCCGGGATCTTAAACGCATTAAATGCCGGAATAACCAGATATTCAGCAAATGCACCTTCACGGTTAACACCCACACCTGTCGTATTACGGCACAGGTGTGTACGACCACCGCGACAGTTACGGCAATGGCCGCATGTAATATGGCCTTCGCCAGATACGCGGTCACCGATAGCAAAACCGCGGACTTCCTGGCCGATGCCGACCACTTCACCGACATACTCATGACCGACAACCATCGGTACCGGTATGGTTTTTTGTGACCATTCATCCCAGTTGTAGATATGGACATCAGTACCGCAAATCGCTGTTTTCTTGATGCGGATAAGTAGATCATTATGGCCCATTTCAGGCTTGTCTACTTCAGTCATCCAGATGCCTTGTTCTGGCTTTAGTTTTGATAGCGCTTTAATTTTCATTATTTGATAATCCCCATCTCTTTGCCCACTTCGATAAACACGTCTATTGCGCGATCTAGTTGCTCAGGTGAATGAGCAGCAGACATTTGAGTACGAATACGCGCCTGACCTTTTGGTACGACAGGGAAAGAGAAACCGACAACGTAGATACCTTTCGCCAGGGCACGTTCTGCAAATTCTGCAGCGACTTTCGCATCACCCAACATAATTGGAATGATTGCATGATCTGCACCAGACAGTGTGAAGCCGGCCTCCGTCATACGGGTACGGAAGTGCGCTGAGTTTTCCCATAGACGCTTACGCAGGTCACCACTTTCAGCAAGCAGATCGATAACACGAATTGATGCAGAAACAATCGCAGGAGCCACTGAATTCGAGAACAAGTACGGACGCGAGCGCTGACGTAACCAATCAATCACTTCTTTCTTGCCAGACGTATAACCGCCCGAAGCACCGCCCATCGCTTTGCCCAATGTGCCTGTAATGATGTCGATGCGATCCATTACATTATGGTGCTCGTGTGTACCTCGGCCATTTTCGCCCATAAAGCCGACTGCGTGTGAATCATCGATCATCACCAGCGCACCGTACTTATCTGCAAGATCACAAATTGCCGGAAGGTTAGCGACAACGCCGTCCATCGAGAAGACACCGTCGGTAACAATCAGTGTATGGCGAACGCCCGCTTCTTTAGTTGCAATCAGTTGCGCTTCAAGCTCTGCCATATTGTTGTTGGCATAACGGAAACGCTTGGCTTTACAAAGGCGAACACCATCGATGATAGAAGCATGGTTTAAGGCGTCAGAGATAATAGCGTCTTCAGGGCCTAAGATTGTTTCGAACAGGCCGGTATTAGCATCAAAACAAGAGGTGTACAGGATCGTGTCTTCAGTACCCAGAAAGGTTGACAGTTTTCGTTCTAGTTCTTTGTGAGAATCCTGAGTACCACAGATGAAACGCACCGATGCCATGCCGAAGCCATGTTCATCCATACCCGCTTTTGCCGCTTTGATCAGTTCAGGGTGATTGGCTAAACCAAGGTAGTTGTTCGCGCAGAAGTTCAGAACTTCTTCACCAGTATCAACACCATCTTTGTTAAGGATAGAAACAGCCGCTTTTTGCGCTGACGTAATGATACGCTCAGACTTGTATAAACCCTCAGCTTTTACGTCTTCAATTTGCTGGTTGATTTGGTCGTAGAATGCAGCAGACATAGTGTTCCTCACATTTATTATATTTTTGGGAAATAGCTATCCAGCGAGTTGCTCTGTTAACGAATGATAGACCACGCTAACAAAGGTGCTTAACGCTCATCAATATGATGATTAGCTAATAAATCGTGCAATTAACGCTTCGTTTAACTTTAAACATTCTAATTCAAGGGCATTACAACTATTATCCCCTCACGTGGAAAATGATTATTGAATCTGAGGCACAAATCCGTGGACACTAACAGACTTATTGCATTAATGCCTGACCTTGCGGTCTTTATCATTGTTGTCGATGAAGGCAGTTATACCGCTGCCGCAAAGAAGCTTGGTGTCACGCCATCTGCGATTAGTAAACAGATTTCACGCCTCGAGCAGTCTCTTTCGGTCAAGTTAATTGAACGCACTACCCGTAAGTTAATGATCAGTGAGTCGGGCACTAAAATATACGAACAGTGCAAAGTCATGACCAATGCTGCTAAGCAGGCCGTTGAAATTGCAAATTTCGAGCATACCATTCCGTCTGGCATGCTTACCGTCGCCGCGCCGAAAGCCTTTCTGAGTATAGTCTTACAACCCTTAGTGACACCTTTCCTGAACCAATACCCCTATATTCAGCTAAAGCTAAAAGCCTCAGATGGTGAGATTGATATCCTTTCTGAAGGTATTGATGTTGTCTTTCGTTTAACAGAACGCCCTTCAGAAGCCTTGGTGAATAAGAAGATAGGTAAAGTCAATCTAGCCTTGTGTGCAAGCCCCGATTACCTTGCTCAACGAGGCGAGCCGCAAGTGCCAACCGATCTGCTTGATCACGATTGTATCTACCTGGGAGAAACCGCCACCGACCATATTTGGGACTTAGTCAAAGACGATCAATTCCATACGGTGAGTGTCACGGGACGCTATGCGGTGAACCACTCCCAGATGCGTTTGAAAGGCGTTAAAGACGGTTTAGGCATTGGTATTTTTCCTGATTTTGTGATCAAAGAGGCACTGGAAAAAGGCACGGTCAAAGAAGTACTGAAAGACTGGACGATCAAAGGCAATTATCAAGGCGATATCGCCCTTCAATTTGCCCAGACTAAGTACATGCCAGCCAGGCTGCGTGCATTTATCGATTATATCTCTGAGCATCTTTCTCAGTAACCGCGGGTAAAGCATCATCCACCCGTGGTAGTGGTTTGGGGATACATGAGCTCAAATCCGCTCAAGGTGTGATTGTGTCCGAGTCGATGCCGTCTTTAGCAGTCAGTTGGCACACTCTCACTTTCAAACAGGCTGACGTCCCTACGCCTGCCACCCTACTCCTTTCTTTTTTTGATCGAGGGTGAGTTTCTTGTCTTCAAAAGTTGCTAAGTTATAGAGGAATCAATTGATCATCCAATAGCTGAAACAGGCAGAGATAATAACAATGAAAACGCCCTTTCTTTACCACGGCCAGGATAACCACTGGCTTGCTCCTACTTCACAAAGCCTGAAATTAACGTTAGTCAGTGAAGCCGGCACCTTGATTTCTGCGATCTTTATTCGCTGCGAGCCTGATAATGAAGAGCAGTTGATCGACATGGAGCGTGGAGAAGTCAAAGGCCGCCTTCAATACTGGCATGGTGATATACCATTAAATCAAGACAGAGCCACGACTCACTACTGCTTCAAAGTAATGCAAAACAGTCGGCAATGGTGGCTCCACGGCTGTGGGTCTTCTCCTCGAATTCCTGGCAGAGAAAGCCATTTCAAATACAACCGTGAAGAACAACCACCAGCATGGGTAAAACAGCAAGTTTTCTATCAGATCTTTCCAGACCGTTTTGCCAACGGTGAACCTGAGATCAGCGTTAAATCGGATGAATACTGTTTACTGGGAGATAAGCGCCCGACCATCGCAAAAAATTGGGGCGATCCGGTATCCGATCACAATGCTGATGGCCCGACTGAGTTTTATGGCGGCGATCTACAAGGGATCCAGAACAACATTGATTACCTCCAGGATCTCGGCGTCACTGCCCTGTATTTGAATCCGATATTTACCGCGCCGAGCAACCATAAATACGATACAACCGATTATCGCAATATTGACCCGCATTTGGGCACTAACGAACAATTTTCGGAGATGGTTAACGACCTTCATAACCGTAAAATGAAAATCGTGCTGGATGCCGTTTATAACCATACCTCGGTCAATCATCCGTGGTTTGATATGTACCAGCACAACACTCAAGCGCAGGGATCTGGAGCCTATAATCATCCGGATTCAGTTTTTCGTCATCATTACCAGTTCAGCGGCGATTCGAATCAATATGTCGGCTGGAATGGCATATCGACACTGCCTAAACTCAATTTTTCAAATCCGGATGTTCAGAATTATATTTACGCCGGAAAAGATGCCGTTATCAAACATTGGCTGAGCCCACCTTACAATATCGATGGCTGGCGGTTTGATGTTATTCACATGCTAGGTGAAGGGGCCGGTGCGGCGAATAACGCCCATTATGTGAAAGCATTCCGCGAGGCCGCCAAATCGGTAAACCCTGAATGTTACGTACTGGGCGAGCACTTCTTTGAGGCGTCAAACTGGCTGCAAGGGGATCAAGAAGATGGTGCCATGAACTACTACGGTTTTGCCCACCCGGTTCGCGCTTTCTTCGCCAAGCAAGATATTGCCTATCACCCTTGCCAGATAGATGCCCCTGAACTGATGGATTGGTTAAACGAGGCACGTACTAAACTGCCCTGGTTAAACCAGCTTGCGCAACTGAATCAGCTCGACAGCCATGACACTATGCGTTTCCTGACGATGCTTGGTGACGATCATGAAACCATGCACCTTGCACTGCTAATGTTGTTTGCTTATGTTGGTACACCCTGCCTGTATTACGGCACGGAGGTTGGTTTGCAAGGCGGTCAGGATCCCGACAACCGCCGATGTTTCCCGTGGGAGCGTACGACAAAGCCTCATTCGACCTTTGCCTACCTTCAACAGTTAATCGGTCTGCGCAGATCCTCTTATGCGTTACAGCAAGGCAGCGTGCAATGGTTGTTGGCAGAGAATCAGCACTTTGCGTTTGCTCGAACATTCAACGACGAAAATATGATTTGTCTGATCAACAACAGTGACAATGCCAAAACCCTGCACTTACCGGTGTGGCAGCTCGGTATTGAATCCGGCTCACTGAAAGACTGCCTGACAGATGATGAGTGGCAGGTAAAAGACGGTTCACTGGCCATCACACTGGCAGGTAAAGAAGGTTTGTTGCTGTCGAGTTCCTGGGGTTCTTGCACTTCTGATTATTGACTTACAATCACAATGGCTGAAATTAACGTCAGCCATTGACTGATTAGCCTTTCCATCTTGATCCCTTCCGTTTACATTGGTTGGTATTTATAGGGAGTTTCTACTCCCTTGTTATGACTGAGGAAGTTATGGGTCTTGAACGTTATATAGGCATTATGTCTGGTACCAGCATGGATGGTGTCGATACAGTTTTAGTTGAAATTGACGGCACTGATATTCGTTTGCTCGGTGAGCATTCGTTTCCTATGGATGCCAGCCTGAAACAGGCCCTGCTTGATATTTGTTTGGGCCAGCCAACGAATCTTCAAACTATTGGTGAACTTGACCATCGTTTAGGTCACTTATTCGCCGATGCTGTATTAGCGTTACTGACAAAAACAGCCACCTCAGCCAAATCAGTCAAAGCCATTGGTTGTCACGGACAAACGGTATTCCACTCGCCCGAGACTCAGTACGCCTTTACCATGCAGCTAGGTGATGCCAACATCATTGCTGCCAAAACCAACATCACGACGGTTGCCGATTTTCGGCGTAAAGATATGGCGTTGGGCGGTCAAGGAGCACCACTCGTTCCCGCATTTCATCAACAACTCTTTCATGATCCCGCCCTTACCCGAGTTATTCTCAATATTGGTGGCATTGCCAATATCACCGTTTTGGCACCAGACCCCCCCGTTACAGGTTTTGATACCGGGCCCGGCAATATGTTAATGGATGCATGGATCAATAAGCATAAAGATTTGCCCTATGATGAAAATGCACAATGGGCAAAGACCGGTGCAGTGAATCAGCCCCTGCTGGAACAGCTGCTTAATGACCGGTATTTTCAGCTGGCCCCTCCAAAAAGTACAGGGAGAGAGCTCTTCAACTTGCTATGGTTAGAGCGGCATCTCGCCGACTTTATTCTTCTCCCTGAGGATGTACAGGCCACATTAGCGGAATTTACTGCCGTAACCATTGCCAACGATGTAAGAAAACAGAGCCCGGGAGAGCTGTTGGTCTGTGGCGGCGGGGCTCACAACCCACAATTGATGCAGCGATTGAATGAATTATTACCCTATTGGGATGTACTGACAACGGCAGATCGGGGCGTTGATATCGATAACATGGAAGCCATGGCTTTTGCCTGGCTCGCCTGTCGAACACTACATAACCAACCCGGAAATCTACCAGAAGTTACAGGTGCCAGTAAGCTAACCACTCTGGGAGCGATTTACCCGGCATAATCGATCAGATACCTCGATCCTCATATCCAATCACCTTGCCCAAACCGTAAACATGGATTGGGCTTCTTTTTCTGTATCCAGATCTGTTTTTTAAACTGCAACCGTATGATGATTACAGTGAAAATGACTCATCAGTTAAAAAACATTAAGAATCATTAAAAATTAAGTTTTCTGATCATCACTATTAAATAGCTGGATCCTGCTATTTATATGCCGATTATGACCCATTTATGCCCGCCAAGATCACATTTATAAGTCATTAATTTTGCTAGGAGAAAAACGACGCAAACGTTACACTTCCGCCACATAAAAACAACAAGATTCCTTAGTAAAATTTTATCCAACTTCTCCCTGTAACTGTTTAGCTTGACGCTATTTTATGCCATAGCAAAGACATGAATAGTTACCAAAACGTGAAAGGTGCTAAGTAATAATGAGTCCGGAAAAATACCTTCTTGATTGGCAAACGAGCCAAACGAATGCAGAATCCATCTCACCACTTCTTGGTCAGCTATACCGGCAAAAAGGCGTTGAAGTCCTTTTGTTTGGTCGCCAGTTAGTTAATGCTTCTACCATCGACATTATCAAAGCACACCGTGTTGCTCGTCGCTATACCGGGGAAACTTTATCTCCAACCCAAACCCTTCCTCTCATTAAAGCGCTAGCCGCACTTGACCTGTCTCCTTGTCGAGTTGATATTGGCCAGTTAGCCTATGCATATTGGAAAGATCAAGACGAAGAGTACGGCGTAAATGACTTTTTGCAGACCGCACTGACAGAGTCATTGAGTAGCACGCAATCTGTTGAACCCCGTGATGTGGTACTTTATGGCTTTGGTCGTATTGGCCGCTTACTGGCTCGCCTCCTGATTGAAAAGAGCGGCCAGGGTTATCCGCTTCGTCTGCGTGCCGTGGTGGTACGTGGTGGCAAACATGGCGACTTAGAAAAACGTGCGAGCCTTTTGCGCCGGGATTCTGTTCATGGCCCATTCAATGGCAGTATTACTGTTGATGAAGATCGCAAAGCCATCATCGCTAATGGTAACTTCATTCAAATCATCTATGCGAACAGCCCTGCCGATGTTGATTACACTGCCTATGGTATCAATAATGCGTTAATCGTAGATAACACCGGCATTTGGCGGGATAGTGAAGGGCTAAGCCAACACCTTGCCAGCAAAGGGGCTGAAAAAGTACTGCTTACCGCGCCGGGCAAAGGCGATATCAAAAACGTTGTCTTTGGTGTCAATGAATCGGTTATCCAGGAAGATGACAAGATCATCTCAGCCGCAAGTTGTACCACCAATGCCATCACACCGGTTCTAAAAGCGGTCAATGATAAATACGGCATTACATCCGGCCATGTTGAAACGGTTCACTCGTTTACCAATGATCAGAACCTGATTGATAATTTCCACACAGGTGATCGACGCGGGCGTTCCGCATCGCTTAACATGGTATTGACTTCAACCGGTGCTGCCAAAGCCGTCGCCAAAGCGCTGCCTGAGCTTTCAGGAAAGTTAACCGGCAACTCCATTCGCGTACCAACGCCAAACGTATCAATGGCCGTTGCTAACCTGAATTTAGAATCGGATGTTTCCGCTGACGAGCTAAACCACTACTTACGTAACATGGCACTGGCATCGCCACTGTCTGGTCAGATTGACTTCACTGAATCGACCGAAATCGTATCCAGTGACATAGTCGGCTCCCGCCATGCAGGTGTTGTTGATGGCGTAGCGACCATAGCGCAGGACAACCGTTGCGTACTGTATATCTGGTATGACAATGAATTCGGCTACAGCTGCCAGGTGGTTCATTGTATGGAACAGATGATGGGGGTTCGTTATAAGACCTACCCCATGCTTAAGTAACTTTTAAGCGATAACAAACTCTTGTTCTTTGCCGCCTTTGATCACAAGGCGGCTTTTTTATCTCTCATAATCATGTCACTTTCATCATGTCACTCTCATAATTAACAACAAAGACCACAGTGCGGCCTTGACCTTATTTTCCACTGTAAAAAATGTCACCTCTCACAAGCTATCAGTGATATCAGACGCAGATATATCATGCTGACAAATATATTATTCCCCGTGTTATTGAGTTCGCACTGTACGCCCCGCATACTCGCCTCGATTCATACTCAATCAAGCATGAATTAAATCAATAACATACCAGAATCACTTGCTGGTATTCGGGGCTGAGTCCTCAACGGAATCTAAGCGACTCTCAAATCAAGAAAGGATCAAAAATGAAATTAAAAAAAACCGTTCTGTCTACGTTGTGCACCGCGACAATTTTAGCAAGCTCAATGGCTGCTCAGGCTGCGCCTAAAGGTACGATTTACCTAACATTTGATGACGGTACAATCGATGCAACGATCCCAATCGTTAAGATCATGAATGAGGCAGGTGTAAAAGGGACGTTCTACGTGAATGCCTGGCACCTAGATGGGATTGCCGATGAAAACGAAAGCAAAGCACTTGAAGCACTGCAGCTGCTGTTAGATACAGGGCATACTGTTGCCAACCACAGTTATAATCACATGGTGCACAACTGTGTCGAAGAATTTGGCCCTAATAGCGCTGCCGAGTGTAACGCTACCGGTGACCACCAGATAAACTCTTACCAGGATCCAGTCTACGATGCATCAATGTTTGACAAGAACGTCACTGTAATTGAGTCATACATTCCAAATGTAAACAGCTATCCAAACTATAAAGGTGAAAGCCTCGCTCGCCTGCCTTACACCAATACCTGGCGAGTAGCCAAAGATTTCAAGAGTAATGGCTTATGCGCAACATCAGATGACTTCAAGCCTTGGGAACCAGGATACGTCTGCGATCCTGAAAACCCATCTAACAGTGTTAAAGCTTCCCTCGAAGTTGCCGAAATTTTGGCCAATAAAAACTACCAATTCCATGGCTGGGATGTCGACTGGGCACCGGAGAACTGGGGTATTGCCATGCCGGCAAACAGCTTGACAGAAGCCGATGCCTTCTTGGGTTATGTTGAAGCAACGTTCAATACATGTGCGCCAACAACAATCGAGCCGGTCAACTCAAAGTCGCAGACTTTCCCATGCGGTACTTCTTTGCATGCTGACAAGTCGATTGTCCTGACTCATGCATTCCTTTTTGAAGATGGTAAGCGTGGCATGGGGGCAACTCAAAACTTACCTAAGCTGGCTAAGTTTATTAAAATCGCAAAAGAAGCAGGATACGTCTTTGATACATTAGACAACTATGCACCGGTATGGGCTGTAGATACTGCATATGCAGCCGGTGATTATGTTACTCACCAAGATACTATCTATAAAGCCGTAAATGCACATACAGCACAAGCTGACTGGGCTCCTTCTTCTACATCTACCCTATGGGTTAATAGCATGCCAACAACGGTATGGACGGTAAATGTAAGCTATAACGACGGTGATGTTGTTAGTTATATGGGTAAGCGTTATGTTGTTAATGCTGCTCATACTTCTCAAGCAGCCTGGACACCAAGCACAGAGCCGACACTATTTACTCAGCTTTAATCGCTTATAGATAGTTCTTTGTTGCAAACAAAAGCGTGAAGGTTAACCTTCACGCTTTTCAGTTTGTTACTAAGCACAATGTTCGCAGTCAGAAAGCGAAAATTGCATAGCTGCCTTCTATTTTAGGCTGTTTTGTTTTTCCCTAAATGTACCCAGGTTTCAACTACGGTATCCGGGTTCAGCGAGACCGAGTCAATACCTTGTTCCATCAACCAATCAGCCAGATCTTCATGATCCGATGGTCCTTGTCCACATATACCAATATACTTACCCGCCTTTTTCGCCGCTTGAATCGCCATCGACAGCAGGGCTTTAACTGCAGCATTACGCTCATCAAACAGGTGGGCAATATCACCAGAGTCCCGATCTAAACCCAGGGTCAATTGAGTCATGTCGTTAGAGCCAATCGAGAAGCCGTCAAAGTACTTCAGGAAGTCATCTGCCAGAATTGCGTTCGATGGCAGTTCACACATCATGATCACTTTCAGGCCATTCTCACCGCGACGTAAATCAAACTTCGCAAGCAAATCGATGACTGATGCCGCTTCACTCACAGTTCGCACAAATGGGATCATGATTTCAACATTCTTTAATCCCATTTTCTCGCGTACACGTTTAATCGCTTCACACTCAAGCGCAAAACAATCCTGGAACTGCGGCGAGATGTAACGAGAAGCACCACGGAAGCCAAGCATCGGGTTTTCTTCTGTAGGTTCAAAGCAACTGCCACCGACCAGGTTACTGTACTCATTCGACTTAAAGTCAGACATACGCACAATCACACGCTTCGGCCAGAAGGCAGCAGCAAGGGTTGAAATCCCTTCGGTGAGTTTCGCTATGTAGAACTCTACCGGGCTGTCATAACCCACAATGCGACGGTCGATTTCAGCTTTAAGCTCTGCCGACTGCTGGTCATAATTTAACAGTGCTTTCGGGTGAATTCCGATCATCTTATTGATGATGAACTCCAGACGCGCCAGCCCTACCCCTTCATTTGGAATACAGGCAAAATCAAATGCACGGTCAGGGTTACCGACATTCATCATCACTTTAAGGGGCAAATCAGGCAGATTGTTAACTGAAGTGCGGCGCACTTCAAAGTCAAGCTCTCCTTCATACACAAAACCCGTTTCGCCCTGGGCACAAGAAACCGTAACCTGTTGACCTGTCGACAGTCTGGCTGTCGCCGAAGCACAACCCACAACAGCCGGAATGCCTAATTCACGCGCAATGATTGCAGCATGGCAAGTACGACCACCGCGGTTTGTCACAATCGCCGACGCTTTTTTCATGACCGGTTCCCAATCAGGGTCAGTCATATCAGCCACCAGCACATCACCTTTTTGTACCTGATCCATTTCACTCAAATCAGAGACAACACGGACTTTGCCCGTACCGATCCGCTGACCGATCGCACGGCCTTCGATTAAAGGCGTGCTTTGAACGTTAAGGTGAAAACGCTCCATCACCTGCTGATCATCTCGAGAGCGAACCGTTTCAGGGCGTGCCTGCACAATTAACAGCTCACCGGTCACACCGTCTTTAGCCCATTCGATATCCATCGGGCGACCATAGTGTTTTTCGATGATCAATGCCTGCTCGGCAAGGGCTGAGATTTCTTTGTCTGTTAACGAAAACTGGTTACGTTCTTCATCTGACGTATCAACAATCTCAACTTGGGTCCCCAAGGCAGTGCCTTCGGAATAAACCATTTTGATCAGCTTTGAGCCGATAGTACGACGAACCACCGCAGGATTTCCGGCTTGTAATGTTGGCTTATGAACATAGAACTCATCAGGGTTAACTGCACCCTGAACCACCATTTCACCTAATCCCCATGAAGAAGTAATAAAGACAACCTGGTCAAAGCCTGACTCAGTATCAAGCGTAAACATAACCCCAGACGAGGCTTTGTCGGAGCGTACCATGCGCTGAATACCAGCAGACAAGGCCACGCCTTCATGATCAAACCCCTGATGCACACGATAAGAAATAGCACGATCATTGAACAGTGACGCAAATACATGCTTTACCGCTTCAATAACCGACTCAATACCACGAACATTGAGGAAGGTTTCTTGCTGCCCGGCAAACGATGCATCCGGCAGATCTTCTGCTGTGGCCGATGAACGAACAGCGACTGACAGTTGGTCATCACCGCTACCCAGTTCAGCATAAAAATGTCTGATGTCCTGCTCAAGCTCTGCCGGTAAAGGCGCGTCCAGAACCCAATTACGGATGGTTTCACCCGCCGCTTTCAACGCATTGACATCATCTACATCAAGCGTGTCGAGAAGACCATAAATACGTTTGTTTAAGCCGTCAGCTTCTAGAAATTGGTTAAATGCGTACGATGTTGTCGCATATCCATTAGGCACTTTCACACCGGCGTTGGCTAAATTGGCAACCATCTCACCCAGTGAAGCATTCTTTCCACCCACTTTATCAACATCATTCATTGATAAAGCATCGTACCAAACAACGTTCTGTTGCACGGTCAATCTCCTTGTTTTTGGATTTAGCATTAAATGTGGGCAAGATCTCAACGACAACGATTGCGTTAGCAGTTAAAAAAATACTGCGTCACAATAGCCGGGCTGTTCCCCATACCCTATAAGGTTATTGTTATAAGTATTAATGTAGCCAACCTTACAGAATAATTTTAAGGATTCAACTTTATATGCAGCGCAAATCTAATTTTCGTGATGTATTTTACATTTCTGATGCCACAGCGATTACTTCTGAGACACTCGGACACGCTATTTTGGGGCAGTTTCCTATCGAAATTCATCAGACAACCCTCCCCTTCATTGAAACAAACGAACGGGCATTTCAGGTTAAAAACCTTATCAATCAATCATATGAATCCACCGGCGTAGAACCTCTTGTCTTTTATTCGATTGTATTACCTGAAGTGAAAGCAATCATTGAACAAAGTCAGGCACATTTTTACGATGTTCTTAACGTACTGGTTGAGTCATTAAAAAACGATTTACAACTTGAACCGCAACCACAGTTACAACGTTCACATAGTATTAACAGAGATGCGGCAAGCTACCAGGATCGTATCGCCGCAATTGAATATACCTTAGCCCATGATGACGGGATTTCACTGAATAATCTTGATCAGGCCGATGTGATTTTACTGGGGGTATCCCGCTGCGGTAAAACCCCAACCAGCCTGTATTTGGCCATGCAATTTGGCATTCGTGCCGTCAACTATCCTTTCATAGCGGAGGACATGGCAAGCTTGAAGCTGCCTGCAGTTATTGAGCCATACCGCTATAAAACCTATGGCCTGACCATAGATGCAGAACGGCTGGTTGCCATTCGCCATGAGCGCTATGCCAATAGTGATTACGCCAGCAGACAGCAATGTGAAAGTGAATTAAATAAAGTTGAAGCCATGTTTCGGCGTGAAGCCATTCCTTACCTCAACACATCGTCGCTGTCAGTCGAAGAAATCTCGACTCGCTTGCTGGATATCAGCGGTTTAAAACGGAAAATGTGCTAGTGGTAAACATCTTTTTCTTTTAAAAACAAGTATCACGTACTGACCAGAACCGCTCTGATCATGACTGGCAGGATCAGAATAAAAGAGACTCATCGCGGGTACACCTATTGATGCAGCCCGCGATGGCAAAAGCCCCGGCATTATCGGTGCCGGGGCTTTTCATTTCGACTCGGCCTGAGATGCAGGCATCTCAAACAACGGGTCACAAACTTTATGCGTTACGCTGTCACAAACTGCTCTTGCTCTGACCTTTTAAGGAAAGCATAAGTCACACCGGTTAGCAGTGTGCCTGCCGCAATCGCAACCAGATACATCAGTACAGGGGTAATAGCATTTGGGATCAGCAGGACAAACAGACCGCCATGAGGTGCCATCAGCTTTGCGCCAAACAGCATAGACAGAGCACCGGTTAACGCACCACCCGCCATACAGCTAGGGATCACGCGCATCGGATCGCGAGCTGCAAACGGAATCGCACCTTCTGAGATAAAGCAAAGACCAAGCACGAAGGACGCTTTACCCGCTTCTGATTCACTTGCATTGAATTTATTTTTAGCCAGGAATGTTGCCAGCCCCATACCGAGTGCAGGTACCATGCCCGCCGCCATGATTGCGGCCATTGGCGCGTAAGTTTGTGACGCCAGCAAACCGACACCGAACGTATACGCCGCTTTGTTTACCGGGCCACCCAGATCGAAACACATCATACAACCCAGGGTAATGCCCAGCAGTACCGCGTTTGCAGAGCCCATATTGTTCAAAAACTCAGTCAAACTGGTCATAGCAGCCGCAACCGGACCGCCCACGATGTAAATCATGATAAGACCGGTGATCAGGCTCGCTGCCAGCGGAATGATCAGAATAGGTTTAAGCGCTTCCATCGACTGTGGTAACTGCACTTTATCGGCGATCAGCTTGGCGCTGTATCCCGCAAGGAAACCGGCAACAATACCACCAAGAAAACCGGCACCGATTGAACTTGCTAACATACCGCCAATCAAACCAGGTGCCAGGCCCGGACGGTCAGCAATCGAAAAGGCGATGAAACCGGCCAGAACAGGCACCATCAACGCAAACGCCGAACCGCCACCAATGGTCATCAGTGCCGCGGCCAGCGTACCTTCTTCTTTAAATGCTTCGATACCAAAGACAAAAGACAACGCAATCGCCAAGCCCCCCGCAACAACCAACGGCAGCATGTGTGATACGCCGGTCATCAAGTGCTTATAAGCCCCAATTTTCTCTTGCTTGTCTTCGCCAGAAGAAGCACTGCCTGCTTCATGCTTATAAACCGCAGCACTTGAAAACGCTTTATCCAGTTCTTGTGCGGTTTTCTTCAGTGCCAGACCGGTACTGGTTTTGTATAGTCTCTTACCATCAAATCGGGCAAGGTCGACGTCAATATCAGCCGCAATAACAACCAGATCAGCCGCTGCAATTTCTTCTGCCGTTAGCTGGTTTTTTGCACCCACAGAGCCGCGAGTTTCAACTTTAATCTCATGTCCCTGACGTTTACCCTCACCTTCCAGTGCTTCCGCCGCCATAAAGGTATGCGCGACACCAGTCGGACAGGCAGTAATTGCAACAATTTTCTTCTTCCCTGTTGCAACCACCGTTTCACCGACACCCTGCTGAGCTGCAGAAACGGATAGCACAATTGCTTTTTCTACTGCTTGTTGCAAATAAACTTTTGGCTCCGCAAAACAGTCAGTAACCTCTGACTGATAAACTTTTTTACCTACAAAGCGTGATTTATCAATTGCAGTACTTGCGGCAATAACAATGCAGTCTGCGGCTTTGATCTGAGCAGAAGTCAGAGACTTCACCGCTGTAACCGTTGACTGACATTCAATATCGACGTTCCATTTCAGTTCTGCTGCCGCTTTTTCTAATAGGCCTGCAGCAATGACGCTGTTTGCAATGCCACTGGGGCAAGCTGTTACGATTGCAATATTCATCTTGATACCCTCTGATCCTTGTTAGCACTTCACGTGATTGTTTGAACCGATCTTTTCAGTAAGATCTGATTTTGACAGTTGCACTCTTTCTTTCATCGCCAGCACCGTTTCAATATCTTCAACACCGACTCCAACTTGAGCCACCGCCAAAGCCGACAATGCCGTTGCGAAACGAAGAGTTTCTTCTCTGTTCCAGTGGTTGAGATGTCCCCAGCACATACCTGCCACTAATGTGTCACCGGCACCCACGGTGCTGACAACCTGCATTTTGGGTGGTTGCGAACGTAACCATCCTTTATCGCTCAGCCACATCACGCCTTCTGCACCTAAAGACACCACCACATTGGCAATTCCTTTTTGTAAAAGTTGTTCTGCAACTGCTGTACATTCCGCTTCTGACGTTAATTTACGCCCGGCCCAATCTGACAGCTCTTCATCATTAGGCTTTACCAACCATGGGTTTGCTTCCAGCCCGGCCGCTAATGCCGCTTTACTGCTATCAAACAACACTTGCTTACCCAATTGATGCAGACGAGATACCCAACTCGCACACATCTCAGGGGTAATACCGACAGGTAAGCTACCCGCGAGAACAAACACATCATGGCTTTCTACCAGTTCAAATAATGTTTGTTCGAAACGGATGATGTCGTCTTCAGATACCGCAACCCCCGGGAAGTTGATATCGCTAACCTGACCGGTTTGCTCTACCAATTTAACGTTGATGCGGCTTGCACCGTTAACACGAACAAACTTATCCGTTGCGCCCAGTTCTTCGAAAAGCTGGCAGAACGGTTCTTGGTTATCGGCACCTAATAAACCGGTAACGGTAACCTCTGCACCTAACTCGGCCAGTACTTTCGCTACATTTACGCCTTTACCTGCCGGATGCAAACTTCCTTTGTTCACGACGTTAACGGTTCCGGCCGTGAGCGTATGCAGGCTGCCGGTTAAATCCAACGCTGGATTTAGCGTAACGGTGACAACCTTCGGCTTATGTGTTGCTGCCTGGCAAAAAACAGGGGGATTTGAATCAGCCATTACTTACCCTCACCCAAGCCATCAGCGATTGCCTCGCCAATTGACGCCAATGCTAACTCAGCATCGTCACCTTGCGCGGTAAATTGCAGCTGATGGCCATGTTTGACACCCAGAGCAATCACCTTCATCAGGCTCTTTGCATTAGCCGGCTTGCCGTCACCACATAGGTTGAGCACCTGAATATTTGAATTGAATTTCTTCGCCACGCTCACCAGCATCGCACCAGGACGGGCATGCAGACCGTGTGAATTGCGGATTTTGAAGACTTCTGTCGCCCCCTCAATCGTCTCTTCAGTCAAAAGTGAAACCACCTTTTCTGCGGTTGTGGCAAACAATTTTTCTGATTCGTTTTTATAAAGTAACTGAGTTAAATATTCCAAGTTCTTCAGATGAGCCGCATTACACGCCGCAACCATCAATAGACCTTTAACTGGCTGTCCGTCTTCTGCAAAAGAATGCGACGGCGTAACAAAAGACATTGCCGTTTTCACCACATCTTTGTTACTTTTTGCCAGCCATAATCCTTGGCCGAGGTGAGTTGCACCTGAAGCAATCGCATCGGCGACACAACCGTTATCAGCAAACTTGCGGTTTTTGATCAGGCCGGCAGCAACGGCGGTTAACTGAATCAAATCTGTTGCCGGGAATGCCAGTTGAACCAGCCCGGTATCAAATTCCACTTCAAGCTGCTCATCTCCGTTTAAAATCGCAATGATGCCGTCAGCACTGTCGCTCAGCTTTAGTTTCTCTTCAACGCCATCAGCACAAAGCACTTTCGTTAATTGCTTCAGAATACCAAGGTGCTCATCAGATTTAGCCGCAATACCGATAGCCAGATAAACGGTTTGTCCATTGCCCCAATCCACACCATGCGGGAAATGATGGACCTTCACCCCCGTTTGCTTGACCAAACCACGTGTATCCGTTGTGCCGTGCGGGATCGCGATTCCATTACCGAGGAAAGTCGAGTTCTGAGCTTCACGAGCCAGCATTCCATTAACATACCCCGCTTCAACCAGCCCCTGGTTTGCTAAACTGACGGCTAACGCCTTTATCGCCGCTTGTTTATCAGGGGCGGCTTGTTTTAACTGAATATCGCTCTGTGATAGTGACAACATGAATTCACTCCATATGACAGTTTTCTGTCTTCTACTTCGGTCTTCTTTATGATGAACTCAAGATTCATCTCGACCCGTCGTTAAGTTATAAGTTTATGTAACAATCAAAGCTGAACCGATTCAGCTTTTTGGCAATTTAAAAGTCTCAGCAGAACCGACGAACTTTTTAAAGCTCTGCTGAAACCTTTCACCTGACATGCTGAATGGTTTCAGCTATTATTGCAATTGTTCCGTGCAGGATCATTTGCGAATATATGATCAAGCGCACAAATATTCCGGTGAAGAATAAGAAATTACGATGACGTTAGATGAAATTGCAAAACTGGCTGGTGTATCACGTACTACTGCAAGCTATGTCATTAATGACAAAGCCAGCAAGTACCGGATCAGCGAAAAAACCCAACAGAAAGTCATGGCTGTTGTTAATCAATTTAACTTCCGTCCTGATCATGCCGCCAAATCATTGCGTGCGGGAAACAGTCGCTCATTTGGATTGATCATCCCGGATCTGGAAAATAGCAGTTACGCAAGGCTGGCTAAATTGCTGGAGCGCGATGCAAGAAAGGCGGGCTATCAGCTCATCATCTCCTGCTCTGATGATGATATTGAGACCGAAATGACCGTTGCCGAGACCTTGCTCAGCCGTCGTATCGATGTCCTGCTGGTCGCAAGTGCCCTGCCCGCCGATCATGACTTCTATAAAAAAATCCAGGCAGGTGGTCTCCCCGTAATAGCGCTTGACCGAGCCTTAGATGATGAAGTCTTCGCCAGCGTGATCAGTGAAGATCTCGACGGTGCTTATGAACTGACTCAGACCCTGTTGAAAAAAGAGATAAGAAGTATTGGCCTGATCGGTGCGGTACCGGAGCTTGGGGTATCAAAAGAGCGTGAGCAAGGTTTCTATGCGGCGATCAATACCCACCGCCCCGATATTGAAACGCTGATTGCTTACGGCGATCACTTCAGTCAGGAACAAGGTCAGCATCAGGTACAGCAATGGATAGATAGCAACAACTTGCCGGATGCCATTCTTGCCACCTCTTATACCTTGTTTGAAGGTGTATTAGATTGTCTGCTAGCCAATCCGGCGCTGATGGCGAAAATCCATCTGGCCACCTTTGGTGACAATCGCTTATTGGATTTTCTGCCGATTAAAATTCAATCCCTTCCTCAGCAATTTGAGATAATTGCCGACAGCGCGCTGGAATTAGCACTTAATGCAACGGCCGGACGATACCGCACAGGCGTTGAAGTGGTCCCCCGGAAGATTAAGCGACGTTAATCGTTGATTTTAAATTAATTATAACCAAGCACCAGAGCGATAACATCATCAGAATGCTATCGCAATGGTGGCTTGTTCTGCACCACAGCCACGTTACTCGTCGGGCTAGCATCTTGAGAGGTTGGGTATATCACCCACAGCTGTTAAATTGATTATCGTTCAGTCTCTGGCTGATAACTCAAACATCTTCTTTCCTAGCCGGTAGAGACGCTTCGCCTGCTTACCTAGCGCTAATTTATTCTGTTCCAGACGGCGTCTGTTCAACTGTGTATTCACGCCACTCTCATAAGCTGACTGTATAAACGTCTTTATTTGGTCAAGGTTATAAGCCGTTCTCCCTTCCCCGATAGACAGTGGCAATATTTGATCAGGGTTCAGCAATGCCTGATTATATTCCACCGCTTCTTTAATGATCGTTGCCTTGGGTGTATCACATGACGATAAATTATAAGGTGGTGCCCATTCCTGAATCGGTTGTAACCGGTCTACCTGACTGACGAGTGCCATGATCTGTGGCTTTTTTCTCGAACGATTCGCCGTATCGGCATAGAAATCATCCACTCTGATTTTCAATTGGCTATCTAAGGCTCGAGCAGGCTGGTTGGCTTTAAGCACCCAGAGAACCAAATCACTGTTAATAATTTGCTCAAAAATTAGCGACTCCGTTTTTGGGTTACCATCAATGCCCGGTAAATCGACCAAATGGACAAGCTCGATCCCCTCTATCTCGCATTTATGCACAGTTACCCGATCAGTGGATGGAAGGGTGCTGACTTCAGCCACTATACTGCCAGCAATGGCGTTGATCACCGATGACTTGCCTGCACTCACCTGTCCGATAACCGCGACACGCAATGGCTCGATACCTGGTGCCAATCTTGTTTCATCCAAGTCTGCAGCATGACTATGTTGCAACTCGGTATCTTTAGCTTTAAAGCGCCCGCTATATAGATCAATCGCAACTGACGCCACCTCCTGCAATAAGGTTTTCTTCAGTTTCGCTTGTACTTCTGCGCTGACTTCATCAAACAATCGGCCGATGATTTGCCCTCTCGCTTCGGCGATCCAACCTGCTGGGGTTACCGCGCGAAAAACGCGGTAAATGTCATAGGCTTTCTTGGCCGTTTGAATCTTACCTTTCTGTTCATAACCCTGCTTTAGGGTGGTTATGCGGATCTTTTCAGAAAACGGAATATGATCATGCAGCAAGTGACGATATCGACGACTGACTTCTTCTACCATTAGCAGAAATTCTGGCGCTGAAAATGCCAGCTCCTTTGCTTTGCTCTCCGGGTGATACTGCCTTGCCGCTGCACTGACAACTGTAAACGCATGGGATCGTAGCGATGGCCAATCTGCAGCCTCAGCTAGCTGCTGGTCAATAATTATATTCAGGGATTGCCAGACTTGGCGATCAAAGTCAGCCCATTGCAGGGATGGCTCAACCATGATTTCCGCAAACTCTTCAGCGGTTGAACGTTCGATTTTATGCTTTCGTCGAAGCCAGAGGTACGGTAAAAATATTGCGATGCATAACATGGCAATAATCATCAAAAACAGCAACCAATAGCCTTTCTCAAACAGCGATATCACACCAAAGACAGCAAGAACGCCAAACGGCAGAATGATCGCCGTGATCATCAACGGAACAAAGCCATCAGATACCCGGCTCATCAACTGATAGCTATTTTTTATCGGTTTCATTTGCCTCCTGTTTACCGCCGCAGGCGGCTTCGACGTTGGCAACAGCCTTGATAGCCTGCTCAAAGATCGCCTTCATTTCCTCTTTCGTAACAGTTTCGCCTTTACTCTTGTGATACAGATATTTACATGCTGCCCGGCCAATCGCATACGTGGATGAGAAACTGATTGCCGCCGCCGTTGCACCGCCGACCGTCTGACCATAGGCAGGAATAAACTTCACCAGTTGGCGAATCCCCAACTTAGACAGATACTGCACCATAAAGCCGGTACCTAATGTACCAATGAACTCCATAAAGCACTGTTTATCCCATATCACCGCGTATTGGTTAGCCAGGCTATGCAGCATTTTTCCCTGAATAGCAGGCACAGAAACCAGACCTACCGCCGGGATCGCATCACTGGCCCCTGCCGCACCTGCATACCACATCACTTCTGACCGGAGTTTTTCAAAATTACTTTCTTCGCGTGATGCATGTGCATGCTTATTGGTCAAAAAACTGAGGATCGGCAGCATCTCTGCCAACTTATTTTCCAGTTCTTGAAGGCCACTTACGCCAATGCGGGGATCATCGGCACTACCGTTGCCTGCGTCAAAGGGAACAAAATCAGCCGCAACTGTCGGAACCGTACTCCCCCATACTGCTTCGACCTGATTCTGGTTATGGGCTATTGCCCTTTCACGCTCAGCGATATCGGCAATGGCAAGTACCGCAGTATGAACAATAAGAAGCTGCTTTATCACCCCAGATTTTTTGATTTTTTTAAGAGCATGAATCACCCCGCTCTGTTCAGGCTCTTCCGCTTTCATCACTACGATCAAGGCATGGCTTCGCTGCTGGCAGAGCTGAATATCTTCAGCGGGATCATAGTCGGTTTCTGACACGCCCCGGGTATCAAGAAAGCGCAATAAGGGGTTATTTACCGGATAGTCATAGCTCACCGCAGTCTTGGTGCAGGGGCGGAAACCATTGCCAATTTCTACCTGAGAATTCCCCGTCAGCGCCTGAACTAACGACGATTTCCCTGCCCCGGTCTTACCCAGCAACCATAAGGTCGGCAACTGTGTCTGCCATTGGATAAAGGCCGGTTCAAGATCCGGGTTAACAGACGGATTGATGTAATCGAAGATTTTCTTAAAACCATTCATGCTCAGTCATCACTTAATCGGCATCCGTTAATCGTGTGTATCGCTAAGTAACCTCAATTCAGCCGCTTTGATCTCCGGGCATGATTTCTCGCCCATCAATTTCCTCTGAATCGGTTTTGCAGCCGTTCAATCACGGCAGTAAACAACTTCACCCCCGGTAACATTCTGCTTTCATCAATATCGAAGTCGCCATTATGATGCCCGGCAGTCAGATCTGAACCCACCAGGCAATAAATGGCTTTCCCGCCCTTGGATTGGACACGGTCTACCAGATAACCCGCATCTTCACTGGCACCGAAGTCTTTTTCACGAATGACATCATTGAAACCACAGCTGTAGCCAACAGATGCCAGCAGTTCTACCAGCTCAATATCATTGTGTAAGCCTATTGCTTCGCCCTGGGCATGAACTTCAACGTTAACACCGTGCATCATAGATGAGGCCTGAGCAATCCGCTCAACCTGCTGGTACATATAGTCATTCAGATCGCGATTTTCACCACGAGTTTCACCTTTTAATATAGCTTTATCCGGAATAACGTTTCGCCCGTCGCCTGCCGTTAACTGGCCAACATTCACCCGGGTCATACCATCGCGATGACGGGGAATAGCCAGCATTTGCGTAACGGCCGTGCATGCTGCAGCCAATGCGTTGCACCCGGCATTAGGTTCAATACCGGCATGCGCTGGTTTGCCTTTAAAATGGAGATCAAATTTGGAACTACAGAGGAAATGCTGGGGGTCACACACTAATGTCCCGCTCGGTACATTCATACCGATATGGGCTGCAAAAAAATAATCAACATCATCCAGCCAGCCACTTTCGGCAATTGCCTTTCCGGCACGACAGCCTTCTTCCGCGGGTTGAAACAGTAATTTAATCTTACCTGATAGTTTTTCTTTATTTTCGGCCAGCACTTCAGCCAGACCCAAACCTATTGACGCATGCGCATCATGGCCACATGCGTGTGCGATTCCCGGCAGCAACGAGGCAAAACCGAGAAATCGCGGACGGTGTGAATCGTCCTGACTTTCCATCACCTCTACGGCATCAATATCAAAACGAAAAGCATAAACCGGTCCATCTCGCCCGGTATCAAGTTCCGCTCCAATACCGGTAACGCCATTCATTTTAGAGAGTATATTGGCATCCGCCCCCCAGCTCAGAGCGCGTTGCTGAGCGCCAGCGATACTGGTTTCATCTCGCCCCATAATGGCATCACGGGCAATAATACTGTCAGAAAAACATAACTCAAAACCAAGGTTTTCCAGAAGCCCGGCAATTCGACCGGTTGTAAAAAATTCACACCAGGCCGATTCTGGATAACGGTGAAATTCACGCCTATAGTTCATCAGGCGTTGCGATAACGCCTGCTCATCAAAAGTTAACTTGTTTACCACTTAATAATCCTATTACTTTTATGGCTAACGGGCAGGTTTACTCACATTAATCGTGCTCAACAATTGACTCCCATCCCTGTTTGCGTGCTATAACAAAAGGCCTGGTCGCTATATTTATTGATATTAGTAACCCGTTAATTCCATAAATCCTTGTCCTGAATGACTGCCCTTGACCTTAATTGGCCCTTCCCAGTACGGGAACGTAAAAGGTAACCACTGTTCCTTGCGGACAACTTCCGCTCTAAGCTCTATCTGTTGTGATGGTACATCAATACGCCAATCTAAGGGTAAACTCTTACCTGCAACGGAGGTGTATCCTAGTGGCGTTAATTGAATATCTTCCGGCCCTAACTGAACGACTTTGCCATCAGGCCAGCTAAGGGTGCCAAAATAAAATGGTTGACGATTTTTTTCCCTGATCTGGTAAAGCATCAAGGCACTCCCATCATCCAAATGAATAGAAAACCAATCCCAGCCCTGTTGGTTTTGCGCCAGCATAGTGCTGCTCCATTCACGATCGTACCAGCCATCTCCTTTTACCTTATACAGTTTGCCATCCAGCTCAAGGGTACCATCCACTTTGAGAAAAGGAGCACTGTAATAATATGAGGCGATATTTTCAGAACGGTGTTTCCGGCTGTACCCATCCTTTCCCTGCAGCACAATTGAACCTTGGTTGTTGATCTGCAGCCGGGCAGCCATATCACCATCTTGAAATTCCAGTAAGCCGGGGAATGGGCTCTGGCCTAAAGACCGCCATGACCAGTTATCTAACCAGGCACGGTACGGTTTGGTCATCACACCTGCCTGCCCGATCCCGCCACGGGCAAATCGCTCTGCAAACCAGTTTTTTTCCGCTGATGTCACCACAACATGAGCCATGAACATTTGTGGGGTTTTCCAACCACCGTCGCTTTCTGTTCCTGTCGCCAGACGAAATAAGGTCCATTGAACCCCGAATGTTTCGCCGTTTTCATCTTCAAGGTTGGCGGTCAGGTACCACCATTCCATTCTGAAACCAGGATGGCTGGAAAAATCACGAGGAAAACGGAGTTGATGGCCCTCGACAACAGGTTGATAGATATCCGAACTCACCTGCGTCAGTTGTTCTGCTGTCGTTGAACGCTCTTCTGCCTGCTCACAACCCAGTAAAAGCAAAATAAGCAGTGAGGTGACCCACCAGTGTTGTTTTTCTTTTACCTTTAAAATCAAAATACTGGGCATTAATTTTTGCAAATATAGCATCAACATCAGAAAGCCTCTCGTAGCGACAAGATAGCTGAACGTTTAACAAGACGCCACACTGGCCATGCCCCCGCGGCCAGAAGGACAAGTAAAGCGCTACCCAGCGACAGTAAATATTGTGTTGGGAAAAAATGAATGGGCATAGTCCAACCAAAGGAGTATTTCAAAACGACATCAATTAATAGCTGTGCTAATACGAGACCGAGCGGTAATGCCATCAGCGCTGTCATCAGGCCGATAACTAATAATTGCCCACCACCTAACGCTGCTAATTCACGTCCGGTCATACCCATGCAACGAAGCAAGGCGAACTGCCGCTGACGTGACACTTCACCAGCAACGGTAGCAAAGAACAGGCCGCAAACAGCAATAAATAACGTTAGCTTACCTAATGTCGCGGTCACAATAAACGTGCGGTCGAATACACGCATGGCTTGATTCATCAACTCGGCATTATTACGCACCCTTTCAGGCGGCAAACGGAAACGCTCGCCCACCTTCGCCATTAATTGAGTACTGTCGGCATTCTCTTCCAGATGAATGGCTAATCCAACCTGTCCGGCTTTCGGCCACAGAGCCTGCCAGTGCTTATTGGAAATCAGCACCTGCCCATATGGGTTACCGTAGTCATAATAAACCCCCGCGATGATCCAATCACCTATCATTGGCGCGGGCAGTTCGATCTTATCCCCGGGCCGCCATCCCTGCTTCAATGCTATTGATTCACTGACCATCACCGCTTGAGCATTATGCAGCTTGTACCAATAGTCCGGTTCAGCCACTTTGACCAACAAGGCGTCTTTCTCGCCGGCGCTGCCTCCGACACTCTTGACTTCTAATGTACCTGCATCAGTCGGCGTTTCTATGCGCCACTGCCACCAAACTTGCTCAACCTCTGGTTGTTGCTCCAGCCATTTCGCGATACGCGGAGCAACATTGTGCGACGGACGAACATAAATATCTGCCGCCAGACGTTGCCCCAGCCAACTTTCCGTTGTACTGCGGAAACTGCCCACCATGGTTTCCATACCAATATTCGAAGCAAGAGCCAGCATAAAGGCCATTGCGGCAACACCACGGTAGCTCAGGCTGGCTGCTGCATCGGAAAAAAACCAGCGCAGAGGTGCCGAACGGCAGAATAAGCCCAGCCTCTGGAATAACTGCCACAGTAAAAATGGCATCATCAATCCTGAAGCAATCAGGATACAGGCAATTAAGACAAACCCCGCTAACTGTCCATGAGGCAGTTGGTAAACAGCAATAGCAGCACCAATAAAAATGCATGAGAATAAGGCTTGCCACGCAAATTCACGTCCGCTGAACCGCACTAAGGCCATATGGGTTGCTAAACGTGCTGGCGGTGTTTTAATTAAGCGAATCATTGGCCAACCGCAGGCGAGCAAACTGCCAAATACCGCGATGGCAACACTGGCGGCGCCCCACTGCCAGTGCCAGGTCACAGACAAACTGACGTTGGCGCTATAGAGATCGCTTAACGTAGCCGCCACCGAAGGAAGCAGTTGCTGAGCCAATAAAAGACCTAAC
The DNA here is from genome assembly GCF_057456235.1 of Photobacterium sp. Lineage (NCBI taxonomy): Bacteria > Pseudomonadati > Pseudomonadota > Gammaproteobacteria > Vibrionales > Vibrionaceae > Photobacterium > Photobacterium sp. The sequence continues at coordinate 138,288 of NZ_JBVCPH010000003.1, read as the reverse complement.
AAATTACCGCCAATCAGGCCCAATATAATCCAGACGATCAGCTCAATGAGCAGTGCCCCGGCCAGCTGAAAGCCAGACACGCCCGCTTGGCGTAACAACCCCACCAGAGGCTGTCGCTGAGATAATGACAATGACATTGCCTGATAGAAGATGAACAAACCGATGACAAAAGAGAGCATTCCCATCGCAAACAAATTGAGATGAAATGCATCCGTTAATGGCTCAAGTTTGGCTCCCTGGTGTCGTTCTAAGGTTAGTCCCGGCGGAAGTATATTGGAGAGTTTGGTCAGGTTTTTCTGTGCCATTTCTCCGCAAAGAACCGTCGTAATACCAGCGCTTGGATGCAGATCGCGCAGTAAGGCCATATCTGCGATCATTCTTGGACCGCCGGTACGTTCATCGTCAACGACGCGCAACGGCCCTATTTGTCTGCCAGTATCCAGCGTCAGCTTTTGCCCTTCCTCAACCCCCATATAGCTGGCTAACTGACTACCGATCATCACTGGATACGGTGGCTTCATCATCTCCAGCATCTGACCTCGGTATTGCCCCAGTTCTTTACCTCTGAGACTAGAGAACATGGCAACCGGATCGATACCGACAATTTCAACGTCTCGGCCTTGATCGGTGACAATACGGTGTTGGTCAAACGGTACACAGGTATTAAAGCCAGAGCGTCGCAGTTGGACATAAAACCCCTGCGGCACTTTCAGCCCCATTTGGACGTGACGAATTCGGTGAGGAAAAGGATTAGAAAAGAGCTGCTCACCTTGACGGTAACTTTCACGAGCCTGTTGGTTGATCGCCATCACACCCACTAACAGCGCAATACCTAAGGTCAGCCCTAACCAGACCAGTAAAATCTGAAATGGGTGACGGCGGTAATGCCCCCAAAGTGCTTTAGCTACAGGGCTTGACATCCAATTGTCCCCCCTGAAGACGAATACAACCACGCATGTGCGAAGCCACTTGTTTACTGTGTGTGACCAATAATAAAGTGCAATCAAGCTGATGAGTCAGATTAATCAGCAAGCGGATCACCGCGCCCGCATTGCGCTCATCCAGGCTACCGGTCGGTTCGTCAGCCAGCAGAATCTCGGGTTCCATATACAACGCTCTTGCAATCGCTGCACGTTGTTGCTGTCCACCCGACATTTCTTCAGGATAGCGCCCTAATAACGGCATCAGATCGAGAGCAGAGATGATCTGTCGCCACAGCTCGGGCTTTTCGTCCAGCCCCTTTAACTGACGGCAAAAACGAATATTATCGGCAATAGTCAACGTCGGTAAGAGATTAAATTGCTGGAATACCATACCAATGTTATTGCGACGGAATGCGGTACGTTCACGCTCTGAAATAGTGTGTATTGGCGTATTACCAATCCATATTTCGCCTGAATCGGCTGAATCTAACCCTGCAATTAAATTCAATAGGGTACTCTTACCGGAACCGCTCTCCCCCATCAACGCAAGTTGGTCACCTTGCTCCAGTTCAAGCTCAGCACCCTGTAAAACGGAATGGTATTCACCGCCATCCTGATAACCTTTACAAAGCTTAGCAAGTCGTAACATCTACGCCCCCGATAATGAAAAAGGTCTTAAAATAAAAAAGTTATATTACTGAATAAATGGCACAGTTTGCCATTCCAGCCGACAGTGAAATTTACAGCAAAGCCAGACGACGAGAAAGGACTTTCAGATCCTTAGCCATAAATAAAATGTAATGAATGACAAATTGACTACAAAAAGGCCAAATTGACTACAAGCAACTAACAATTTTTAATATTGAATCAACGACTTAAATCATTCACAGCTTAGAATATTTGTAGGACATTTCCGAATGGAGCCTCCAGACTTAATATATGCAACAACAAAAAAATCAATCCGCAACACCTCGGTTTCAGTTACCATTCACCAAGCTTGACCAGCCATAAAATATCGGCCAGATCACTGTTCAAAACAGCATAATTTGTCAAGCGATTGGCAATATATCATCAGAATGTAATGTCAAAAAACGCCGCGCAATGGCCGGAATGCAGGCTGTATAAATAGCCTTTGCATCGTGGCAGAACACACAACAGAAGTACGAGAAAGACAGGGCAATCTTTATCCGCTACAGTTAAGTACAATAACAACTTCTTTATAACAAAGGATAATTTCAGGGCATGACTTGGATTATTCTGCAGGGAGCATGCAACAGATGATCAAAACAGTTCTGGTAGTCGGCGCATCTGGTTATGTCGGTAGCCACCTGGTACCGGAATTAGCCAACAGTGGCTATCAGGTAAAGGCAACGGGACGAAGTCTGAAGTTGCTCCAGAAAAGAGGATGGAGCTCGCTGCCCAACATTGAACTTATCGAACTGGATTTAAACCAGAACACTGACCTTCGACCACTTCTTGCTGATGTTGATGCCGTTTTTTTCCTTGTTCACGGAATGAACCACGGTCATGATTTTATTGATTTCGAACTCGACGCTGCTCGTCATTTCAGTCAGGCTTTAAAACTGAGCCGGGTTCAGCGCGTTATCTACCTCGGCGCACTGCAATCGGTTAAAGGTTACTCCAAACACCTCGCCGCCCGAAAAGCCACCGGTGAAATATTGCGCGAGAGTGGTATTCCTATCACTGAACTCCGGGCCGGTATTATTATTGGTCCGGGCTCCGCAGCCTTCGAAGTTATGCGGGACTATATTTATAATTTACCGGTCATGCTGACTCCTAAATGGGTTAAGTCACGCAACTCCCCTATCGCCTTACGTAATGTTCTGCATTATTTACTGGAGCTGCTTCGCTTCACGCCTTCTCGTCACCAGATAATGGATGTTGCAGGGCCTGAGCAACTCTCCTACGAGTCGCAGATGCGTCAACTTGGCCGGTTAATCGGCAAAAATGTACATGTTATCCCGTTGCCTTTTTTACCCATCTCTGTCGCGGCCTATTGGCTAAAGTTCATTACATCAGTTCCGACCAATGTCGCTCGGGCTTTGGTCGGAGGATTACTGTTTGATCTTCCCGCTGACGGCAGTGCCATTCAGTCATTGATCCCTCAGTATCTGCTAACGTACGAGGAGGCGGTGAAAGAGACGCTTCGGCAAGAAACCGAAGTCGTTCGCAGCAGTGTATGGGGGTTCGATCCCGATGCCCTTGCTCGCTGGCAGCCGGGTTATGGTTATTACCCCAAGCAAGCCGGATACACGTTGAAAACCGATGCCAGCGCCGAGCAACTGTGGCGCCAGGTACAATTGATAGGCGGAAAAGAAGGCTATTTTTATGCCAATACATTATGGCGGATCCGGGAATGGCTCGACCATTTGATCGGGGGAAACGCCCTGACCCGCTTTCGTCGTGATCCACATACGCTTGAATTAGGCGATCGGGTCGATTCATGGAAAGTCATTAACATTGAACCCAATCGTTTTCTTTCCCTGTTATTTGGCATGAAAGCCCCGGGATTAGGACGATTAGAATTTACCATCGAAGACAAAGGTGAGTATCGCGAAGTCGATATTCGTGCCTGGTGGCACCCTGCAGGCTTTTCGGGGCTACTATACTGGTTTACGATGATGCCGGCCCACTTGTTCATATTCCGAGGCATGACACATGCGTTGGTAAAACGTTGCAAAGCGAAAGCACAGGAAGGTAAATCGGTCACTTTATAAATAAAAAAAGAGGTGCGAATGCACCTCTTTTCTACTGTCAGCATCAAAGCTATATTTATTGCTTTTGCGCCTGACTCATTTTCATCGCAGCTATCGGACCTGTTATTAGCGTTACAGCAACAATAAATGAAACCGGAACGGCAGTGATCACAATAAAGGATTGGAGTGCATTAAGCCCGCCATCTCCGGCAAGCAGCAGTACGGCAGCCACGCAGCCCATAATGATAGCCCAGAATAAACGGTGCACGCGGCTTGGCTTATCATCACCGGAAACAACCATGGCTATCGCATAAGCCATCGAATCACCGGTGGTCACAACGAATGTCGTTGTTAAGACAAGGAAGGCTGGCAGTATGATACCGCTATAAGGTAACTGAGACAGCGATGCCAATAATACCGCCGGCAAGCCAGCGTCATTTAGCGGACCCGAAATAATACCCGGTGTCTGTAGCTCCAGGAAAATACCTGTACCGCCCAGAACAGAGAACCAGAAGTTAGTTACAATCGGCGCACCAATCGCCACAGCCAACACCAGCTCTCGAATACTGCGGCCTTCAGAAATACGGGCAATAAAAATGGCCATCATTGGCGCAAAGCCAATAAACCATCCCCAGAAGAACCAGGTCCACCAGATATTCCAGTCTGCAGAGTCATTCGTCAGACTCATGGTAGGAAGGTTTGTCAGGTAACTGGCAAAGCCATTACCAAACTGCTCAAAGATGAACTGGGTAGGACCAAAAATCAGCATTACAAGCAGCAAGCCGAAAGCGCCAATAACATTCGCGCGGCTCAGCCATTGCAGCCCCTTATCCATGCCTGAAGCGGCAGAAAGTGAATAAGCCGCTACAACCGCTGCCAGAATGACCAGCTGTGAAGAGACGTTGTTTTCAATACCCGCGATCACTTCCAGGCTATAACCGAGTTGTGATGCCAAAAAGCCAATCGGGCCAATCGTACCAGCTGCCACAGCAATAATTGAGCAAGCATCAATAACCGCTCCCACCCAGTGATTTTCCAGGCGATCGCCCAGTAACGGGTACAGCAAGGCTCTCGGACGAAGCTTGACGCCGCCTTGATGGTGCGCGTACATCAGCACGATGGTTGCTAATGTGCCCAGAATCGACCAGGCAAGGAATCCCCAGTGTAAAAAACTCTGGCTTAGTGCCGGAACAACGGCTGAAGCGGTTGAGCCAACCACACCGTTATAGCTTGGAGAGGGAGTAATAAAATGATAAATAGGCTCTGCTGCTGACCAGAAGACACCGCCGCCAGCAAGTAACGTACACATTATCATTGCCAGCCAACGGAACGTACCGATAGACGGTTTGGCTAGGGTTCCCATCCGGGTTTTACCGTAACGACTGGCTGCAATGAGCAACGCTAAAGCAAAATTAACAACCATAAGCCATTGCCACCAGTAGCCAAACTGTGAGGCTGCTGATGAAAACAAAGACTGGATTAGGGTGGTAAATCGAGAGAGATCAAACAGTGCTGCCAGAAGAAACAGGCTGATAAAACCTATTGTTAGCGTTGGCACAAGTTTATCGCCAACATGGCGTTTTTTCGTATCTTTCGTTGTAGATGTTACGACTAATTTATTGCCAAGATGGCATGCGTTGCTTTGCATAAAATTCTCACTATCAGTGTGAGGGCGACACATTAGCAACAATTACTAGCCACATCCAGCATAAACACCATTAATTACAGTAATAAAACTACACCTTCTGTTGTTATATTACGAAAGATAAAGTGATATCAATTACTTAGGGCACTAAACTTTTTTTGGTTATTATTCTCTGAAATGACTGAACGGTCGATAATTACCCATCGCTAAAGAGAGGTCATCAATTACATCAACCGAGATTAGATACCCCTTTAATAAAAGCGGCTAAAATGACTGATAACGCGCCAAATACGATTTTCAGATAAAAAAATGGCCTGAATCAGGCCATTTTCCATTTGTACTCTATCTGTTTGCACCCTAATTATTATTACTTCAGCTACATTTCGCGTGTTGGTAACTCTGGTAAGTCAGCACCGTTATTGTTCGGATACAGGATATACTCACCGTGATACTTCACTTTCGATTTGTAATCAGTCACCTTGAACAACAGTAACCCCAGGCTGAATGCCGTATCAATGATCTCCTGAGCGCTACCGCGAACATAGAGCGATAGCGGCTTAGCCAGTTCAGTCGATCCGTCCGGGATAGAAAATACGTCGCGGAATTGCTTCACGCACACCACTAGAGACGCCTGCCCCTCTGTATGGTGGGTAACCTTGCGGGTTACTTCAAACTCAGTGGTGACCATCCAGCCTTTCTGCTCTAGCGACTGATAAAGCGACTGAACCTGATCACGCGTAATGATCATAGCCTTACCATCATCGCCGCGGACACCCTCATAGGCCTCTGCAATATGTTCAAAATTTTGCTTTAGCTGGGCATTCTTACCCATACTGCGAGCTTGCTGCTGCCAAGTCATCAGTGTTTGTACGACACAACGGTCGAAAGCCTGCTGCTTAATTGCTCTTGTCACCCATGCACTGAGAAAATGCGTTTCGCTCACGGGGTTTTTCTGTATTTTTCCGGATAGCTGAGATTCTTCGAGTTCTTTTAAACCCGCCGTTACCAGCTTGTAAATTTCTTGAGAGTAAATCGCCATTGTTTTCCTTACACCTTTACGCTTCTCTGGACATGAACCAGTAGAAACCGGCTGAGAGCAATGCACAAGCCGCCATAGTTAACGCCATAGGCCAGACGGTGGCATCAGGCATCATCGCAACAGCCCCTCCCACCACAGTTCCCGTACCAAAACGTATTGTACCCGCTAACGATGAAGCGGTTCCGGCCATATGCGGGTACTTCGCCAATAAACACGCCATGGTATTACTGCCTATGATTGAGATCGTACCAACAAAAAGCATGACAGGGATAACTACCCCCCACAAGCCCAGGTGAAATATCTGACCAAGGATCAATCCAATACCTGCGATTAATTGGACGACCAATCCAAAACGCAGCATCCAGTGAGATCCCATCTTCTTCACTAACCGGCCATTAATACTGGTCATCAGGATCAGACAGATCACGTTTAAACCAAACAAATAACCAAAGTTCTGAGTACTTACCTGATAAAGATCGATATAAACAAATGAGCCTACAGTAAGAAACGTAAACATACCGGCAAAAGAAAAACCGCTACAGAAGACAAAACCAACGGCAGTTGGCGTCGTCATCAATCTGGCGTAATTACGTAATGTCGAACCCAGATGGAAAGGCAGCCGTTTCTCGGCTGGCAGTGTTTCCGGTATTTTCAACAGCACCGCCAGAATCACCAGTACGGCACATATTGCCAGCAACCAGAAAATAGACCGCCAGCCAAACCAAACGGATATATATCCCCCAATCATCGGGGCAGCCAATGGCGCGATTGTCATAACGAGAGTCACAAATGACATGGTACGAGCGAACTCTTCACGCTCAAACATATCCCGAACCAACGCCTGAATAATCACCGCGGCTGATGCTCCGGCAAACCCCTGTGCGGCACGAAACCAGGTTAACTCAACAATATCGCGACTCATCGCGCTCATCACTGCGGCAATGGTAAAAAACACAATGCCTATGATCAGTATCGGACGACGTCCATAACTGTCAGCGAGCGGACCATGCAGTAACTGCCCGATAGCAAAGCCTGCGGTATAAGCCGTCAATGTTGTTTGTACCAAGCCGGGAGTCACCGCCAAATCTTTAGCAATCGCGGGCATTGCTGGCAGATACATATCAATCGCCAGCGGTGTAAGTGCAGCAATCGCACCAAGAATTATAATCAGCTGCAGACTCAGTTTTTGGCTGTCTTGTCGGGTCATATATTCACTACGTGTACTGTTATTTTTGCAAAGAACAGTATGGGAAAAATTAAGAAATGTATTGTACGATGAATTGATCGATTTTATTCTTTCCCGTCAGGAATAGATCAGTTTCTCTTTCATTAAACCACAGCCACAACTATTTGGAGGAGGATACTCCTGAGGTATGAAAGGGGGGATGCAATGAAATGAAACCAAACCACTCCAAAATGCAAAGTTCAGCATCTTAAAGTAGTCTTGGACTCGTTACTTCAGAAAAGACGCTATCTCTTCGTCTGTCAGGGGACGGTACTCCCCCGGTTCCAGTTCGTCATCCAGTACCACCTTACCCACTTGCTGGCGGTGAAGTCCGACAACTTTGTTACCAACGGCGGCAAACATACGTTTTACCTGGTGATATTTACCTTCAGAAATCGTCAGTAAGGCTTCTCGCTCACCGAGCAACTCTAATTTAGCTGGACGCGTTATTTCTTTTTCGCTACGTAACTGAACACCGTCAGCAAAAGTCTGAATAGTTTCTTCCGGAACAGGATCTGCCAATTCAACGTGATACGTTTTTTCACACACATGGCGAGGCGAAGTAACACGGTGTGACCACTGGCCATCATCCGTTAATAAAACCAAGCCTGTCGTATCACCGTCTAAACGGCCAGCGACGTGCATTTTTTCCGGGCTGACTTCATCAATTAACACGAAAACCGTCGGGTTATGATCATCCACATGCGAACAGACAAAACCTTGCGGCTTGTTTAGCATAAAATATCGCGGCCCTTGTAAGGCTAAGATGCGACCATTAAATTCAACTTCGCAATCGTCGGTGATTTGAAACGAACCGTTTTTTATAATCTCGCCATTCACTTCAATTAACTTGTCTTTCAGTAGCTTACCGGCTTCTCTGCGAGTAATACCCAAAGTGGTACCTAAGAATTTATCAAGCCTCATCACGGGCTCCACATGTTACAAAAGGGTCCGTATTATAAAAAGCTCCGTCATAACTTGCATTAAAAACTTACCGTTATACTGATCTCTGATTATCCAATGAGTAAAAATCAACACTCATCGCAAAATTTCTGACCTTTTTCATCGAACTATTACTAAGCTCAAAAAAGTGGAACATTTTTATTCTAAACCAGTCTTAAAGGATGGACACTCTACAGACTCGTTACGTATTATCAGTAGCCAAACAAGAGTGAATCGACTAACAAACAAGGTTAATCTATGAAAATCTCACTTGTTGCGCCAAGTCAGTCTTCTATTGACATGCTATTAAAACTCGTCGAAGAACTATTTGCTTACGAAGCACTCCCGCAAAAAATTGATCAGACAAGACAAGCTATACACCAGCTGCTAAATGACCCGGAATTAGGACAAGCATGGTTTATTGAAGTGGAACATGACGGCGAGAAAGCGATCGCAGGTCACATCATCGTCAGTTACAGCTTTAGCCTTGAGCACGGCGGCCGTGTCGGCTTTATCGATCAGTTTTTCCTCAAGCCTGAATGGCGCCAGCAAGGTATCGGTACCGAACTGATCCCTCAAATTGAACACCATCTAGCCAAGAACGGTGTCCACGCCCTGTCACTAGAAATAAACATCGGTAACTCTGGTGCACGTCGTTTTTATGAAAAACATGATTTTGTACCACGTCGCCAATTCTGCATGATGACAAAAATTATCACACCGGAAGAAGTTCCACTTACCATAGCATCATAACTTTGCCGTCATAAACAAGGCGTCGTCAACATCCCTGTTTAGCCGGGCTCACAAAAGTGGGCCCAAAGAGACTCCTGAGCCACTCAGGTGGCCTTGATCACTTTCATAGCCTCTCCATTGCCATTGGTTCCTTTATGCCCAAGTGACCTCAAGATACTGAATTCTCGCTCAACGCTGCATCTTGAGGTCGTTTGGGTATCTAGGTACACTGCCAGTCCAGTTTCCATTACTATTTGCTCGAACATGTATACCCTTCGCCCCTATCAGCAAGACAGTGTCAAAGCCACTATTCATTACTTTCGGAAAAATAGCAGCCCTGCAGTATTAGCATTGCCAACAGGCGCTGGTAAAAGCCTGGTTGTCGCTGAATTGGCCCGTATCGCCAGGGGGCGGGTCTTGGTATTAACCCATGTAAAAGAACTGGTTGAGCAAAACCACAGCAAGTATGAAAGTTATGGCCTGAAAGCGTCGATATTTTCTGCCGGTTTAGGCCGTAAAGAAACCGATCGTCAAGTGGTGTTTGCCTCCGTACAATCGATGGCTAACAGCCTGGAACAATTTGCGAATGAATTTTCGTTGTTGGTCATCGATGAATGCCACCGCGTACCGGACGATGAAAACAGTGCTTATCGCCGGGTTATCTCTCACCTGCAGAAAATCAATCCGGGTATTAAGATCCTTGGCCTGACCGCGACCCCCTATCGCTTAGGCATGGGCTGGATCTATAAATACCATACCCGGGGACAAGTAAAAACCGAGCAGGAACGCTTCTTCAGGGATTGTATCTTTGAACTCCCTATTCGCTATCTATTAGATGAAAATTTTCTGACGGAACCTAAAGTCATGGATATGGCTGTTATCGGCTATGATTTTTCCAGCCTGACGCCATCGGCATCCGGACATTACCGCGAGTCTGATTTAGATAACGTTATAGAAAAATCGAGCCGGGCCACACCAATGATCATCGAGCAGGTTATCGATTACGCCAAAGATCGACGCGGGGTTATGATTTTTGCATCAACGGTAAATCATGCCCAAGAGATCATGAGTTATTTGCACAACGAAAATGCTGCGTTAGTGGTGGGTGACACGCCTCTTGATGAACGGGATCGCATTATCAATGCCTTTAAGCGTCAGGAAATTAAATACTTAGTCAATGTATCGGTACTCACAACGGGGTTCGATGCTCCCCATGTCGATCTTATCGCCATTCTGCGCCCGACAGAATCTATCAGTTTGTACCAGCAGATTGTCGGTCGTGGGCTCCGCCTGTTTGAGGGTAAAAAAGATTGTCTGGTTCTGGAGTACGCTGGAAACTGTTATGACTTGTATCAGCCAGAAGTCGGTGATCCTAAGCCCAACAGCGACAGCGAAGTCATTATGGTTCCCTGCCCTGCTTGCGGCTTCAACAATAGCTTCTGGGGGAAATTAGACCCTGCAGGCTTTCTGGTTGAACACTACGGCAGACGTTGCCAGGGCTATTTTGAAGATGATGATGGCGAACGAGAAGAATGTGGTTATCGCTTCCGCGCCAAGTATTGCGAGGAGTGTGGTGCCGATAATGATATCGCAGCCCGCCGTTGCCACCAATGTCATGCTGTGATGGTCGATCCGGATAAAAAATTACGGGATGCACTAAAACTCAAAGATGCGATGATCATGAAATGCGTTGATTTGCGCCTTGAAGCAGGTAAAAACAAATTTGATAAGCCTCAGCTTAAAGTCATTTATATCAGCGACGAAGGCTCTGAAATCAGCGAGGTCTGGCCGCTGTCGACAAAGACCCAGAAAGCAGCATTTTTAAAGAAATTCATTAACCCGCACCTGGTCGACCGTCATCGCCCTTTCACCGATACTGCACCCACTAAAGTGGCCAATAATGAACACCGATTACGTCCGCCAGAGATCGTGATCACAAGAAAAAGCGGGCGTTTTTGGGTCATTCGCGACAAGCTGTTCGATCTTAACCAGTACAAAAAAGAGTAACCCAACCGGCATAAAACAGGCCGGTGACTTCCCAGACAGAATGCCGAAAAATCATTCGTTTACACCTCAATTTCCTAATTAAATCAAGAAGGCAATAATTAGCCTTGCTAAGACTTGGCCTGAATGTTAGTATCCGCGCTCGTTTTTACGACATTGAGTAAGGTCGCATTACTCAGTGAACTTAATGAAATTAAAGAGTATTTAATATGAAATTTGAAGCAGTTGTACGTACTGACCTAGGTAAAGGTGCGAGCCGCCGTCTACGTCACGCAGAAAAATTCCCAGCTATCGTTTACGGTGGCGAAGCAGCTCCTGTTGCAATCGAGATCGTACACAGCGATATCATCAACCAGATGGATAAGCCTGAGTTCTACGAAGGCATCATTCTTGTAATTGATGGTCAAGAAGTTAAGGTTAAGCCACAAGACATCCAACGTCACGTGTACAAGCCAAAAGTTGAGCACATGGACTTTAAACGCATCTAATTGCGACGCCATACTCAATCAAAAAGCGCCTAACGGCGCTTTTTTTGTTTTTGTACTTTTTTCAGGCTGGGTATCATATGAACAACAGTTAGAAAAGGCTCTGCTGAGAATCGTCTTCTGATATTGATTCTGCCGACGCCTTTTCAGCCTTTGCTTGCCTGACCATTCGAATATAGCGCTGGTGACATAAGCGGATTGTGTTGCGCTGCTGGTCAGCCGTCATATTTTGCCAGTTAAACCGTTCATCCCGGCTTCTCATGCACCCTCTGCAATAACCGCGCTCATTAACCTGACAGATACCAACGCAAGGGCTGGGAATAGAAAAAAATTCAAGTTGTTCCATATCTCCCCCCTAACTATAAATAATAGCCTATTGCTCAAACTCTCCCTTTATTATTCAATCAAGCTCATTTGATTCTATCACCACACCGTACAAGGCCAAATCTGTATATACGAGCAAGCCAGCGGTAATCGATACACGATCTATGGCCAAACCATTTCAAGCTGCAGTGTTCAGCAAGAGTTCACATTATTTCTATCCATTTACCTATGTGACATTTAATTACTTGATATCCGCTTAATAAATGACTTTCTCTTCAATCAGTCCGGCCGTTTCAAGATTTGCCCCGCAACTTAACGATGAGCATTTTGATAAAAGGAAAGAACCACCAATCATATTAAGTCACAGATCATTCAACGATTATTATTTATCGAAACCGATATGACTCCCTTACTCACCAGTTTTACGTTCGCCTACAAGGACCGTTTATGAAACACACTTTAACAGCAGCGCTAATCGCCAGCTTGCTGGCACCGGCTGCGCTTGCGGATCAGCAAGTGATTGCAGGATATTTTGCAGACTGGCAATATGCGAATGAGCAAAAGCCCTACACCGTGAAAGATATTCCGGCAGACAAGCTAACCCATGTGATCTATGCATTTCTGAGTATGTGCGGATCACATACGGGGGCATCAGAAAAGGTGCAGCAACAAGTTGCCTCTGCATGTCAAGACAAAGCCCCATTCACTGCTATTGTCGTGGATCAAAAAGCGGCACTCGATATTGATTTTGGCACAGTCAGTGTTAATGTCCCTTACCAGGGCCACTTTGCCCAATTAGCCGAGCTTAAAAAGAAACACCCGGATCTGAAGATCTTACCGAGCTTCGGTGGATGGACAATGTCTGAACCTTTTCATGACATGGTGAAAAATCAAGCAAATATTCGCCACTTTGCAAAAACTGCTGTTGAGCTGATTGCAAAATATGATTTTTTCGACGGCATCGATCTTGACTGGGAATACCCTGGCGGTGGTGGCCATACAACATCACCCTGGAATGAAAAAACAAAATTGTCGGATGATCAAAAAGCGGCAGAACGCGACGCCTATACTTTCTTGGTTAAAACACTGCGTGCCGATCTGGATCAACTGGCAATAACGACCAAGCGTGACTACGAGCTCTCTACCGCTGTAGGTGTTGGCCCTAAAGCGGCACAAATTGACTGGTCAGGCGCTGCACCCTATCTGACACATATGTTTGCGATGACCTACGACTTCCTTGGCGGCTGGGGCCAGCAGACAGGCCACCTGACTAACCTGCATGCTACAGATCGGAGCTGGTGGGGAATGGGGGCAGATGCTTTTATCAGTCAGATGATTGAGGTTGGTATTCCACAAAATAAACTCGTGCTTGGCGCCGCGTATTACGGTCGTGGCTGGGAAGGCACCCAAGACTTTGATGGTAAGCTGCCAACCAACTCACTCGTGTCAGAAAAAGGGGCAAGCATCGGTACTGACAAAGATGAGCCGGGCTATTTTATGTACTGGGATCTGAAGCAGAACTATACCCCGGAGCAAGGTTACAAGTATGGCTATGATAAAGAGGCTGAAGCCCCGTTCTTGTGGCATCCGGAGAAAAAAGTATTCATCAGCTTTGAAGACAAACATTCTGTAAAAGCCAAAACTGAGTGGGTCAAACAAAAAGGCCTGGCCGGTATGTTTACCTGGGAACTTTCCGGTGATCCAACCGGCGAATTAACAGAAACCATGTATCAAACATTGAAAGGCGATAAGTCTTAATCATTTCAGATCAGAAATGATGCGGTTTCGGGATCAACCCTGTTGATCCCGAAAATTTTCTTGTTACGCCAACTCAATGTCAAAATAACCCCAGCTGAGGGGCTGTGATTTCATCAAAACCGCGTCCGATGAAAGGTAAAATCCCATCGGCGACGGGCTTCAACTGTTTGTCGACATAATGGTTGTAATCAATCAGGCTGGTTAAGGCCTCTTTCGGCTCGGGGCCGTTTACAGTGATCAGATATTCTATCCAGCCGCCATTTTGATACTGCAACGCCCTGCCCATTTTTTCATTAATGTCATCAGCCATTCGGGCAGCACGAACATGAGGTGGCACATTTTTCTGATAGTCAGACAAGTTACGTCGTAACCTTTTTCGGTACACAAGATTTTCATCCAATTCACCAGCATTGGTTTTTTCTACATAATCACGAATATATTCTTCAACATCCTGATTGTGAAAAACTTTATCGTACAAGACTTTCTGAAAATCCTGAGCCAATACCGTCCAATCAGTACGGACAGTTTCAAGGCCTTTGAAAATAATCGTTTCTTCATCACCTTGACAGACTAATCCCGCATAACGTTTCTTACTCCCCGTATCCTGCCCTCTGATCGTTGGCATCAGGAATTTTCGATAATGCGTTTCGTATTCAAGCTCAAGGTAGCAATCAAGGCTATATTCTTCACGAAGATGGTCTTGCCATGCTGCATTGATATCGACAACCAATTGATCGCCAACCAAATCGGCTTCGCCTTGGGTATGACTTCGACCTAAATGCACGAAGACTGAATCCGTATCACCATAAATAACGGTGTAGCCTTTTGCTTCAATCATCTCTTTGGTGCGGGAGAGTACCTCATGCCCGCGCATGGTAATCGATGATGCTAAGCGGTGATCAAAGAACCGGCAGCCAGATGAACCTAACACCCCATAAAATGAATTCATGATGATCTTGATGGCTTGTGAAAATGCCTTATCTCCATCACGTTTTGCTTGATCGCGCGCTGACCATAAATCCTCGATCATTTGGGGTAAGAAATGCTTCTCACGATGGAAGCGCCCGCCGCGAAAACCGGCAATAGCCTGATCACTCTCTTTCCCTTCCTCCAATAACACCCCTTCCACCAACCCCATAGGATCAATGCGAAATGAGCGAATAATCGAGGGATACAGTGATTTAAAGTCCAGAACCAGTACCGCATCATAAAGGCCCGGTTTCGAGTCCATTACGTAACCGCCAGGACTCGCAATCCAATTCTCACTCTCAAGGTTAGGGGCAACATATCCCGCCCGATGTAATCGTGGTAAATAAAGATTGGTAAATGCCGCGACAGATCCGCCAACCCGATCTAATTCCACCCCCGTTAAGCGGCTGCGCTCCACGGCGAAATCGAGTAAATGGGTATGCTCAAAGATCCGGGTAACGAGTTTGCAATCCTGCAGATTATACCGAGCCAGCGATAGTTTATCGTGCCGGAACATATGGTTAATTTCAGCCATGCGATCATGCACGTTATGAATTTGCTTACCTTCTCCCAGCAACTCTTGGGACACCGATTCAAGTGACCAGGAGCGAAAGTTATAGGTGGCGGTTTTCAGGGTATCAATACCATCAAGAACAACCCGACCGGGTATGCTAATAAAGCCCTGGTTAGGATTTTGTGTCGACTGACGCCAGTGCGGTATTTGTTTACCACGACCGATCCTCAGGCTCAGTTTGTTCCACTCAGCGCGCTTTAACAATAACCGGAAATCAAAGTCGATAACATTCCAGCCGATGATGATGTCGGGATCAAACTGAGAAAACCAGGATTCTAGTGCCAGCAGCAGTGCTTTCTCTGAATCTACCCACTGGATCCATGGCTCATCATGAGCTTCAGGCTTTGGCGACCCCACCATGATGACGCGGCTATCCACCTCGCAATGTAAGCCAACCGAATACAAGACCCCTTTTTCTGAGCATTCAATATCTAACGACACCACGCTTAATTCAGGCAGATAATCAGCAGCCTTGGCTTTAACGTCCGAATATTCGACATAGCCTAATTTTTGTTTAGGCGAACCCGCGAACACCACTCCGCCGCGAATAAATCGCTCCATAAGAAAACGATCGGCCAGGCGTATATCGGTTTCAAAACCCGCCAGTCCCTCGGCAGCAAGTATGGCGGAAATTTGTAAGCTATCGCGTACCGTATGGGTATAACAAGCATTAACAGGTTTATGTTGAAAGTTCTGCAGCGACACCTTTCGCCACTGTACCTGGAGATTAGCGGCACCAAAGGCTTGAGATGCCTGTTGCTGCTCTTCCACAGGAATAAAACAGACTGGTTTGTCACCATGAATAAGTAAACGACAGGGACCGAGATCAGTTTTAACCCATAGCACGATCTCCGTCTGACCGTGATAATCGCGACTTTGTCGCGTTAAAACAAAACCTGTTAAGTGAGTTTGCAAATAAGCCTCAAAAGCATCAATGAAGGAAAAACATAGCGGATCAATAGAATAAGTCGCTATTGGACGAAACAGTAAAATAGGTGGACAGTTAGGTTAACCAATTTTCCGATCTATCTTCTCAAACTCTTTCACTATCCAGTTACCAAACTGTTCAAGAAGAAAGAGCGCTGCACGCTTTGGTACTTGAGTGCCATTAATAAGAGTAAATAACCGCTCCACTTCAAGACTTTTATCAGGGTAGTAATTCAAAAAAGCGGCGGCGCATTGTTCTGACGTATGAGCCCAACACTTTTCTCGATGCATCACGAGTGAAAAGCAGCTTCGAAGCATTTTCTTCGCAATATACTGGCAATAATCAAGGTAATTACTGACCACTTTCGTCTTCATGATCTTCTGGCGGTAAACGGTCAGTTCATCTTTGATATCACCATTTAAAGCCTTCGCCACATCCCAGCTTGGTTCAAAGCGACCAAAACGGGTCGACAGATCTTCGCCGTACAAACAGAGACAACAGTGCTTTAGCCAAAAGCCCCACTTAAAAATGGCCTCAAAAGAGAGTACGTGGGATAAATATCCAACTTTAATCTCAACCGAAGGTACATCGGGATAGTAGGTAGATAGACGCCACTTTATCGTATTGAGCAGCGACTGCTCAGACGTGGTAAGTGGTCGCTGAAGAATTAACGTCAGATTCAGATCTGACTGCCCCCATACTGCTTCTCGGCGTGCAATACTACCAAACAGATAAAGACTATGGAACGCCCCGCCTAATCCAGTTCGCAGCTGCTTAACGGCATCTAGCAATACGGGTACATATTTCTGTTGAAAAGGCGTTTGGCCATCTAATACGGGTAACCCTTTCACCACTAGCCTCTTTCTCTCTATTTATTGTGTTTTTGTCACAACCACTGGCTTTTATTTGCAACAAAACAACTAATACCTAATATTATCGCGTATTCTACCAAATCTAAGGCTCTGTTGACCAAACAGATTAACCCCGCTTACTGAACGGTAATCTGACCTGCCACCACCACATTTTCACGCAGCGAGATACCCGCGACTAAGTCTCTTAGCAACATCAAAAAAGCGACGGTGTTTCCAGAAATGTCTCGTCACCCCCTTACCTCGACACCATAAAGCATGTTCTAATATGCCTTCACTCACAAACCAGAGATATGTGTAGTACATGGATACATCAAACCTAATTTCTTTTGACGACGTTATTGAAGCGGCTTACGACATCTTCCTTGAAATGGCCCCAGAAAGTCTTGAGCCTGCAGACGTTATTCTTTTTACTGCTCAATTTGAAGACCGTGGCGCAGCTGAAGTCGTTGAAACACATGATGATTGGGCTGGACATGTTGGTTTTGACGTCGATAAAGAACGCTATGCCGAAGTTCGTATTGGTCTGGTCAATGAAGCAAACGACGAGCTTGACGATGTATTCGCAAGAATGTTGATTAGCCGCGATCCTGAACATAAGTTCTGCCATATTTTATGGAAACGCGATTAAAATCGTATTTCTAGAAACTAGAAAATTAGCGTATAAAAAAGGCGATGTGGAAATACATCGCCTTTTTTATGCAAATAACATCCTATGCTAATACAGGTGTATTGGGCTGTTGACTACGACGAACCCAAAACAGGCTAATAGCTACCAGAACAGACATCAC
Source organism: Photobacterium sp. (assembly GCF_057456235.1). NCBI lineage: Bacteria > Pseudomonadati > Pseudomonadota > Gammaproteobacteria > Vibrionales > Vibrionaceae > Photobacterium > Photobacterium sp. Next base: position 120,363 of record NZ_JBVCPH010000003.1, on the reverse strand, counting down.
GGTTAGTACCGCACCGAGGCTGAATTGGTCCTCTGCACGCATAAATGCTGCGGCTAAAGTCGCAATGCCGGCCCCCAGGTTCTGCAATCCACCAAGTACGGCTCCTGCTGTACCTGCATGTTGAGGAAAAGGCTCAATAGCGGCGGTTGTTGCTGCGGGGAACAATACACCAGCACCAATAAAGTAAATAAACGCGCCGCCAATCAATGAGCTTACTGTAACTAACCCCGCCATACCCGGGATCAAAATAGTTAACGCTCCCAAACTAATCGCAAACATACCAAAATTCATCACACGAGCATTACCAATTCGCTTAACCATGAAGGCCGACAACCATGCGCCAATTAAGTAGCCTGGTAAAGGTAAAACAAATAACCAGCTGACTGTTTGCGGATCCAATTTAAGCACGCTGCCCAGCAATACCCCCGCAGCGGCTTCAAAGACAGCAATCCCCGCAAACGTTGCAATCAAGCAAAGCACATACCCCTGAAAACGGCGGTTACCCAGCACATAGCGATAGCTGACCCACACACGCTCATAACGACGATTTTCTACGGGTAGTGTCTCGGTAAACATCGCCATCATGGCAACAGTAACAACCGCCCCAAATACCAGTAAAAATACATAGCTGGCAGTCCAGTCAAACGTTGATGAGAGATAACCACCTAAAACCGGCGCAATGAGTGGAGAGAAAATTACGCCCATACTAACCAGGCTGTTTGCCTTGTGCAACGCCGCACCGTCATAGCAGTCACGGGTTACAGTTCGACACATCGCGCCGCTACAGCCAGTACCAGCACCTTGAATAAAACTTGCCAGTAAGAACAACTCGAATGTAGGGGCAAACAATGCGCCCACAGTACCGACTAGAAAGATCACCATTCCGACAATGATCACTGGGCGACGCCCAACGCGATCCGAGAGCGGTCCATAAACAAATTGAGACAGACCATACGGGATTAAATAGGCCGCCATAACTGCCTGTAGATATGACGACTTAATAGCAAACTCAAGTGCCATCACAGGAATGGCTGGTACATACATAGTTTGCGTCATCTGACCGACAGCAGCCAGAATGATAATTAAAAATAACAACTTTGACATTTTAGCAGAAGAAGATTGCTGAACCACAACCCATACCCTCGCAACAGAACAATATAAAGGAAATTTACGAGCATTTGATTAAATCCGCCCGAAATCAGGATATAATTCTAAATATTTAAACAAAATTAAAAAACAAGGCTTCTTTATAGAGATTATACAGTTTATAACTTCACTCAAAGAGCGATGATAATAATTGTGAAAAGATATTCAAGCAAGAAATTAGCGTGCCACCAAGCACGAAACTTTATTATGATTTAGATTAGAAAAAATAATGGATAATTGGGAGTGATGATTTAACAAAGAACCATAAATAGAAAAGCCCCGAATACTCGGGGCTTTTCTATTATTCGATATTTTTTACGTTTCAGCGCAATCAAGTACTGCGTTACGAGCATAACGTTGTTGAAGAATGGCAAATTCTCAATCGAAATTGAACCGGTGTTTGCCATGACTCGCTTTTGTTTTCAGGTAACTTTCATTGCCGTCTTTAACATGTGTTTTGGTGCCGACTACTTCAACGATTTTGATACCACACCTTTCAAGATCGTCAATTTTCTTCGGATTATTGGTAATCAGGCGGATCTCATTAATGCCGAGTGCTTTTAGCATTAGTGCCGCTTCGTTGAAATCACGCAAATCATCACCGAAACCAAGATGGTTGTTTGCCTCGTAGGTATTCATCCCCTGGCTTTGCAGCTCATAAGCATCGATTTTATTGTACAAACCAATACCACGGCCTTCCTGACGCAAATACAGGATGATGCCTCCGATCTCGCCCATTTTTTCAATGGTTTCATCTAACTGCTCACCACAGTCGCAACGAGATGAGTGAAATACATCACCGGTTAAACACTCAGAGTGCATGCGTACCAATGGTGCTGCTGCCTGCTTGTCAGCATCATGAAAAATGACGGCAACATGTTCTTTGCCAGATTCAAGGCCATTAAAAGAAAGTAAGTCTGCTGAAATATTACTCTTCAAGCCGACTTTAAAAGGCACTCTCGCCCTTACATTAACCATTTTGTTCCTAGTACTTCTTAATGGCCCTCTGGGATCGGGGTTATTTGGGTTAGTAGAACTTGCCCATTTAAACGTTAAAGTACACTTCTGTACCTTAACTCGCATCCCAGAAGGCTGATAATCTTCACCAAACACCCAAATATCGTAATCGCATAATTCGAATCACTTTATACGACAGGCAGGCATTCCTCTATATTGCTTAGATGATATCTAAAATAATTGCGCTACAACAGCACTACAGAACAAGATCTGTTATCTGTTCCTGTGTTTCATAATATCAATGATGATTGTTATATTATAACAAAACAATGCTGAACTCATTATGCAACAGTTTTGAAAGAATCAGAACCATCAGGCTATTTTCGCTTCAGGCCATATTTCTTCTCCCATTCAGGGTGAAGAAATACACAAGCAGATAAAAGAGTAAAACAGATAACGATAACCATGATGATAAACATTCTGATCCAATCGTCTCCCATCATTAAGCGAGTTGACAGCATTTGATAGGTCGATAGCATCCAAATCAATGAAGCTCCCAGCAAAATGACTTGCAATGTACGAGCAGCCCAGCTTTTATGTGCACAAAGCAATAACGGTGTAGCCGCCAATCCAAGACTGACCAGAATGTCACCTGCACGCAAAAAATGTGCTGCTAGTAGCCATAAACTGATCAGTACAGGTAACATTAATCTTATGTTTAAAAGAGCTGGTCGTGCTTGCATTTCACTATTCCTTACAGATAACTTGCAATATACATACACCTTTATGACCAAAAAAGGAAGTCAGGAACGACCTGCTGTAATAACGCATTAATTGTGTGGATTAAGATATCCCGCTTGATCACACTTCTGCCAATAAAGCATCTTCTTCGTACAGTAAGAATAATAAAACCGCTCAAAAAAGCTCTCAATTTAGCCAACCGCACCTTTTATTGCCCTGCTTTAATTGTTATTTGTGAAAAAACATCTAGAATTGCCCGAGTTTGATCACTTGTTCTGACAATGATTTTAACAATCAGCAGATCAGGTTAGTCCCATTCCGTCTTACAGCAAGGTTTTGCTGTACCTGACACAGTAAAGGAAACATCATGATTCAAGTTGTAGGTCACAAAAATCCTGATAGTGATAGCATCTGCTCAGCCCTTGTCGGCGCTGAACTTCTTAAGGCTCGTGGCCTGGAAGCTAAAGCCGTTCGTCAAGGCGAACTAAACCGAGAAACGCAACATATCCTGGAGCAAGCTGGCGTAGAACAACCAGAAATGTGTACTGGCGTCGCTGGTCAAAACATTTGGTTAGTAGACTATTCTGACCTTGCTCAAGGCCCGGATGATATTGCTGATGCTGAGATCTTGGGTATTGTTGATCACCACCGCTTGGGCGATGTAACGACAACCAATCCACTAGAAGCTTGGATCTGGCCGGTTGGTTGTACTTGTACCATCATGTTCAACCTGTTCAAGATGGAAGATGCCGAGATCACTCGCCCACTCGCGGTTCTGATGATGTCAGCGATTTTAAGTGATACCGTTGGCTTTGCTTCCCCTACTTGTACTCAGAAAGACAAAGACGCTGTAGCAGAGCTAACAACTATTGCGGGTATTGAAGATCTTGATACCTTCATCAAAGATCTGCTAATTGCAAAAACTGATATCGAAGGCCTTTCTGCCTCTCAGCTGGTTGAAAAAGATCTTAAAGCTTACCCATTCAACAACCGTGATGTTGTTGTGGGTCAAATCGAACTTGCTACTCTTGAGCAAGTAGACGGCATGATTGATGAGCTTAATGCAGATCTTCAGCGTCGTTGTGATGAAGATGGTCTGGCAATGGCAGCCTTAATGCTGACTGACATTACTAGCAGCACAACGCGCCTGCTATTCAAAGGTGAATGGAACGCAACCTTAGAGCAATATGCTGACAATGGCCTGCTGATGATGGAAAACACACTCAGCCGCAAGAAACAAGGCTGGCCTTGGCTACAGAAAGTTCTGGCGTAATAAAATCTGTGATTTCTGCCCGAACTTGAAAAGGAACGCGATTGCGTTCCTTTTTGTTTTTGGATCGGTTGTTTTATTTAAAGCTTGCTGTGTTCATTAAGTTTTGTTGTTTCATTCAGAGCATCCGAAAAATGTTCAACGAACTGTCGGCCGATTAGTTTCCCTTCGCGGTAGTCAACTTCCAGATCATCTTTTTCACTCAGCAACGCTCTGCTACGCAATCTTTTATCGGGCGCAATTTGAATCACCTTTAATCCTTCAGGAGGCTGAACCAGAAATTCATTTACTTCACGGCATGTCTGATAGTAACGAGCAAGCATTTCAATGACTTCGCTACTTTTTCCCTTGCCCGTAATAGATAAAAACCGTTCGATATTGTCGGAAGTAAACCATTTTCTACCGTCAGCATCCATCTTCTTCGGTTCGATTAACTCAGATATAACCTTTTGCTGCTCTTGTAAGCGCTGCTGTTCTTTTTCTATCACCTTATCGTTCCGCCCCTCCTTCCACAACTCAAAGCGCTGGGTGAGATCGTTGTGAATCGACTTAAACTTCTCAAGCGACTGGTTCAGATTAAGCTTCTCAATATATTGCGGCAGGCTAGATTCAATTTTCTCGCGCCAGTCATCAAACACCCTAACCCCGTCATCACTGTTTTCAAGAGGCTCAGTTCTTACCACAACAACGAGATCAGCCCCGCGTTTCCAGGCTTCTTGAACAGGAACGGCAGCACTTACACCGCCGTCAACCCACTCCAAGTCTTGTAAGTTTACTGGCTGGTTATACAACATGGGAATTGCACATGTTGCTCGAAGTACATCGCGCCAGTTTTCTTGATACATTGGCAAATAAATATCTGCCAAGGTGTCTTTGCGAGTGGCACACGCAAATGCCTGCCGATATTGTAGGTTTCGCCGCGCAGTCACAATATCGAGTGGTGTCAGGCCTTCAGCTGATATCGTATCCAGCGCCCAGTCTAAATTCATCGGTTTTTGTTTACTAAGGTACTTATACAGATTAAAAAATTCATCATCTGTGGTGTAATTAACAATGAAATTGTAGCTAAAACTAGACTGGCGGCTAATAAATGAAGAGAGGTTGAGCGCACCGGCAGAAGTACCAATATACAGTTCGAAAGGATCGAACCCAGCCTCAAGAAAAGAGTCAAATACACCCGCAGTAAAGATACCCCTCTGGCCTCCCCCTTGCACAACAAGCGCTATTTTCTTTCTCCGCCCACTACTCAGTTGGGTAGAGAATGCGCTTACCATTTGTAAATCAAAGGCACTTAAGCTGAACGGCAGATGATTCGTCATAGTCTACTCACGTTGATACTTACGAAGACATACTATTGACAGAATAACATCTATTACAAAACAGAAACGGAATGAAGTAGAAAAAACACGTCGTGCATGCCGCGTCACGCCGTAATCGCAGTAAGACCGAATCCAATCAATATAGTCAATGTTATAACTGCTGCAATAATTGCAAATTTCAGATCTTTATCCATATCGCGACCCACAAATAACAATAGATTAACAATACGATAACCTCACTTCTGGGGGACTTCAAGATTCTCGTCAAATAAAATGTGAGATTTTAGAATAGCTGTCACAATTAAGCATAATATCGAAACATAACAATGAGACAAAACGATGAAGTTACCGGCATCACCATACACTCTAGGATGTATTATCTTAACCTTTGTCTCACCCGATGCTTTTGCCGAGCAACCGCTATATATTACGCCTTATATTGGCTATACCTTTTCTAATCAGATAACCGATGAAAATGGAATAAAAATTCAACCCGAAAACGATCAACATTTCGCGTTGGCCGTAGAAACGAATATCGAATCCGGCCGTGTAGGGCTTTTTTTAAGCCACCAGCCCACTGAAATGAGAGGCTTTGAAAGAGACAGTTCATTTACCTATCTTCATTTCCAGAGCTCGCTGCGCTATGACGTGGTGACTGAACTCAGCGCATTTTTTGGGGCAAGCGTAGGAGCAACCTTTGTCGATGCAGACTGGTCAGAAAACAGTGTCTTATTCTCTGGCAGTTTATTCGGCGGGGCTGAATATAAAATGAATAAAAATGCCAAAATTGTTTTTGAGGGTCGCTGGTTAGCAAACTTCATCGACAGCCGTACAACCGCTATCTGTCACTTGCCAACAGGAAACCAAACCTGCCACATAATCGTCGATTCAAAAATCCTCAGCCAAGTCCAAACCAATATCGGCATTAGCTTTTCTTTCTAGTTACCAATTCATATGGCCCTTTAATACTATTTACGACCCTAGCCACTAGTTTTTGGCTATTTTGCAGTCATTTTTACAATCATTTAAAATAAAATTAATACCTTAATTTAACGGAAAAGATAGTGATAAGCACTGCTTAATCACCACCAGACCCCCCTATTCAATAATCTACAGAGCAAAAAACTAAACGTTAACACCACAAGCTCATATAATTAACAAACACATACTCTATTGCTTTACAAATTATCTCTGGTTAATCTCATCTCATTACGTGGTCTATCAATCCATATTCCACGGAACAGGACGATGAATTAGAGAATATATCTCTAATAAAATTAAGTTTCATAGAGAATAGCAGTACATAAGGAGATGTTTATGAAACGAGAACAATGGGGTTCCCGTGCCGGGTTTATCTTAGCTGCCGTTGGCTCTGCCATCGGTCTTGGTAATATTTGGCGCTTCCCGTATATGGCTTATGAAAATGGCGGTGGCGCATTTTTTATCCCTTACCTTTTTGCCATGATTTCCGCCGGTATTCCCTTTATGATCATGGAGTTTACTCTGGGTCACAAATTACGAGGTGCCGCTCCCCGCGCATTCTCTAAGCTGGGTGGCAAACTTGAATGGCTGGGGTGGTTCCAGGTATTTATTGCTGCCGTTATTGCTGTCTATTATATCGCAGTCATTGGCTGGGCTATCTCTTACCTTGGCTTTTCATTCACCCAAAGCTGGGGGGCAGACACCAATGCCTTTTTCTTTGGCGAATACTTACAATTAGGTGATAACTCACCAACTAAGCTGGGCTTTGTGCAGATGCACATTGCAGTTCCAATGATTCTTGCGTGGGGTATTACTTTTGCCGCTATCTTTACCGGTGTTAAAGGCGGTATCGAGCGTGCAAGTAAGATCATGATGCCCTTGTTGTTTATTATGGTACTTGGCTTAATCACTCGGGTATTGTTCCTGCCTGGTGCCTTGGATGGACTTAACTATCTATTCCAGCCAGACTTCAGCAAGATCCTCGATGCTAAAGTCTGGTCGGCAGCATACGGACAAATCTTCTTCACCCTGAGTGTTGGTTTTTCTATCATGATTGCTTACTCCAGCTATCTGCCAGAAAAATCGGACATCAATAACAATGCATTCATGACCGTACTGATTAACTGTGGCTTCTCAATTACTGCTGGCGTTCTTATCTTCGCAGTATTGGGTTATATGGCGCAGGAACAAGCAAAACCTTTGACAGAAGTGGTCTCCGCAGGCGTCGGTCTGGCCTTTGTCACCATTCCGGCAGCTATTAATTTATTACCGGCACCGTACATTCTTGGTCCGCTGTTCTTCCTGGCACTGGTTGTTGCAGGCTTGAGTTCACACATATCAATCATTGAAGCGGTAACCTCTGCAATCATTGACAAATTGAGCTGGACACGTAAAAAAGCCGCGTCTGTTGTATGTGGTGTCGGCTTTGCCGTCTCGATGGCGTTCGCAACAAACGGGGGGCTGCTGCTGCTTGATTTGGTTGATTACTTCATTAATAACGTCGCACTGCTAACAAGCTGCCTCGTCGAATTGATTGTGATTGGCTGGCTATTTAAAGTCGCTGATATTCGTGAATATGCAGACAACATCTCTGAATTCAGCATTGGCAAGTGGTTCGACGTTTGTATCCGCTTCCTGAGCCCTGCAATGCTGGCAATGATCCTTGTCACTAACCTTTCAAATACCTTGACTGACGGTTACGGTGGCTACGAAATGTCTGACTTATTACTACTTGGCTGGGGGTTGATTGCAGCAATGTTTGTAACTGCCGTTGTTATCAACCTGACATCCAAACCACAAAGCCAGCTGGAGGGCTAATTATGACAACAGGTGCAATTATCATGATGCTGTTTGGCCTTGGTATTACCTGGGGTGGCGCAGCTTACTGTATCGCCCTGGCAATGAAGGGCAACGGAAAATAATTTATATTAGAAAATCATAAGATTAGCTAATTAACCAAAAAGAGGCTCATTGAGCCTCTTTTTTAATAACAGCGGCATAACTGCCATGATCGTCAACTCACATATTTGTTAGCCACAAATCATTCCCGCAAAGAATCCTTTTCTTTCTGACAATCATCCCGTTACAATCATCACACAAAGTTCAACACTGACATTTAAAGGATAGGCAATGAAGTTACCTGCTGTAGTTCTTTCATTCGTACTGCTTCCTGGTACTGTATTCGCGTCAACTGGCAGTTGCGAGAGCGATAAATATCACCAGTATGTTGATGCCTCGCTTAGTTGGTATCAAAGCCTGGTTGATTTGGCTGTAGAGAAAGATCAGGGCCTAACGGAGGTTGGGGAATGGTTTTTAGAAGGTCGTAAACATCACTTTGAACTCAACCGCGAAGCCGTTGACTGGTATTTAGATAATGATAAAAGTCGCTTAGACCTGTCTCTTTCCGTTGAATCATGGCTACAACTCACTCAAAACGACGTTAAGAAACTGTCGCAGCAACAAAATGCGCTTGGTGTTTACGCAAAGAAAGCGTTTGAAGATCGCCAAAGTAAGCCCCACCCAAAAAACTATGAGCTTCGTAGTGCATTTGCAGAGCTTCTCACCCATCCGGGTAACATTGATAAGCCGCTTAGTGCCTATAACGAAAAAATGACAAAGGTTGCTAATATCGAATGCCAATAACACCAGTCAGAATAATTTAATAACATTATTTTTCACAAGGAAGCAATATGAAGCCTCTTCACTTAGGCGTGCTCATCTGTCTGGCCTCTGCGCCTGTTATGGCTCAACCTGGCCAAAAATGGCAACCTGGATTTAGCGGCGATATCTCCCTGCTGGCGGGGTTTACCCAAACGACTTCACAGTTTAATACTGACAATCAAACAACCTCTTCCCTGTTACAGCCTGGTGAAAAAAAAACTGAAGCCCTGATTGCCCCTTTGGGCTCGCTGCATTACACCTTCGACGGTGCCGATAAACAGTTGTTCTTTGGTACAAGTCGTTCTGATGTTGCTTTAGGCCGTTTCCACGTTGAATTAGGTTACCGTCAATCACTGCAACAAAACGGCATGCTCAGCATCAGTTATGTGCCCGGCCTGCTTAGTCAGAACACATGGCAGGACCCCTATATCGAAAATCAGCCACGCAAAGAAACCGATTCAAGCATTCAGGGCTTACGCTTTCAATATGAGAAAATTTTAGGCTCTGATTTTTCCGTCGAAGTCGCCGCTGGTCAGCAAAAAATTGATGATGAAAAAAGTGGTCAAGAGTATTTCACACCACAAGAGCAAGCGTTATTAGAAAGAGAAAGTAACATCCTGTATCTGCAAGGAGCTTACCGCCATACCATTAGCGCTAAACGCTTTTTGCGCAGTGCTGTGAACTACACCCGTATAGATGCTGACGGTAAAGCAATGGCTAGTCATATTTATGGTGCCGAAATCGGTCTTGTTCAATTATTACCAAGCTCAAGCTTTGCGCTTACCTTGAGCTATGATCGTGCCAGATTTGATGATGACAACCCGGTATTTGATCAACGCCAGATGGATGACCGCTGGAGGGCTTTTCTTGCTTACGCATACAATAAACCGTTTGGCTGGAAGAATTGGGGGCTGGTATCATTGATTGGTTACAGCGATAGCAACTCAACCATCAGTTTTTATGATGAAAAGTCACTTGTAATGACGGTTGGCGTTAACTATGTCTTTTAACTTCAGCCAAAATACCGATGAGTAATATCAATACTCTTACCTGAGTTTATTAAGTAATTCCTATATCAATGTGGAATTTTCCGAGACATCGATACCAAATTCCATTAAATTAGCAATAATTTGCGGAAGTTAACCGAAAGTACCAATTTATTATGGCAGTGGATAACAGAAAAGCCGATGCGTCATTAGAATCTTTGCATCGCATTTTTACAGTGCCGGAAGCACCCGAATCAACCCTTGGATTGATTGAGCAAAAAATATCGCAGAACCTGAATGAGTTTTTGCGTACCCATATTGCCGCGAGTGAAAAACCGCTTGCTGAGATTGAAAAGGACTTTTCTTCTGCTGATATTCCTGAAAGTCCTACCTTCGTTTCCGAGCACACCCAATTTTTACTGAACAAGCTGGTAGCCCAATCGGTGCATACTTCTGCGCCGAGTTTTATTGGTCACATGACCTCAGCCTTGCCTTATTTTCTGATGCCTCTATCAAAAATCATGATTGGTCTGAACCAAAACCTGGTTAAGATCGAGACATCAAAGGCATTCACCCCATTGGAACGTCAGGTTCTGGGAATGATCCATAACTTAATCTTCAATGAAGACGAGAGTTTTTATCAGCAATGGATGCATAGCGCTAACCACTCTCTCGGGGCGTTTTGCTCCGGTGGAACGATCGCCAACATCACTGCGCTCTGGGTTGCACGAAATAACGTATTGAAGCCTGACGGCGAATTTCGCGGTGTTGCCCAGGAAGGACTATTCCGGGCAATGAAGCATTACGGCTATGATGACCTGGCGGTGTTGGTGTCTGAACGTGGCCATTACTCCTTAAAGAAAGCCGCAGATGTACTTGGCATTGGTCGCGACTGTGTTATTCCGGTCAAAACGGATGACAATAATCGTGTCCGTCTTGACGAACTCAGAGCCACCCTCAACTCACTGAAAGCGAGAAACATTAAGCCGTTCGCGATCGTGGGTGTGGCTGGTACTACGGAAACAGGCAATATTGATCCGCTTGATCAACTCGCTGACATTGCTGTTGAGCATGACTGCCATTTCCATGTAGACGCCGCTTGGGGTGGTGCAACGTTGATGTCTAATAAATATCGCTCACTACTCAAGGGAATAGAGCGTGCTGACTCAGTAACGATTGATGCTCATAAGCAACTGTATGTACCGATGGGTGCGGGTATGGTAATTTTCAAGAATCCGGCCTCCGTGGCTGCGATTGAGCATCATGCCGAATATATATTACGTAAGGGATCAAAAGATCTGGGTAGCCATACGTTAGAAGGATCGCGGAGCGGCATGGCCATGCTGCTGTTCGCCAGCATGAACATTATTAGCCGCCCAGGCTACGAAATGCTGATCAACAACAGTATCGAAAAGGCCAAATACTTTGCTGAACTGATCAGGCAAGACCCTGATTTTGAACTTATCACTGAACCTGAATTGTGTCTGCTAACTTACCGTTACGTGCCAGCGGAAACACAAAAAGCCCTTCAGGCAGCAAATACCGGAGACAGGCTTACATTGCTAGATGCTCTGGATGATCTGACAAAATTCATTCAGAAAAGACAGCGTGAATCAGGCAAATCATTTGTCTCACGTACACGTTTGACACCGGAAAAATGGGATCACAAAATCACCACCGTTTTCCGTGTTGTGCTGGCTAATCCCTTAACGACAAATGACATTCTGAAAAGCGTACTTGAAGAGCAGAAAGAACTCGCTCAAGAAAGCCTTCATAGCCTGCCTCAAATACGTCAAATCACAGCACGTATTTTACAGCGATAAACGCTGGATTTTTAAACAAAATAAAGCCTGACCACTGTCAGGCTTTATTTATAGCCAAATAACCTCAAAATTAATCCATTCATATTCTTCTACTTCACACTCAAACCAAGTGAACACTCTGTTAATTACATTAACTTACCCAAGATCTGTGCATCAAAGAATTAACCTGCAAGATGGCCTAAGCAGAGCCAGAATGTTAAACCCATTAACAACCAGTAACATCACTTGATTTAAATCAAAAAAAGGTCCGATTTTTAACTAAAAAAAACCGGCATACACAGTATGCCAGCTAATTTATTACAAGTTATGACGCCGCTATAAATAATGATTTTCTCGTTGCAAACAGTCAGCCTCAACGCATTTTAATCGCCCGCAAACATGTACCCTTCACCGTGAACAGTGACAAAGATTTGAGGGTTTTTCGGATCAACCTCCATCTTAGAACGCATCCGTCGAATAAGCACATCAATGGTTCTGTCGTTCGGTGCTTCTACCCGGTGACTTAACATATTCAGGATTCGCTCACGACTCAGCACAACATTTGGATGTGAGGAAAAAGCAACTAACAGTTCATATTCTGCCTTGGTCAATTTTACTGGCAAGCCATTATGAGTCAGCGCGCGTTTATTGATATCAAACTGCCAGTCACCGAAACGAATAATGTTATCTTCGTGCATTTCCACCATGGTTTCATCACGCGCTTTTTCAACTAAGCCCATGCGCCATAACAAGTTTTTAACTCTAACCAGTAACTCACGTAGTTCAAACGGCTTAGTGACATAATCATCGGCGCCCATCTCTAACCCGACGATACGATCAATACTATCGGTACGGCCTGTCACTAAGATAATACCGACCTCAGAGCGGCTGCGTAACTCGCGAGTCAGCATCAAACCATCTTCACCCGGAAGGTTAATATCAAGCATCACAAGGTCAATTTTTTCAGCAGCCATAATCTTACGCATCTGCTCGCCACTGTCCGCCTCGCTGACTTTATACCCTTCATTTTCAAAATACCCGACAAGCTTGGTACGGGTCACAATCTCATCTTCTACAACAAGCACATGATGACTCATTTTTATCTCTTTATTTATATTTCAGCAGGCATTAAAACGGTAGCACAACAATAGCCTGTTAACAATTTCTCATAAGCAAGCCAAAACTGTTCATGCCAACCCTTAACCTTTTTCACATCGTAGTTTTAAGATTAAACCATAAAAATTTATACGTCACCGTACTTTACGGCAGGCATTCATTATTTCTGGAATCTTCCATTATGAAAAAACTTTGGCAAAAGTTGATTAGACCAAGCAGCAAGTATCCAATTCTTGCGCTGGTATTTATCGGCATCATTATTACTCTTTCGGGCACGTTTGTTGTCCACAAAGGCTTTGAAGTCACATCGACTATCGAATTCTGTACTTCTTGCCACACCATGGAACAGAACTACGAGGAATACAAAGAAACAGTTCATTTCAAGAATGCTTCCGGTGTTCAGGCTGTCTGTGTTGACTGTCACCAGCCAAAAGATTTTCCAGGCAAAGTTATCCGTAAACTCGAGGCAGCAAAAGATCTCTACCATCATTTCGTAACCGGCAAGATCGACACACCTGAAAAATTTGAAGATAACCGCTTGCATATGGCACAAACCGTCTGGGATCGAATGAGCAGCCAGAACTCCAAGACGTGTAAGAGTTGCCACTCATATGATGATATGGACCACAGCAAACAGTCTGCCAAAGCGGCATTTGAGATGAAGAAAGCGGCAGCCGAAGACATGAACTGTATCGAATGCCACAAGGGTATTGCCCACGAACTGCCTAACATGGCTGGTGGCTTCCAGAAAGATTTCCAAGAGCTTCAGGCAACGGCGAATACGCAAGGCGCGGCGGCTGAGACACTTTACTCGCTGGGTGAAAAAGACCTGTATGCCACCGCTGATGCCAACGGTAAAACAGAAGGCAAACTTCTTCCTGCCTCTGAAGTTGCGGTTCTTGAGCGTAAAGATGACATGCTGAAAATCAAGGTTGACGGCTGGCTTGAAAAAGCGGGTAAAGGCCGTGTGATGACAGAATACATGGGTAAACGCGTTTTCAAGGCGACAATCCGTGGCGACGTGAAAGCATCGGAACAACTTATCGAAGAACAAACTGATACCGCAACAGACATCGTCTGGCAGCACGTTTCGGTTGAAGCCTGGATCACCGCTGAAGACATGATTGACAACATTAAGCCAATCTGGAACTACGCAGAAGACATGTACGGCGCAACGTGCAATGCCTGCCATGCCGCACCAGACCCGGCGCACTTCACTGCAAACGGTTGGATCTCTGGCCTTAATGCGATGAGCGCCTATTACCGTCTGAGCAAAACTGAAGAACGCACATTATTGAAGTACCTCCAGAATCACGGTAAAGACACTGGCGGCGCTGGCGCACACTAATTCCTGATAGGCGGGGATGGCGATATAAATCACTCTCCCCGCCCTTTGAAAAAGAATTTTAATTAAAGGATTTCCTATATGGCGACTCAAATTCTAAATAAAGGCGTATCACGCCGTCGCTTCCTGTCCGGAATGGTTGCTGCGAGTGCTGCGACTGTCGTGGGTACAAGCCTGCTGGCACCACGCAAGGCCATCGCGGCATCAGAAACACAAGCAAAGTTCACCGGCGAAGTACTTTCTGGCTCTCATTGGGGGGCTTTCCGTGCCAAAGTTGTTGATGGTGTTTGGGTAGATACGGTTCCTTTCGAGAAAGACCTACACCCTACGCCAATGATCAACGGCGTACGTGAAGTCGTTTACAACCCCGCTCGTGTGAAATACCCAATGGTACGTATTGACTGGCTGAAACACGGCTTTAAGTCAGATACAACCCAGCGAGGTGACAACCGTTTTGTTCGTGTGCCATGGTCTCAGGCTTTGGATTTCTTCTACCACGAAATGGAACGGGTACAGAATAGCTACGGCCCAAGTGCGCTATACGCTGGCCACACCGGCTGGCAGTCAGTTGGTAAACTGCACTCTGCCGGTACGATGATGAGCCGTGCACTTGGCCTTCACGGTACTTACCTTGGAAAGATGGGTGACTACTCAACGGGTGCCGCGCAGGTAGTTCTGCCTTACGTTGCCGGGGCAATGGAAGTTTACGAGCAGCAGACATCTTGGCCGCTGGTTCTTGAACACTCTGACACCATCGTAATTTGGGGCTCTGACCCAATTAAAAATCTCCAGGTTGGCTGGCTGGTACCGGATCACAGCCCGTATGCCTACTATCAGCAGCTGGCTGAAAAAGTGAAGAACAACGAAATCAAAGTCATCTACGTTGATCCGGTTCGTTCTGAAACCCAAAAAGCGGTCGGTGGCGAGCAGATCCCAGTTAACCCGCAAACCGACCTTCCGTTGATGCTGGCTATTGCGCATACCCTGTATACCGAAAACCTGTACAGCAAAGATTTCATCGCTGACTACACCACAGGTTTCGACCAATTCGTTCCTTACCTGACCGGTGAGAAAGATGGCGTAGAAAAGACACCTGAATGGGCAGAAACAATCTGCGGGATCAAAGCAGACGACATTCGCGTTCTTGCTCGCCAGATGGCTTCTGGCCGTACTCAGATCATTGGCGGCTGGTGTCTACAGCGTATGCAGCACGGTGAGCAGTATGCGTGGATGCTGGTTGTTATTGCTGCAATGCTGGGTCAGATCGGTCTGCCTGGCGGCGGTTTTGGGTTCGGCTGGCACTACAATGATGCAGGCTCTGTCACCTCAAACGGCCCGCTTATGTCAGGCTTTAGTGGTGTGACTGGTGTTGACCCGATTCACAATGGTTCATACAAGGGTTACTCGACCTACATCCCAGTTGCCCGTTTCGTTGACTGTATCGAAAACCCGGGCAAAACCATTCAGTGGAATGGTCACGATGTGAAATTCCCTGAGATGAAGATGGCTATCTTCTGTGGTAACAACCCATTCCACCACCACCAGGATCGCAACAAGATGATCAAAGCGTGGCGTAAGCTGGAAACGGTTGTGTCTGTTGAGCACCAATGGACTGCAACCTGCCGTTTTGCCGATATTGTCCTTCCAGCCACAACCACCCATGAGCGTAACGATATCGAACAGTATGGTAACCACTCCAATGCCGGTATTATCGCACTGCCAAAAGTGGTTGAGCCTCTGTTTGAAGCTAAAGATGATTTTGATATCTTCCGTGAGCTATGCCGTCGTTACAATCGCGAAGAAGCGTTTACCGAAGGTAAGACACAGATGGAGTGGATTGAACAGATCTATAACGGTGCGCGTCTGCAGGGCCGTGGGCTGGGCGTTCGTATGCCTAACTTCAAGAAGTTCTGGGAAGGCGAAGGCTTTATTGAGTTCCCAGAGGGCAAAGAGTGGGTTCGTCACGAATCATTCCGCAAGGAACCGGATTTAGAACCACTAGGTACAGCGTCTGGCCTCATTGAAATCTACTGTAAGACCATCGCAGACATGGGTTACGATGATTGCCAAGGTCACCCTATGTGGTTTGAAAAGACAGAGCGTAGCCACGGTGGCCCGCGTTCGAACAAGTTCCCACTTAATATGCAGAGTACGCACCCGAACCACCGCCTGCATTCGCAGCTCTGCTCTTCAACAGAGCACCGCGCGACTTACTCTGTAGCAGACCGTGAGCCTGTCTACATCAGTACTGTCGATGCGAAAACGCGTGGTATTAAATCTGGTGATATTGTTCGTGTATTCAACGACCGTGGTGAAGTTCTTGCCGGGGCCGTTGTGACTGATGACTATAAGTCAGGTGTTTGTCGTATTCACGAAGGTGCCTGGTACAGCCCGCTTGAAGGTGGTAAACCGGGTACACTTTGTACTTACGGCGATCCAAACGTGCTGACTCAGGATGTCGGCTCATCGAAATTGGCTCAGGCAACAACAGCCGCTTCTGCGCAGGTAGAGATCGAGAAGTATACCGGTAAAGTACCCGCGGTAACGGGTTTCAACGGTCCGGAAGAAGTCACTGATATCAACCCGCTCTTCCCGGCGATGGACTTAGCGTAACTCGCGGTATTCAGGAGTAGCTTTATCCGAAAAGATATCAATAGCCTGCAGTTGCAGGCTATTGATAAATTTATAGGCGATGAATGTAACAACATTGCCTTTCTTTACCCATAAATAGAGCCTATTCACATATAATCATTACAACATCCTGTTTTATGTGAATAGGTTTTTAAGTGTCTGGAGTGACAGTGATCATGCAAGAGTTTATTGCTTTCAACGAACAACGTGCTGAAATTTACTGGTGGATGTCTTCACTATTAGCTCGTGAGTTGACAACGGAAGATTTGATGGAATATCACGGTGACGAAATGTTCACCTTCTTGTCTGGTCTTGGTATGACACCAGAGCTTAAACAGCCTGTCGAGTCATTCCGCGAGGCGACTAACCGTTTAAAAGTGCGTGAAGATGCACAACTTGAGCTGGCAGCAGATTTTTGTGGCTTATTCCTGAGCACACCAAAGTCTGGCGCTCTGCCATATGCTTCTATTTATGTTGGTGAAAGCGGCCTGCTGAACGACAAACCGGCGCAGGACATGAATAAGCTAATGGAGCAGTATAACATTGCTCAACATAAAGAATTCAATGAACCCGCAGACCACATTGCTGTTGAGCTGGATTTCATGGGTAACCTGATTATCTTAGCTAACCGACAAAAAGACGATGAAAAGCGAGAAGAGGTAATGCAGGCACAGCTGTCATTTGTGAACAGCATGCTATTGAACTGGCTGCCAATCTTTGCCCAAGCATGTAAAACCCGAGATAGCTTTGGTTTCTATACCGCAGCCGTTGACCTGCTTGTTGCATTTTGTCAATTAGACTCGGCATTCCTTGCCGGAGAAGAAGAATAACCTAATCGGTCGTCGTAAAGACTGATACTATCTCCCTTGCCGGCATTACATGCCGGCTTTTTTTATACCAATTTCATTAATTATTGATCCCCATTCGGTTCTCAATTATATCGGTTCAACAAAAAAGCCAAGTAATAGCCTTTCACAAAAACGATCAAACCGTATTTATCGGTACATTGTTATGAGCCTAGTTTATTGAAATCGCATAAAAATTGTTGATGTCTATCAAGTAATTTCCTCTTGGTAAACAGAAATGTTGCACTGTGCGCTACACTCAGTAAAATGTGAGCGCAAGCGATTACACAGTGAAACGCCTTTTGGGGCTAACAAAAATACTACGCCGCCCGTTAGAGAAGCGGCTTTTTGACGTTTTATACTTTGTGAAATATCTATCGTACCAAATTGAATAAATAGGTAATTGACGGTTGCGTAGTTACTCAATTTGGTATCAGTTAAGAATCGGTCGGATAAGACCTCTGACTTACAATTATTAGAAGAATAAATATGGCAACGATTAAAGATGTTGCACGTATGGCTGGCGTGTCGACCACAACAGTTTCTCACGTGATCAACAAAACTCGCTTCGTGGCAGAAGCAACACAGAAAAAAGTACTGGCCGCCGTTGATGAACTCAACTACGCACCCAGTGCCGTAGCACGAAGCCTCAAGTGCAATACGACTCGCACCATTGGGATGTTGGTAACCAAATCAACCAACCCGTTTTTTGCTGAACTCGTTCATGGTGTTGAAGAGTATTGCTATAAGGAAGGCTACACCCTGATCCTTTGTAATACCGAAGGTAACTTATCTAAGCAACGTGACTACCTGCGCATGCTAGCTGAAAAGCGTGTTGATGGGTTGCTTGTTATGTGTTCTGATCTCGATCAAGTGCTACTTGATCTGCTTGAACGTAAAAGTGATCTGCCAATGGTGATCATGGACTGGGGCCCGGAAAGCCCACATACTGATAAGATTCAGGATAATGCTGAATTTGGTGGCTACATTGCTACCAAGCATTTTATCGAGCATGGGCATGTTAAAATTGGCTGTCTGTCAGGTCATATTGATAAAATAACGTGCCGTGAGCGTTTGAAAGGTTTTAAAAAAGCAATGGCAGAAGCCAATCTGACCGTGAATGAAGATTGGATTCTCGAAGGCGATTTTGAATGTGAGTCTGCTGTTGTCGCGGCTAACCAGTATATTGCAATGAAAGAGCGCCCTACTGCCATCTTTTGTTTCAACGACATTATGGCCATGGCGCTGATCAGTACTTTTGAGCAGGCCGGTATACGCGTACCTGGCGATATTTCTATCATCGGTTACGACAACATTGAACTAGCACCCTATTTTTCACCACCGTTGACCACAATCCACCAGCCCAAACGCCGCTTAGGTAAAACGGCTGTCGAAATTTTGATGGAACGCATGAAAAATAAGAGTCATGCCCGTCGTATATTTGAGATGGAGCCTCAATTAGTGATCCGGAAATCTGTCAAAGATTTAAACTGAACCCGCTGATCCCGGTAACATACAATAAAAGCCGACATGTCATCATTTGTCGGCTTTTTAGCTATTAATCTACCATCATAAAAACTGATCGATTAACCCAAACAAATACATGCAATAAATATAACTAATGCCCTTTTTTGTATGCCCGTAGCACATAAAAAAGAAAATAACTCAAATCAAGATCGCATTTTTAAACACTTGAAGAAGTGTCTTATCTACGATAATATTTGTCCCGTCACGAACAAGGCAAACCACGCGAAAGAGTGGGACGCAAAGCTTCCGGCCTAAAAGCCAAGTAGTTTATTAATAACTTACTTAACTTATGGTAGCGGGGTTACCGATGGATTTTTGCTCTGATATGGTCAAATTCTCACACACATTTGACAAAACTATCAGGTAACCTGCTAATCTCTTCATCGCTCAGATGTTAGGTGACTCAAAGTATTTTTTCACCGAGAAGAAGCATGGATAAATCAGTACTAAAAGATTCACTAAAATTATTTGACTGTTTAGATTGTATCAGGTCACGCTCAATGTTTGGCGGTTTTGGTATTTTCGCCGGTGAAACTATGTTCGCTCTTGTAGTGAATGATAAATTACACTTGCGTGCAAACGCCGATAATGAGCAAGAATTTAAGGAGGCCGGCCTTGAACCATATGTGTACAAGAAGCGCGGATTTCCTGTTGTCACGAAGCATTATGCGATTCCTGAACAATGGTGGAATGACACAAGTAAAATTCTCAGTCAGGCAAAACGCTCTCTAGCAGCAGCCCAACAAGATAAAGAAACCAAAAGCAATACCGGGCCTAATCGTATTAAAGACCTTCCGAACCTACGTTTAGCCAATGAACGAATGTTAAAGAAAGCAGGCATTGATACTATCGAACAACTTTTTGATCTTGGCGCACTTGATGCTTACAAAGCCTTACAGCAAACGCATCAAGAGTCATTAAATGTCGAGTTGTTATGGGCATTGGAAGGTGCGATCAGTGGTAAACATTGGTCTGTTATTACAGAACAGCGACGTACCGAATTATTGTCTGAGTTACCATAAACAATTAACCATCAAAGAGGCGTATCACGCCTCTTTTTTAATCACACTTCTCAACTCTCTTCCCCCAAAACCGTTTATACAATAAGACTCATAACGCCATCTATCTATCAGTGTCAAATATTGAACCCCTCTCACAAAGATGCTCATAAATGCATCAATAAGCTGTCAATTGATATTAATGTTTGTAAAATCAGGCCGGTATTATTTACTGAGAGGTTGCTATGTTCTGCTCCAAGCCTTTCCCAGGTCAAACAGATCACATATTTAAAGACAAATTTTGTAAGTGGCCCAAACTACTTCGCAGTTTGATTTTTATCAGTTTGCTTCCTCCGTTTGTGGCAATGTTTTTTGTTTACAACCAGCTTGCACCGTTAGATCTGCTGTATGACATTCTTACCATCATTGCTGCCTTTAACCTGTTAATGCTGTTTTGGGGATTAATCCTTAAGATAAGGGCTAAAAAATACTGGTACCGTAATTACCATATAGGTAAAACCATGTTGTTCGCTTTAATTCCTGTCGTGGCCTGCGGCTACTTACTCGCCACAGAACAATCTGATCCTCAGGTTGCACAGCAAGTTGAGATCCGAAGTGTTGAAATAACCACCAACTAATCGAATTATAAGAACAATTTCATAAATTCCTGAAATATTCATACCCTTAGCCCGGTCTTTGTTGCTACGTTGGTATAGCATTGCGTTATGCCAAACAACTACAGCAATAAGGGTCCAAAGTGCGTATTTCCGTTAAGCCTCGTTACTCTATTTTTATCAAACCATTACTTTGGCTTCAAAAGCGCCATTACGGGAAAGTGTTAAATCCTGCCCTGCTTTGGGGAAGGCGTCCGGCACTGTTCTGGCTCGTTGCGGCTTTCTTTGGTTTTCTCGACCGAAAATCATCACCGCTTTCTCCCGTTATCCGCTCTCTAGTTTGTGTTCGTGTGTCACAACTCAACGATTGTGCCTTCTGTGTTGATGCCAACGGTATGAAACTCGCCGAACGCTGTAACTCTGTCGAAAAAATCAAGGCCCTTGCCCACTGGCAGCAAAGTGAATTATTCACCGAGCAAGAGCAGATTGTTTTAACCTATGTCGAAGCGATGACGGTTACGGGCCAACGCATTAGCGAAGAAATGCTCGTTGATCTTAAAAAGTGGTTTGATGAAGATAGTATTGTCGAGTTAACGGCATTAGCGGCATTCCAGAACTTATCCGCCAAATTTAATACCGCACTTGATGTTCCTTCGCAAGAACTGTGCTCTTTACCGATACAAGTTAACGATGAGCAGGACTCATCAACAGCTGAATCACAAATTAAATAGCAAGAGGTGTCTCATGGATAGAAAAAAACGCTTGCTCCTCGTTACAATTTTCACCCTGATAGCACTTTGGTTCGCATTTGATTTGGGGCAATACTTTACCCTGGAACAAGCTAAGGCTCAGCAACTAGCGTTAAAAGATACGATTGCCGAACAACCTCTGTTATCGAGTCTGGTGTACTTTTCCGTTTATGTGATTGTAACCGCTCTGTCACTGCCTGGTGCCGCTATCATGACGCTGTTAGGTGCTGCATTATTTGGTTTCTGGTGGAGCTTAGTGCTGGTATCATTTGCCAGTTCGATTGGCGCTACCCTGGCGTTTTTATTCAGCCGTTTTATTTTACGTGACTGGGTACAAACGAAATTCGGCAGTCGTATTGCTCCGATTAATGCCGGCATCGAAAAAGACGGAGCCTTCTACCTGTTCACCCTGCGTTTAATTCCCGTGTTTCCATTCTTTGTGGTAAACCTGTTAATGGGTTTAACCCCGTTGAGTACCCGTATGTTTTACGTCGTGAGTCAGTTGGGTATGCTGGCAGGTACCGTGGTGTACATCAATGCGGGTACTCAGTTAGGCGAAATTGAAACATTAAGCGGTATTATTTCAGCGCCTGTATTAGCCTCTCTTGCGCTGCTGGGTGTATTCCCTCTCGTTGCTAAGATCATCATGAAGATTATTAGTCAGCGTCGTGTATATGCTGACTGGCAGCGTCCTGATCAATTTGATCAGAACATGGTGGTTATTGGTGCGGGTGCCGGCGGCTTAGTCAGCGCTTATATTGCCGCCGCGGTTAAAGCCGAAGTCACACTTATCGAAAAGCATCAAATGGGGGGGGACTGCCTCAATACCGGGTGTGTGCCATCGAAAGCCATTATCCGCGCGGCACATGCCATGGCTGAAATTGCTCGTGCCCATGAATTTGGTATTACTACTGACAAGCCACAGGTCAATTTTCAACAGGTGATGGCTCGGGTTCATAACGTTATCGCGAAAATCGAACCCCACGACTCAGTCGAACGTTACTCCAAATTGGGGGTCAACTGTGTCAAAGGCGAAGCACAAATCCTTTCCCCATGGGAAGTAGAAGTCAATGGCAAGCGCATCACCACCCGTAATATTGTTATCGCAACAGGTGCCCGTCCATTGGTCCCTAACATTCCGGGACTGCAAGATGTTAATTACTTAACGTCGGAAACAATCTGGTCTCTCAAAGAGCAGCCAAAACGCTTGTTAGTTCTGGGTGGGGGCCCGATTGGCTGTGAGCTCGCACAGAGCTTTAGTCGTTTAGGTAGCAAGGTCACCATCGTTGAAATGGCAGAGCAATTACTCATTCGCGAAGATGCCGACGCCTCGCTTTTAGTCAAAGCAAGCATGCTCAAGGATGGTGTTGATATCAGACTTGGCCATAAAGCGATACGCTTCGAGTCCGTTACAGCTAAAGGACTCACCCAAAATAATGAAACACTTGTTCAACGCGCTTATCTGGAAAACAACGGTAAACAGGTCGCTATTGAATTTGATGCCGTCATGCTTGCTCTTGGTCGCGTAGCAAATGTTCAGGGGTTTGGTCTTGAACGGCTCGGTATTGCGACAACAGAGCGTGGCACCGTAGAGGTGAACGATTACCTGCAAACCAAATATCCTAATATTTTTGCCGTCGGTGATGTGTCGGGACCTTTTCAGTTAACCCACGCAGCGGCACACCAGGCATGGTATGCCGCCGTCAACGGTTTGTTTGGTCAGTTTAAGAAGTTCAAAGCCGATTATTCCGTATTGCCCGCAGTAACTTACACCTCCCCCGAAATTGCCAGAGTCGGTATTAACGAGAAAGAAGCACAACACCGAGGGATCAGCTATCAAGTGGTTACTTATGGCATCGACGATCTTGATCGGGCGATCACAGACGGCGAAAATTATGGTTTTATCAAAGTGATCACTCCGAAAGGCAGAGACAAAATCCTCGGCGCAACAATTGTAAGCCATAATGCCGGTGAGCTACTTACTGAATTTACCTTAGCCATGCGTCACGGATTGGGGTTGAATAAAATACTGGGAACGGTTCATCCCTACCCGACTATGAGCGAAGCCAATAAGTATGCAGCTGGTGTCTGGAAACAGGAAAATGCCCCCCAGGTACTGTTAGCCTGGGTGAAAAAGTACCACACCTGGATGCGGCACCAAAAAGCCTCAGAAGAAAACCAGTCAGATATAATAAAGAGACAAACAGTCAACGCAGAAGAATCAGTAAGCATTAAATCAGTGACAGCATTAAACGAGAATAAGGACGTTCAATGAAAAAACTAGTTATGGGGCTGGCACTATCGCTAGCCTGCAGTTTTGTAAGTGCGGAACAAGCTTCCCCTCAGCCGCCGGAGCAATGGCAGAGTATTGAAAGTAAGGCGAACGGGCAAACGGTCTACTTTAATGCCTGGGGTGGCAGCCAGGAAATTAACGACTATTTGCGCTG
Source organism: Photobacterium sp. (assembly GCF_057456235.1). Taxonomy (NCBI): domain Bacteria; kingdom Pseudomonadati; phylum Pseudomonadota; class Gammaproteobacteria; order Vibrionales; family Vibrionaceae; genus Photobacterium; species Photobacterium sp. The sequence goes on along the minus strand of NZ_JBVCPH010000003.1, from coordinate 96,228 downwards.
GTCAGCGAAGCAACTTAAACAGCGTTACAACGTCACACTTAAGCATGTGAAAGTGGCTGATATTGCAGAAACCACCCAACGGTTACTGGCTGAAAAGACGGCCGGTAAAGACAGCGACGGCAGTGTCGATCTGGTTTGGATCAATGGCGAGAACTTTCGTTCGATGAAACAAGGAAAGTTATTGTTCGGACCTTTTGTCGATCAACTCCCCAACTGGCAATATGTTGATCAGCGCTTGCCGGTTTTTGAAGATTTCACCGAACCAACGGAAGGATTAGAAGCCCCCTGGGGGGTTGGACAGCTTGTTTTCATTCATGATAAACAAACCCTGAATAATCCACCGCAAAGTTTTTCTGAGCTACTGAGCCTGGCGAAAGCATTTCCCGGTAAAGTCAGTTATCCTCAGCCACCTGAATTTCATGGCAGCAGTTTCTTAAAAGCGGCATTAATTGAGCTGACGAATGACAGGCCCGCGCTTTATCAACCCATTGAACTGAATAAAGATAAATCACGCTTTGAGCGGGTTACAGCACCATTATGGCAGTACCTTGACCAGTTTCATCCGGTCGCATGGCAACAAGGTCGACGTTTTCCGTCAGGTACAACCGAAACCATTCAATTATTGGATGATCGGCAGCTACTATTAGCCATTACATTCAACCCCAATGCAGCTAATGCCGCGATCGAGCACGGTACGCTGGCAGAAACCGCTCAGGCTTACGCCTTCAACCAAGGGGCACTATCGAATATTCATTTTTTAGCCATTCCATGGAATGCGTCCGCAAAAGAGGGTGCTCTGGTAGCAATTAATTTTTTACTGAGCCCTGAAGCTCAAGGACGAAAAGCCAATACCAGCATCTGGGGTGATCCTTCGGTGCTGAAAGAAGAAGCTCTGGATAGTGGTAGCCGAGGTTTTGCATTATTCAAACCCGTTGCCGAGCCTCACCCAAGCTGGCTGACAGCCATTGAACAAGAATGGCAGCGCCGGTACGGGCATTAATTCTAGACAAGTAAAAAGTAAAAAGTAAAAAGTAAAAAGTAAAAAGTAAAACTAGAATACGAGTGTCGAGATCCTGCAAACTCGGCACTCTTTCTCATTATTCATCAGGCATCAGGAAGACCACGGATACATATGCACTATTATTTTTATACCCGACTCAGATCACTTACGCTTTGAGTCTGCCATGATCCGTTTTCTATACCTGGCAACCATTGCGATATGTGCACTGCCCTTATTACCCGGGGTCATCGGCATTGCGATCCCAGCGTTTTCCTGGTTACCCGCACTTGGCTTAGATTCCCCAAACCTGTCTGCATTTTCCTCGGCCTTGCACTGGCCGGGGCTGAGCCGGTCCATATTACTGACACTGATTTCGGGTGTCGGCAGCACAATACTGGCAACCACATTTTGCTTTCTGATTTTACAGGCAAACTGGAACAGTTCGCGCTGGCAGCGAATTGAGCATCTGATCGCACCTATGCTGGCGCTGCCTCATGTCGCATTTGCCATTGGTTTTGCCTTTACATTCTCCCCGACAGGATGGCTATTCCGCCTTGCTGAAACGGCAGGCATCGACACAGCATCGCTGTTTGCTTTCACTCAAGATCCGTATGGCATTGGACTGATGCTGGCGCTGGCAATTAAAGAAACCCCTTTTCTATTGTTAATGAGCGTTTCAGTACTCCATCAAATACGCTTGAATCAATTACAGGCGGTTGCTTCCGGTCTGGGCTATAGCCACCGCGAGAGCTGGCTGAAAGTCATTTTACCGCAGTGGTTGCCTAAAATGCGGATGCCGATCTACGCCGTATTAGCCTATGGCCTGTCCGTGGTTGATATCGCTATGATCTTAGGGCCATCACGCCCGCCAACATTAGCGATATTAGTCTGGCAGTGGTTCAGTGAACCCGATCTTACCCAGATCCCCCGGGCAGCGGTCGGTGCTATCATATTGCTTGTGCTTGCTTTCGGCGTATTAGCACTGGCTCGTCTGATCGAATGGCTGCTCTTCGATATTAAGCGCCAATGGCAATATTCAGGCCCGTCATCCAAACAGAAGAAATCAGTCTTACGCGGTGCTTACTTGCACTGGCCCTTTACAATTGTGCCTGTCATTGTGGTTCCCGTCCTGATCGTCTGGTCTTTTGCCCAACGATGGCGCTTTCCTGATCTGCTGCCCAGCCGCTATAGCACACGTTTCTGGCAACAAGAAAGCGAATCATTGATACAGCTGGTATCCAATAGTATTTTGCTGGCATTTAGCAGTGCACTTATCGCATTGGTGCTGGCTATCGGCTGTCTGGAACACCGGCAAAAGTACCAGCGAGGAATCCCAACCTGGCTTATCGCCTTCGCGATGGTGATCCCCCAGCTTTCTCTCTTATTCGGCATTCAGGTTTCCACTTACCTGTTTACCGACCAGCACTTTTGGTTATGGGTAATATGGAGCCACGTTCTTTTCGTTTATCCATATCTTTATCTGGCATTAGACGGGCCATGGCGAACCTATGATATTCGACTGGAACAGTCTGCCCGCAGTTTGGGCTTAAGTGCGTGGTCTGCCTGGTGGCGAGTAAAGCGTCCACTCATGATGCCGGCTATCTGGCTGGCTCTTGCCGTTGGGATAAGTGTGAGCCTGGCACAGTATCTGCCAACCCAAATCTTAGGTGCGGGACGTATCTCGACATTAACAACCGAAGCCGTGGCATTAGCCAGCGGGCAGGATCGCCGAGTCAGTGCAATTTACGGATTATTACAAGGGTTATTACCCTTAACTTTCTTTACCCTAGCGCTTATTGCCAGTCGCTTCTCAGGAAGCTATTCCTCTCGCAGTCAGCAACAACGGAGTACCAACACGGATGACCTTATCTGTGGAAAACCTCACTATAAGTAACGGCACTGTGCCGCTTATTTCGTCTGTGACCTTTAGCGTCAATCAAGGTGAAGTATTAACCTTAATGGGACCAAGTGGCTGTGGTAAATCCAGCCTGCTCAGTGCGGTTGCGGGGCATTTAAGTCCGACGTTTACCCTGCAGGGAAAAATCTCGCTGAATAACCGTTCAATGAATGAACTGGAACCGGATCAACGACGGATTGGAATTTTATTTCAGGATGATCTGCTCTTCCCTCATCTTAACATCTGGGAAAACCTGGCCTTCGGCCTGTCCCGGAACATAAAGAGAAGTGACCGGAAAAAACATGCCATTGCAACCCTGCAACAAATTGGATTAGAAGAGCTTGCAAATCATATGCCAACAGAAATATCAGGCGGTCAACGAGCCCGCATCAGCCTGATGCGTACCTTACTGGCTAAGCCCGAAGCGGTTTTACTTGATGAGCCTTTCAGCAAGTTAGATAAGGAATTACGAACCGCTTTCCGTCAATTTGTCTTTGAGCAAATAAAAGCACAGAACATTCCAGCGCTGATGGTCACCCATGATGATGATGATATTCCCGAAGGTGGTAATGTATTGCGCTGGCCCTGGAATAAGGAGTCTCGTCATGATTGATCGTTATGCCATTAAAATGATTCGCAGGCCTTTACAATCGGCTGCAGCCCTACCGGATAAAATTGGGATCACCGCGAATCAGGTAACAATAACCGGATTCTTACTGGGATTACTGGCACTGCCTGCCCTCGCCTTTCAGCAATATGACTGGGCTTTGGCTTTTATTCTCATTAACCGATTGTTTGATGGTTTAGATGGTGCAATAGCCCGTCGACAAGGCATCACCGATTGCGGTGGTTTCCTTGATATCACCCTCGATTTTCTTTTCTATTCGATGGTGCCATTTGGCTTTGTTCTGGCCGATCCTGGCGCTAATGCCGTTGCTGGTGCATTTTTAATTTTTGCCTTTATCGGTACGGGATCAAGTTTCCTCTCTTTTGCCATCATGGCAAGCAAGCTCAATATCGAAAACCTGGTCTATAAACAAAAATCGCTTTACTACATTGGCGGCCTGACCGAAGGAACGGAAACGATTGCCTGTTTCATCCTGTTCTGCCTCTTTCCGCAGCATTTCTCAACTATAGCCTGGATATTCGGCACCTTATGTTGGGTTACAACAGCCACACGGATCTGGGCAGGCTATCAAACGCTGAGAGATTGAATAAACATTTATTCCCGTGCCACTACAGTTTGAATTTCGCCATACTTACGCATTTGAAAATAACTCCTATACTTCAAGTTGAGTTTTCAGGCCACGGTATTGACATGGTATGCCGTGCCAGAGAAAGTCACCGAAGAGGAAGAATCAGTATGGTCAACAATCTCACACAAAAGTTTATCTTGCCGCTTATTCTATGCACATCAGGTATTGGGGTCAGTTTCGCTGAAGATGACGTTGCAAGTATCATTGCTAAAGCAAGATCAGCCGCGCCAGCTTCCATTAGCGAAAATGCGACTGTAATGGCTAACGGTAAGGTCATTGCCGAGGGCAGTAATGGCTGGACATGCATGCCAGACACAATGCCGAATGACGGCGCCCCTATGTGTAACGATGCATTATGGATGACAATGTTAAACGCGGTGGGTAATAAAGCCCCTTTTGAAGCAACCGGCATTGGGGTTTCCTACATGCTTCAAGGAGATCTGGGGGCTGGTGTCAGCAATTCAGACCCTTATCACCCAGAGCCTAAAAAAGCTGCGGATTATACCGAATCAGGTCCGCATTTGATGATTATTCTTCCCAAGGAGTTACTTGAGGGAATAACCGATGATCCCAATTCGGGCGGGCCATACGTAATGTGGAAAGATACCCCCTATAGACACCTCATGGTGCCACTAGGAGATAAAGAGTAAACTGAAGCACCCGTTATCGTTATAATAGCGGGTGTCTTTACCCGAAGTCACGGTGAGCCTGATCCCCTGCACCATTAACTGTTCAGAAACTATATTCGACATCATGACTAACGCATCCATTCACGGTGTAACTGGTCGCTGTCACCCAAATAATCAAGCAACCACTCAAGTGCCGGATTCGTACTTTCGGTTTTCCAGGCCAGGCAACACGGGCTGACCGCCGGTTTATTTATTAACTGTTTTTCTACCAGCGCACCGGTCTCAATATGCGGTATCGCCATGTGCGCAGGCATCACACAAACGCCTAATCCTGCCTTTAAACATTGCATGGCACTGTGCCAGTTTGGCACCATAATACGGCGCTGGTTATCCATCAGCCAAGTGACGCGTTTGGGCAAGGTTCTGGATGTATCTTCAATACAGATGGCAGGATACTGCGCAAGCTCATCAGAGCCAAGTTGATGCTCAGTCTTTGCTAACGGATGATCTTTGGAGACCACAAATTTCCAGAATAGTGTCCCCATATCGCGGTAAGCGAAATATCCACCAACAGGAACTGCGGCTGTTGCACCAATCGCAATATCTGCACGACCATCCGCCAGCGCATCCCAGACACCATTGAACACCTCCATGGTCAAATGCAGCTCAACATCGGGAAAAGCCTGATAAAAGTCACGCACCAAGGTATTAACCCGACTTTCACGTACAACGGTATCTAGCGCAACCGAAACACTTTGTGACCAGCCGTTGGCTACCCGCTGGGTCTGTAAACGCATCTGTTCCATCTGTTTGATAAGATTGCGTGCTTCTTCGACAAAATACTCGCCGGCAGGCGTTAATTTCACCTGCCGGTGCATGCGAACAAATAAATCGACCGCTAATCGCTCTTCTATTAACCGAACGGTATAGCTGATTGCACTTGGCACTTTGTGTAATTCTTCTGCGGCAGCAGAAAAGCTGCCGCGCCTGGCAACAACATCAATAACTTGCAGATCATTGTACGAAAACATATCAAATCAATTTTTTTGAAAGCAATGTTGAAATATTACCGTTTCACAGTGAGGAAAGCCACAACTACACTTGCACGCAATGTTATTTCAATAAAGTTCAACCATAATGAAAAACCAACCATCTAAAGTCACCCTGAGCTGGTTTGCCTGCCTAAGTATGTTAGGTTTTCTGGCGACAGACATGTATTTACCGGCATTTGCGACTATTCAAGAAGACTTCAACACCACACAGCCGCTTATTGGCTTATCCCTAAGTATATTCCTGTTAGGAATGGCGCTTGGTCAACTGGTCTATGGCCCGTTATCGGATCGAATTGGCCGTATCAAAGTCCTTCTGGGAGGGATGACCCTATTTAGCATCGCATCCGTACTGTGTGCTTTTGCTCCGACTGTCGAACTGTTCCTGGCAGCACGTTTTACTCAAGCCTTGGGCGCCTGTAGTGCCACAGTTATCTGGCAGGCTGTTGTTGTTGACCGCTATGAAGGTAAAGTATCAGAGCGTATTTTTGCGACCATCATGCCGCTTGTCGCCTTATCTCCGGCGCTTGCCCCACTGGCTGGCGCACTACTTGAAGGTCATTTCGGCTGGCGCAGCATCTTTATTTCACTGGTAGGTTTTGGTGCAGTTATAGCAGTTATGACAATAAAGGAGACTGAAAGTGCTCCTATAAACAAAACACATGAAAAGACAAGTATTAAGTTGCGCCGTGATTATCAGCAAATTATACGTTCAAAAAAATTCGTCGGAAATATGGTTATTTTTGCGGCTTGTTCTGCCGCATTCTTTGCATACCTGACGGGATCGCCTTTTGTCATGGGAGCTATGGGTTATTCAGGTGCCGATATCGGTTTGAGTTATGCGCCACAAACTATTGGCTTCATTATCGGTGGCTACGGCTGTCGGACTCTGCTGAACCACTTCGAAGGGAAACAGATCTTACCTTGGTTATTAAAGCTATTTTTCGCAAGTGTGGTGGTAATGTTCCTTATTTCAACCAATACTGAGCCAACAACCATCTGGCCGATCCTTATCCCATTTTGCTTCCTTGCTGCTGCCAATGGGGCGATTTACCCTATTGTTGTTAGTCAGGCTCTGGAAGATTTCAAAAACTGCAGCGCGACTGCAGCTGGCTTGCTGAATTTCCTGCAGACCATTATCTGCTTCGCTGCAAGTGGCATTGTTTCGGCCTTTACGGCAAAAGGATTGATTACGGTAACGACTGCAATGCTCGCTGCCGGTTTTGTCGCAATAATTGGTTTTGCACTTGTTGTGCAGGCTCGTCGGCAGGCAGTACAACAGGTACAAACTGCATAATTGCATTTCTGAACAGTAAAATTTGCATAATAAGTTGAGGCTGCCTTCCGGCGGCCTTTTTTATTGTCTCAAATCCTTACTTTTTTAATCGATTGAAATGACTAAATTCTCGTAATCGCTTTTCCCGCCCCATCATCAATTCATACGATCAAGCAGTAATCAGCAAACATACAGCAGCTTATTACTAGTTTTCGTTAAGTAACTCCGTCAATATTTATGCCAACGAAGATCTTTCATAGTTCAGGGTTTCAGATCGATAAACAACCCGAGCCCAGCTAAACTGAAAACGATTAATTACATATAAATCATAATAATAGAAAATCACCCGATATTAGAAATGATCTTTTTCGTACTTTTCTTTTCCGGTGAGATGCGGTTATCGCCATGATTGTTCGAAACGATTCATCATAAATGTATCAGTGTTGGCTTATTTAATACCAAAAACACAAAGTGGCTAAACCAGTCATTAACACTGAAAAATGAACAATTAATATACAAAAAAGCAACAAAAACGATTTTTTATACATTTTTCTTGAATAATAACCCATCATGGGTAGTATAAACATCCGGTGACAATTAATGCAGCATAACGGCATGAGTATTCAAGTTCGCGGTATCAACAAATTCTACGGCAACACGCAGGTTCTTCACGATGTTAATTTCACCTGTCACACAGGAAACACCCTCGTGCTGTTAGGCCCAAGTGGTGCAGGCAAAAGCTCACTACTGCGAGTACTGAACTTGCTGGAAACAGCGAATAGCGGTGAACTGACTATTGCTGACGAAACATTTGACTTTGCCGCTGAGGTGCAAGAAAAAGAGGGTTTAAAGCTGCGCCGTAAGGTTGGCATGGTGTTTCAGCAATATAACTTGTGGCCTCACATGACCGTACTGGAAAACTTAGTAGAAGCCCCAGTGAAAGTCGCTGGAATGAATAAAGATGACGCACATAAAGAAGCAATGAGCATTCTTTCAACCTTGCAACTGGCAGATAAAGCAGATGCCTGGCCGATGCAACTTTCTGGCGGCCAACAGCAACGTGTAGCGATTGCCCGTGCTTTGATGATGAAACCTGATGTACTGCTTTTTGACGAGCCGACAGCTGCGCTGGATCCGGAAATCACCAACCAAATCGTCCAGATCATTAACAAGCTAAGTAAAACCGGCATCACCCAGATTGTAGTGACTCATGAGGTTGAATTCGCAAAAAAAATTGCAAGTCATGTTCTTTACCTTGAGAAGGGACACATCATCGAACACGGCACGAAAGAGGCGTTCCATACACCAGCAACCTCTGAATTTGCGGAATACCTGACTCACTGATGAATAGATAATTTGCATAGTCTCTGGCGATTCAGAGAGTTCTATAAATTGATATACCTTCATTATTTCTATTAGCCCAGATATTTCAGCAGACATAACAACGTCAAGTCTCGCTTTAAAAAGCATGCTGAAAGCTGATTTTTCATTGATTAATTTATGGTTGATGAAAATAACAACGCACGGAGTATCGCGATGAAAAAGATTTTATTAGCAACGTTAATTGGCCTGGCTTCAGCCAATGCAGTTGCGCAGGAAGAGATAAAGTTCGCGATGGAAGCGACTTATGCGCCATTTGAATTCGTTGATGAAAACAATCAAATCCAAGGTTTTGATGTTGATTTAGCGAACGCGTTATGTGATGAGATCAAGGCTAAATGCTCTTTCCATAACCAAGCATTTGACAGCCTAATTCCTGCACTAAAATTCCGTCGTTATAACGCAGCTATTTCTGCAATGGACATCACTGAAGCCCGTAGCAAACAAGTTAGCTTCACCGATGCTTACTACGATAATGCCGCGGCATTTGTAACCCTCGGTAACAACATTGCCGATCAAGCCGACCTTAAAGGCAAGCGTGTTGGGGTACAAAATGGTTCAACACACCAAAGCTTCCTGCTTGAACAAATGACAAACGTAACTGCAGTGCCATATGCAAGCTATCAGGATGCCTTCATTGATATGCAAAATGGCCGTATCGACTCTGTGTTTGGTGATACTGCTGTTGTCGCGGAATGGTTTGACACCAACGATAAGCTCAGCTACGTCGGTAAGCCAGTCACCAACACAACCTATTTTGGTAACGGCTTTGGTATCGCGGTAAACAAGGACGATCAGGAATTAGTTGATAAGCTGAATACTGCACTTAAAACAGTAAAAGCTAACGGCCAGTACCAGATTATTTTTGATAAGTATTTCGGTAAGTAATATGGCGTTTTCGGGTTACTCTTTGTCGCTCGTAGAAGCAAGCTGGATGACCATTCAGCTTGCATTTACCAGCTTATTAGCTGGCTTAGTGCTAGCGGTTTTGTTTGCCGGTGGTGAGATGTCGCGCCACCGCGCTATTTCTTGGCCGACAACGGCATTTGTAACCGTTCTTCGTGGTTTGCCTGAGCTATTAGTGGTGCTGTTTATCTTTTTCGGCTCGGGTCAGATATTCTTTATGATCACCGGTGACTATGTCGAAATCAGCCCATTTTTATCGGGTGTCATCGCGCTGTCATTAATTTTTGCCTCGTATGCTGCGCAAACGTTGCGGGGCGCATTAAAAGCAGTTTCAAATGGGCAGCGGGAAGCCGCGCGTGCATTAGGGATCAGTCGCTTTCATGGTTTTACACGGATTGTTTTACCACAGGCGATTAGGCATGCCCTACCCGGATTAACCAACCAGTGGTTAGTGCTGCTAAAAGATACCGCATTAGTGTCACTGATCGGCGTCACCGATCTGCTCAAGCAAGCACAGTTAACGTCCGCGGCTACGCACGAAAGCTTTATCTGGTATGCGAGTGCCGCAGCCATTTATTTAGTGATCACGTTAATAACCCAACGCGCAGTAAAAGTCATTGATAAGAAATTCACCGTTCAGGGCCTACACGTATCACAAGGAGCGACCGCATGAATGAGCAACATGTCTGGAAAATGCTTGAAGGCCTGCTCACCAGTATTGAATTGACCGTCGTTTCACTGTTTGTAGGTTGTATTATCGCAATCTTGATGACTCTGACGCTAATCATGCGAACAACCGGTATCCACTGGCTAAGCCGTGCCGTCATTACTTTATTTACTGGCACACCATTACTCGTGCAAATATTTTTGGTGTATTACGGACCTGGACAATTTGAAGCGGTACGTGAAAGCATACTATGGAACTGGCTGAGTCAGCCTTGGTTCTGTGCCATGTTCGCTCTGGCCTTGAATACCGCGGCGTACAGTACACAACTGTTCAAGGGGGCCTTTGATGCGATTCCATCCGGTCAATGGCAGGCTTGCCGTGCTCTGGGGATGGACAAGGTGGCATCATTAAGAGTCTTACTTCCTTTTGCCGTTCGCCGCGCTGTTCCGGCTTATTCAAACGAAGTCATTCTGCTGTTTAAAGGAACGTCGTTGGCGAGCACAATTACGATTATGGATATTATGGGCTATGCACAGCGTATCAATGCGCAAACCTATGACACATTAGTTGTCTTTAGTGTTGCGGGGGCTTTCTACCTTACGGTTAACGGCGTTCTGACTCTGGTATTTCGTAAGGTCGAGAAAAAAGCCCTCGCGTTTGAAAACGCGCATTAGTCCCAGCCCTTATTCGTAACACCCTCATTCCATTCAACGCAATAACGTAAAGCCAGTAGTTCACCGCTATTGGCTTCGTTGTTCTGCTCCGCCCCCCGAAACATTTGAATGATGTCAGTACTCAAGCAAAAATCATAGCCACGTACCCTGCCAAGCCAATATCATGCTAAATTAGGAAGTTGAAGGCAAAGAGTCTACTGTTTGCAATAATATTTCCCCCTAAAGCTATTATTGCGCTTCTAATAGTCGTCAAGCTGACTTAATATATTCAGGTAACATTAATAAGGCAGCAACCTATGAGCTTTAGTGACCATTTAGATAATTTCATTAAGCAACGTGATCAGCAACCTCAGTCTCCAAATCGGCAGTCTTATCGCCGCCAGCCTGCGATACATGACGCGACAGGTCAGAGTAAGGCGCGTGAAGCCATAGCAAAAGCACAAGATGATGCTTCGACACGAGCAACGATTGAAACCAAAAAGCCTCATGTCCGTATACATGGTCGCTGTGTCACTGAACAAGAAGCCTATAATCTCGAATTAAAACAAGTACAGCCGACACCTGTCAGTCAATCAAGACTGGATTATATCCAGCAATTAAGAAAAGACTTAAAGCTCAGAAAACATTCTGACTAGCCGAGGATCAAGCTGGTTATTAAACTAGCTTGATCTTATAGACACAATCTAACTATCCTACGTATTCTTGCGCATATGATGCAATAATACCTATTTTCTTTCCGTCGAGTACATGGCTCGCTTTATTAACCCGTATATTGCCTTTTTATTTATCACGGAACCCTATCGAAACTGTATGATTATTGAACTATTTCATACTGGAGCGATAACTTTTAAATTTTTCTCATAAAAAATATTTTATGAATATAAAAATATAATGGTTACTTAATATGCATCTTGGGCATACTTCATTTTCATAAACATAACTGTCTACAAAAAACACAGCTTAACAATTACATTACAAAACTATTTGAAGAGTATTTCTATTTCATGAATATTAAATGAAAAGGAGTCTAACGATAATGCATTGAAATATCTAAAGCCCCATACTCAAACGACTGTTTTTCGCCCTTAATATATGACTTTATTCACATAATTAGTCAACTCTTCTCCCCTCCCACCATTACATCAAAACAAAAACAATCAATACTCATGCGACACACAAAATCAGCAACCAGAATTAACAATAAAACCAGTTGATATACATTAAAAATACCACTAATCGCGTACAGCTACACTATTTACCCAGAAAAAGCAATATAGGCACAAGGCATTTTAGCCGTTAAAATTAGCCATTAAGAAAAGTATGAAAAGACAGAATAATGAACTCAAATATTCAAATTAACGAGCTCGAATCCTTGCTCATTGCGATTATCGTGCTTTTTCTTGGCTACTTTATTAATAGTAAAGTTAAGGTACTGAGAAGATATAATATTCCTGAGCCTATTGTAGGCGGTCTTGTTGTTGCTGTGATCATCGCAATTATTCACCAACAAGGCGTTGATATCACCTTTAAGCTGAGTATTAAAAACACATTGATGCAGATGTTTTTTGCTACCGTCGGTTTAGCGGCAAGTTATAAACTGCTTGCTCAAGGGGGCTCTCGTGTTTTTCTATTTCTCGGATTAGCCACTGTATACATTATTATCCAGAACGCTGTCGGAGTCGGACTCAGCACCATGCTTGGCCTAGATCCTTTGCTTGGTCTGATCGTCGGATCAATCACGTTATCAGGCGGTCACGGTACGGGAGCAGCGTGGTCACAAACATTTGCATCAGACTTTGGCTTGCACACCCTCGAGCTCTCAATGGCTTCTGCGACCTTTGGCCTAATGGTAGGGGGAATCATTGGCGGTCCTGTTGCTCAGCGCCTGATCAAGAAGTATCAGCTGAAGTCCTCCTTCGGTAACAGTGAAAATCACCATATTAAACATCCGGACCTTGTTACCTACAGCGATCATGAGGAAGACAGAATTACGTCAAAGAACAGTATCGAGGTTCTCTTCATTTTGCTTGTCTGTGTAGCGGGCGCAGTACATATTAAAACGTTTGTAGATAGCTTTGGCATCTCATGGTTACGTATTCCTGATTTTGTCTATTCCCTCTTTGTTGGCGTTTTCATTACCAACCTTTGTGAAACGTCTAAGTTATACAAAATCAACAAAGAGACCGTCGATGCTCTCGGTACAATATCGCTTTCACTGTTCCTTGCTATGGCATTGATGAGCCTGCAACTCTGGGACTTACTTGAACTTGCACTGCCAATGTTGGTTATTCTTACATTCCAGACTCTGACACTCGCTTTATTTGCCTACTTCGTGACATTTCGGGTTATGGGCCGCACATATGATGCTGCAATCATCGCTGGAGGTCATTGTGGCTTCGGAATGGGGGCAACACCGACAGCAGTTATGAATATGGGCTCTTTGGTTTCGCGCAACGGACCTTCACCACAAGCCTTTATGGTGGTCCCTATTGTTGGTGCGTTCTTTATTGATATTACCAACCTGATCGTTCTTCAAGGCTACCTCAGCTTTATTCAATAATCTGATCAATACCATCGAGAGTGACGTTGTCACTCTCGACCTTTCAAGCATCCTATTCTCTATTTCTCCATCACTAACAAGATACTGATGACTCTCAGCTAACGCGTTATCTGATTTCGTTCTATCCTTTATATGTAGTCAGAAAAATTACAGCGTGATCCGGCCGATTCATAGTCATGAAACGGCTGAATCATCAAAACAGCTGTTCTGGTTACCCGTATAAGCTTGAGAATTTACAACAGGGTGTGCGCTTGAGTTGATACAATTTCATTAACCCTCCCTAAATAAAAATAATATATAAGCAGGGCAACGATAGTCAAGAACGTATGGAGTATTAGGATGTTAGGTGAAAATCATGCACTCTTCATTGAGTTCCCTGAAATGAAAAACAAGATCCACCAGCTTAAAATGACAGACGAAAATTTCAGATCAATGTCAGAGCGATACCATAAACTCGATCATGCTATACGAGGGTTAGAAGGCAATAATGTTCCTACCGAAGATCACCATTACGTTCAGCTTAAAATGGAACGTGTGCAGTTAAAGGATAAAATATTAAGCATTTTAAATAACTAGATTCTACATTTACATGGGAAAGATGTTCCCCCTAAGCCCGGTGATTAAACCGGGCTTATTAATGGAAACGTGTATATTTAAATCAGGTTATTTGGGTATATAAAAAACCATTATTAGACTTTACTATACCCATTATCTCCATTGCAGTAGCAGAATTCCGGCAACGCCGATTATTCACTCGTTTTATATTCCACGTAAAGCTGCGGTGCTCCGTTACGATCTCCGTCGTATGATTCCGCAACCCGTTCCCCGGATCCGCTGACAATTATTACGATCGAGTTACCACTTGCCCATCCTTCACGGTCGACGACTTCCTGAACCAGTGATTTAATGTTTGGGGTTCTCTGGTTCAAGCCAGCCTCACCTCTGGATGACCATGGTGCAGGTTCCCAGGTTACTGAAGCCGACGTACGTTTCCTTGACGAGATGTTTTCGTCTTCTTCCCGGAAAGTTGCAGCATTGTCTGTTGCTTCTGCCGCAAAAATTAACGCTGCCGCACCAGATTCAGTCTCATCTGTCTGAAACTGAATATAGGCATTGGTAATTGTTGCCTGTGCTGGAATAGTCATAGCATTGAAGCGCATACCGACGATCTGCTCCCTCTTGTCATAGACGAGTTCTAAATCACTACTGTTGATGTCCACTCTTCCAAAGCTTTTCTCTTCCGCATCATCTGAAGAGGCTTCGATACGTTTGCTCACCACCTGCTCGCCCACGATTGGCAAATCAATGTCAGGCTCCTCGATATCTGGCACATCTGGTTTATCCGTTGGCGGTAAAGTGGCATCAAACGGAAACATCTGATAATCGCTAGGTTTTGCTGTTGTAGGAATGGCCCCTATCGCCCCTGTTGCTCCTGATAGAATAGAGCCTATAAGTATTCCATTCGAACACATACTGTTTCCAGACTCACTTATAGCATTGATATTTCGGCAAGTAACCGGAACTGCCTTAGCTTTCGCCGGACTATTATCTGCCAGAATAAAATCCTCCATTTTAAAAATCTCAGAAGCGGTATTCAATGCCCAATAGTCTTTGGATGAATCAACCACATCTAATTTAAAATTAGTAAATTTCGGATTAGTACCGCGCTTTGGAATATCACCTAAACTATTTTGTTCAATGCCTCTAAGATCTCCCACCGTATCTTCATCATCCACTAAAGGTTCATTATCCTGAGTATTAACCTTCCAATAGACATTGCCGTCAATCAATTGGTTTACGCCTAGATTGTAGGATTTATTGATTTCACCATTAACCATCACCACGATATTATTGGCAAACGTGCTGCCATCCGGTTTGGCTGGCGTCGGAACAATACCTTTATATGAATTAAGCATGACTAACGTGTTCTGATAATAATGAACATTACGTGTCGCATAATCGCTGCCATCCTGCTTGAACATTTTTCCATAACCAAATTCCCCACCACCATTCCAGCTGTTTATACCGCTTTTACGATTAACAGGGTGATCACGAAGCAGGGTCACCACATTGCGGAAAAATAATAAGGGACCGGTCATTTCTACCGTATCCTGGCCTACTGCCACTACCGTTAGGCAATTCCTGATATAGTTGTGATCAATCACAATCTGGCCGATATTGGCGGTGCCACCATTTTTAGCTGCGCCTTCAATCTCAAACGCATCATCACCGCAGTTCTCAAGACGGTTATGATGAATAAAGATTCGATCTTCACCGTTGTTGGTGCCTATCAGATCCTGCCCTGAACCACGAATCAAATTCCAGGATATAACCCAATCTTCCGTTCCGCCTTCTAAGTTAATTGAAGTACCACGGGCACGATTAGCTGGCGTGGGGTCGTCCTTCATATCACTCCAGTAAATCCAGTAAGGTGCATCGCCGAGGATCCGAGATTGAGTGATAGTAATGTCATGTACATCAGAGGAGGACGTTGTAATGGCAGTATCGCCCATCCAGGCTGTAATCCCCTCAAACACCACGTGATGGGCATCTGACTTAAGCTCAATACTATCTTGTGCCTGATTAACGGTAAGGTTTTTAAATGTAAGATAAGAGCCCGTGACTATTAGCGTATTAGTTTCCTGAGACAACACTATCGAATAGTTCCTCGGATCGGCATTTTCAGTTGCAAACACTTCTCCGTAGCGCGCCTCCGCGTTTCTCAACGCTGTCGTCTTAGACAGACGAATATGGCATCTTCCATCAATTTCAATGGTGCCGGGACCTACATAAAATTTACTGCTGCTGCCCTCATATTTATCGGTTGTCGCTCGAAAATGATCAACGTCCAGATATGGAACTAATTGTACCCGCTCGTTTTCATAACCAGGAATACCCAGCACATATCCGTAAGCTTCATTGTCGTCACAATCAATCTTGGAACGGTATTCACCAAGTTGAGCATTCACTAATTCCCAGTCGCTATTGCCTGGTACTCGAAATTCCGGAAAACCAGAATCAATTTCGGCACTCTCACCTGGCGCGGAGGTAATTACAATAGGCGCATCTTTGGTGCCGCTGACCGCAGCTTCCACTATTTCATAATAGGTTCCGTCTCGTAAGTATAAAATATCTCCGGGCTTCAACTTTTGGATAGCGTAGTTAACGCTGGCAAAGGGTTTATCCATGGAGCCAACATTGTCGTTGTTACCATCGGTCGCAACATAGTAAGTTGCGGCCCAGGCAGATGAAATACTGGCGATAAAAACTACTATAAAGCAGCAGCTTACAAAAATACTCCGTTGTCTGCTCATGATCTTATTTCCTGCAGTAACATGATAGAAAATCGTTGCTGGTACTCTCGTCATTGAGCAGTTGAAATGCACAACACGGGAATTTTATCTTGGACAAAGAATAGTCTTGATCAAAAAGCAAACAAGTCGCATGAGTGAGAATCCGACATTATCTTGCTCTGACAATTAGCAGGCCAATAACAGAACGGATCTCCCCCATCTCTCCCTTTTGCTTTTGAACAGCCTAATGACAGGACGCACTGCCTGAATCACTAAACACTTTGCCCTCGACCGGAATAAACTCCCATTCGTAGCTCCCGGGATTCAGCGTGAATTTTATAACACCATGTGTATCGCCTTCATGAACCTCACTGTTAGGAGCAATCTCGGATTCGGGGATCGTCACAACATTCACTCCCCCCGTGCCCACGACAAATTGCCGAATACCTTGCAAAGTATCTATGGCACCATCCGCATCTTGTGGCGCAAAACGCTCATAGCCATGGCTATGGCCACTAATAACAACCTCTGCTCCGGCATCGAAGAGAATTTGCCAGAAATCACTTAGTTCTGGATTATTTCCAATACGGCCGGAGCTAAACCGAGGTTGGTGCCAGTAAGCGAGTGTGCAGGTATTTGTATGTTGCAACAAGTCGGCCTGCAGCCATTGGCCCTGAGCTGAATCATTATCGCAACCACCGATTTTATGACATTCAGAATTGAGGACGATGATGTGCCATTCACCAATATCGTAGCTGTAATACCCCTTTCCCGGTTCACCCGCTGCCGGACCAAAGTAGCTGAAATAGTCGGCAGCACCGACTGTTTGATATTCATGATTACCCGATGTGGGCCGTGTACGGGGCTTATGACGTCCCCATGACGAATCATAACAATCAGCAAACTCTTGTAGTGTTCCGTCTCCGTGCACATTATCGCCAGCGGTAAAAACCGTACCTGCCGTGACGTCTAGCAAGCGCGCTGTTGCTTCATTATCAATACCATCACATTCGCCTATATCACCCGCACCGACCAACACGTTTGGGCTTGGCACTAAGCTAAACTCGGTAACGCTTATCGCGCTACCGGTCAGATCGCTAACCGTAATTGGCCCAGAGGTTTCACCGGGGGGAACGGTGGCGTAAATTGTGTCACCTGATGCAATCCTGAACTGGGACGAGATCCCGTTGAAGGACACGTTTTTAGCGCCGCTAAAATTATTTCCTGTAATTTCCACCACCATCGCGGTCTGAGCGCTAGCTGGCATAAAAGATGTGATTACCGGTGATCCCGCAGGCTTATCTTCCCCGCCGGAGTATTCGACATGGAGTAAAGGTGCAGCATCTGGTTCTCCATCAAACGCCTCCGCGACGCGGTATCCTGTTCCTGAAATAATAATCGCCAAGGCGTTGCCACTTGACCATCCGGGCCGATCTACAATCTCTTGAATGATCGGGGCGATATCTGGAGTCTGCTGGTCGGGACCGACTTCTCCAACTGTCGTCCATGCGGGCGGAAACCACGATAAGGTGTTGGTCGTCCTCTGTCGCGTTGAGACATTACCGTTGGATAACGTAAACGTAGCGGCATCATCGGTGTTTTCAGCCTCAATCGTAAGCAAAGTTGTATCCGAACTGGTCTCATCGGTCTGCAACTGAACATAGGCACGCTCGATACTGGCCCCCTGCGGGATGGTCACGGCGCTAAAACGCAGGCCGATTGTCTGATCACTGCCATCATAAACAAGATCCAGGTCGCCGCTCGTCAACCGTATTCTGCCTGACGTTAATTCTTCCGCATCATCGGTACTCGCGGCCACTCGCACATCCAGCGTGGCGACCTCTTCCCCTATCGTCACCGTTATCTGATCGGTTACCGTTATGGCTCCGCTATCCGTTACTGACGCCGTTATCGCGTGGGCGCCCCTCGACAGGTTGCTAATCGATAACAAAGCCCCAGCACCTATCGCCCCATCCAGATCCGAAGTCCACACCACATTTTCACTCAGGTCGCCATCCTCGGCGTCATCAGCCGTGGTGGTAAAGATAACCGTATCTCCGACAGCAAAGTTCGAGTTATCGACCGGTTCCATTATGCTCACCGTCGGGATGGTATTGCCGTCCCCTACCGAAAACTCAATATGAAGTAAAGGAGCGGCACTGGGGACCCCATCGAATGCCTCTGCTACGCGCTCCCCGGTTCCGGTAACAATAATCACCACAGAGTTGCCACTCGACCATCCGGGCCGATCCACAACCTCTTGAATGATCGAGGCGATTGAGGGTGTACGCTGAGCAGGACCCGCCTCACTCCGTATTGTCCATGGCTCCGGACTCCACTGAACGGAACTTGCTGTCCTACTCCTTGACGATACATCGCCATTAACATCGGTAAACGTTGACGCATTGTCTATCGCCGCACCTTCTATCATAAGCGACGTGGGTTCAGAATTGATCTCATCTGCCTGAAATTGAATATACGCATCCTCAATACTCGCCCCCTTCGGAACAGTCACCGTATTGAAACGCAAGCCGACAGTTTGATCGCTGGAATCATAAACTAACTCTAAATCGCTGCTGGTCAGTTTCATCCGGCCTAAGGATCTTTCTTCCGCATCATCGGTACTCGCCGCGATGCGCACCTCCAAGATAGTGGGCTCCGCAGACACCTTGATAGACAGTAGGGATAAAATGACAGGAGTGACAAAAATAAGGAAAAGGACTCTTCCTAGCCGCGAGAATAAAAACGAAAATATAGTCGTTCTTTTTGATGGGCTTACTTTATACATATTATTACCTGTTTTTCTTCATGTACCACATTGCCTATCCCCTGTAGCAGGATAAACTGTCGAAAAAACGATTGTTTTAAATAATATAGTACAAGTACGCAACATCTAAAGCTGAGCCGAGATCTTCATAACGCCATTCTTAATATTCATTACCATTTTCTCAAAGTTCATTATGCTTTTCTCAATATTCAGATTTACTCCGACACAAAAAAAGTCCGCGATGGCGACCTTAAGCCTTGGTTCTTATTCGCGGAAGTTCAGCGCCAAAATCAATGATAGCTAACCAATTGGCCTGCACCCAAATCACCTCAAACTCAGGGTATTATCAGTTAACTATTGACGATTTATCACTAAAAAACAGATGAGCTCCCTGCTTTTCATTAATGGCTAAAATTCATTCCATATACAACGCTTCATTTCCAGCAATACCTCATCCAATGGTTTACTTGCATCAATCACTTTTACTTTAGTCTCAGAACCATATTGCAAATTATTGATGGCTTCAACACGCCGCCAGCTTTCCTCAATACACATATCTTTTTTGCGTTCTACTGCAAGATCCGGGGTGATGGTCAATTTAATGACAATATCCGGTGAATAGTCTTCAGCCAGAGAATATGGACGACCTTCCCACCTTGCGATGGCGCGCAATATGCTTGACTGGTGGCCAAGCAAACCGGATAACAGCGGTCCGTCGTTAAATCCCATAATTTGATTTTGCGGATACCGATCACAGATCACCACCATACCGCGGTTTCGAGCCATATTTGCCTTGCGTAATTTACGACGTTTTTCTAACGCAAGGGCCGAAGCCCAAAGAACTTTAGCAATTAATCCTAACCGGGAACCTGAAGTACGATCGCGCGCACCATGTTCATTATGGTTGTCGGCATTCTGGTATTTTTCCGATCTTGATCCTGTCCGGTTTCGTAAGTATTTTGCGGCCCATTTCATCGGCCAGCGTAATAAGGAACTAGACCCATCCCCGCTGCCGAAATAAACAGGTAGCACGTCAATCTTCCAGGAGAGCCACTTCTGAATTTCGTTTATCTGGGTAGACTTACCTGCGCCATCACACCCTAATACTGCAATAAGAAGCCCCCCTTTAACATTTACCCGTTTGAGTGGCACTGCCATATGGAGATATTTCTTATTGATATAACGACTAATCCAAATCAACTCCCTTAAGTATTGACGCCACCCGGCACCGAATGCGGTATAGGTTCGATATAGCTGCATTTCTGATTTGGTATTCTTGCGAAATTGAATAATCTGGTGAAGGGTGGGCTGAGGCGTCGTGACAATTTCTCGCAACGGTTTAATTGATTTTTTTGGCAGCAGCATCTCTGCATTTTCGAGCACTTTTTCAAGATCCATTCGCTCTTGCAGCCAGTGAAACTCGCTTAACTCTGCTTTGCTGAAATAATTATTTTTGAAAAAGTAGAAAATGCGATCTCTTATTCTGAGCTTTAAGGCTTCACTTACCAATAGCAACAACATTTCCATGTTGGGATCAGTAATGTAAACCTTTTCCTTATGATCAAACACTCGCGAGGCAAGCACTTTCTGCTCCCAGGGGAGATGGTAACTTTTTAGATGCTTTTCACCCATTACTATCTGGTGGTGCAAATGTAAATGGCATAACATCCCGGTTTTAACATCAAGCCCAAGATAATCTTCAACCGCAGGAAAGCCATTGGTCGATACGGCTTGAAACCGTTTAAACCCCGCCTCTATTAACGCATTGTTCAGACTACGGTTACCTCCTTTCTCGACAAGAACATCAAGATCTTTGTAACCAAGAAGTCCTTCTCGTAGCTCTGCATTACTTTCCCAATGACAATATACTACACTCTCTCTGGCGAATTCCTTGAATACGCGAAGAGGTGTATCAATGCTATCCGGGTAGACCTGATCAATATTTAGATCTGAAATATAGGATGATTCCATTGTATCCCCAATCATATTCAATACATCGTATAAAATAGTAGACGCAAAAAATGCACGTCGTTACTATAAAGCTCATAGCGAGTTCTCAACCGAACCATTTTCGTCAGGCACAAGTGCCTCTGGTACTCTCCCTTTCCAATTTGAAACAAGGTATTCCGCCACATCGTGGGCACGTGATTTGATATCGCTCTGGCGCTCAGTAAAATCCACCACCAGAGTACCGGCCCCTTTCTCATTTTGGATTCGACTAAAAAGTCTGTCGAACGACACGGGCTGGTGATCACGAAGATCCAAAAAAAGATCGGGTCTCAGACTGTCTACCAAAGGATTCTGTGGCGGCGAAAACGCATTGTTGTCATAATCTCCGCTCTCTACTGACAACTGCTGCATCGGGCCGTCAATCAACAAATGCACGCCGGGTGTAGTCTGAGCCTTTGAAACAAGCTCCCCCAGCGCCAACCAATACACTGTGCTGGCTAATCCTTTCTTTTGTGCCTCGTTTTCAGAGCCAATCATGATCAGCGTTTGATAAAGGGTTTCCCGTGGCGCTCGCTTCAACGCTTTCAAGGCAAGGCGTAAGCATCTTATTCGGTGGCCTATCCCAGAGTTTCGCCGGGCCAAATGCTGCATCATGTCTGTCGCCGGAATCCCCTGCTTTTTTAACAAGTTGATGACTATTTCTGGCAAAATCGTCTTTTCTTCCGGGGTTAATCCACAAAACTCAACAATGATACTGTTCCGTGATCCAGGTAAAATACTGGCATCTGACTTTGGCTTGAGTCTACAACCGACCAATCTGGCGAGCCAGCGCACATCAGGCCCGACGATCAGATCAGGGCTAATCATTGCAACAATGCTGATACTTAGAAAAATAATGCCAAGCACCCCGAATATAATCCCCATATACCCAACATCATGATGGCGCATGGTCATCGCCGTCGCTTGAGCGAGCGGTAATAAACAGAGCGCATAAATAGTCCCCCGAGCATGTTTCAGGGCAAACCAGCTCCAAGAGATTTTTAATCGCCCTAGTGACAATTGAGCCATCAAAATAAAATTTAGAAAGATAGCAAGAGACACACCCACAGCAACACCAGGTAACCCCCATTGCACGCCAAAAGACGTACAGATAACAACCGCCCCGGTATAGACCGCCAATCGCCAGGCTCTTTGATACACCAATCCGAATGCCTTGGTTAATGAATCATTCAGCTTATATCCCATTCGAAATAGCAGTGTGGATGCCAGGATCTGCAGTGGGAGCACCGTTTCAGACCAGTCAGGCCCGAGTATCAGACGAACAATTTCCGGTGCCAGAACGACAAACAATACCGATGTCGGTGCCATCATTATTGCACTGAGCGCTATCGCATGACCATAATGTTCAGTGGCTCTCTGCGGGTCGCTCTGCAATCGTGAGTAGACAGGAAACATGACTCGTTCCAACACCTGCCCGAATAACATTACCGGCATAGTAACCAACTGATAAGCTCGCCCGTAAATCCCGACAGCAGTTGAATTCATCGCTCCCGCAACAACTAAGTAGTCAACCTGAGTTGCGGCATACCCCAACAGCTTGCCGGAACTAAAACCACCCGCCATCCACAAGATATGGCGAAATGAGCCGCGGTCAAAGGCAACGTGCAGCGAATCAAGCTTTTTCCAGATCAAAATAACACTTTTAAGTCCAACCTGGGCGATACACGCCCACACCAACGCCCACACACCGACGCCTGCCAGCGCTAATGTGACCCCTACTAAGGTATAGCCAAAAACAAATGACAGCACTTCAGAAAAGGCCAGTACCGTAAACTTAAGCTCCCGATGGAGCAGTCCTTCCGCGACCAGCGACGGTGCCTGAAGCAAAAAAACGCAAGAAAGCGCCGTAATAATCGGTTCTATATCAGGTTCGGAGAACCACCTTCCGATTGCTGGCGCAAGCAGCCACATTGAGAACAGCGCAGCTGCACCAAACACCCATGAAAGTAACGAGGCTGTTCCTATGTCTCGCGTCGACAGACTTTCTTTCTGAACGATCACGGGTCTGATCAGCGCCTCCGCAAACTGGCGTCCTAGCCCAATCACCACCATGGTAAGGGTAACCAGACCGAATTCCGTCTGGGTTATATAACGTGCTAATACTGCCAGCACCAGTATTTGACCCAGCCCCTGAATAATAGCTGCCGCAGTGGTTATAACGGCCCCGTCAAGTACATGGGATGAATGTGACTTATCAGTCATTTAATGTGCTCTCAATCGCTTTTTTTACACTCTGAATCGTGTCGGTCAATGGCTGTTCGGTATCAATATAATGTACCGTTTCCGTGCCGATCCGATGCCAGTCGCGTACTTTTTGATGGCGGGATTCTATATATCCGTCTCCTTCTTTATCCGCCTTGACTCTGCTTCGATTCCGTCGTTTGGCCGTTTCCAAAGAAACCTGTAATTGTAAAACGATATCCGGAGGTGGGATTTGTTGATATATTTTGCTTTCGAGACGGGCTAGCAGGTTATATAATGCGGATATAACCCCTTTATGATCAGCATCGACAACAAGGCGCGCGCTGTCCATTCCTCCTGGCTTATTTGACGGGTAGCGATCACAGATAATAAATCCCTTGCTACCTGCAGCCCTTCGGCTCCTGACCAGAAGTTGACGCCGCTCCCAGGCAACACAGACTGCTCGAATGGCATAAATAAGTGATCCGAGTTTTTGGGTGCTTTTACGTGGTTTCACTGTCTCTGCGGGATGGCGGCCAACCTCTTCTTGAGTCATTACATGCCCCTCTATTCGTGAAGTTCGTAAAGCGGGCATTTTTTTTCTCAATAAGGGTAATAATGCATGGATCGGCCAGGTACTCCAGGTCGCGGGAGGTTTCCCTGCATGAATGACGCGCACGCTATACAACTCTCCCAGCCAGGCCCCTATTTCATTCGCGAGTGTGGACTTGCCGGTGGCCTCCGGCCCGACCAATGCAATAACCGCAGCATCGCTATTTTTCGCTCTGTTTTCTGTCATAGTTTCCACTCTGGTTTTCAGCGTTCATCTTGGCCTGCACCGTTATTATGGGCACCAAGAATTAGTCCACACCTGCAGTATCATTCATTACAAACATCTAAAATTATAGTGAGGCCTCTTCCAGTCCGGTCAGAATAATGTGCTTCGCTTTTTCAACCATCGGGCTATCGTTTTTCCCCGAGGCCATCGATACCTCCTTGTCAGGACTAACCAGGAGCAGTTTAGGATTTATTTTCGGGTTCCCCCCCAAGAAATTAAAGGTGGTTATCGCATGATTAATAAACGATTCAATGGCTTCTAACGAACCGTCAGGAATACGTTTATGGCCTCGAACCCGGGTTCTTTCAATAAGCGTTTTCTTTAAAGCACACAGATAGACCACCACATCTTCGCATGGTGCCAGCTCGATAAATGTTTGTAGCTGTTTTAAATCTGGCTCGATGGACTCATGGACAAACAGATAATGAGCGATATGAAGTATGCCTTCATCAATAATAATGATCCGATTTGTCGTGTCCTGACATGCGATAAATTCATGTATACCAATATTTCGAACTAATATTCTGGCGATTTTTAATCTTTCTCTGAAAGTAATGGTCGACGGCAGCTTACGTAAATACTCGTATGAAAAATTCAGAAGCCTCTTTTGTTTTCGACAGTTAAGAATACACCAGAAAATACCGATAATATTAATAGCAGACACTCGGAAAATACGATGAGGTAACCATGCCAAGTACATTTGCCGTAATACAAAGTCATCACCCGAAATAATCTCCGGCTGCCCGTTACGATGAGAAGCCATCATATTGTTCAGCAATGTCGATTTACCCGCACTTGTGCAACCAATGAGTTCTATTTTCAAGGGTACGGCTTCCTTAAATACAATTTAGACCAATAATAGCTCGTGGTGATTTGTCATCATTTTTCAGCATTCAATGGTTCATAGAGATCATCACTATAGTCACTGTAATCACCGTAGGTTTCAGCCTTTCGGAAATCGAGCCCGTTCACTACAATCCCGATCTGTTGCTGTTTCACCCGCGCCAACTTCTCTAGACCATTTTTGATTTGGCTCTGCTGGGTAGTACCTGCACGCACCACGTATACCACCATGTCAGCATTCGTTGAAATGACTTCCGCATCGCTCACCGGTAAGACGGGAGGACAGTCGAGAATCACTCTATCGTATTGTGACGTCAGCTTTATCAGCAGATTTTTAAAACGGGCAGAGCTGATTAACTTTAAGGGATCAGCAACTCTGCCGCCTGCCGTAATCAAATGGATATTTTCATTCTCCACAATACATTCTTCCAAACGGGCAGTATCGGCGATGAGCTCTGCCAGCCCCGGTGTATTTTCTTGTACTTTTAATTCCTTACTCAATCTTGGTCGACGCATGTCACATTCAATCAGAATTACTGACTCTAGCGCCCCGCATCTATAGGCCAGATTTATTGCCAGTTTCGTTTTGCCCTCATTGCTAACAGTCGAGGTGATCATCAGCGTCTTATTCGGTTTAGTCATTGCGCTTATTGCGATACCTGTATGAATGCTGCGGATTGCCTCATTGAATCTGCGTGCTTTCGCATCATTTTGAGAATAACTGATCAATTGCTGTTTACGGTGGTTCCTGAGCAGAGGAACGACACCAAGCAGTGGATATTTGAGCTTTAATTCGACATCGGCGATGTTGGTTAAGCTGTTATCAAGCGCATCACGTACGAATGCGACAATCACGCCTGCGATCACGCTGAGAACGAATGCGATGATAATAGTGAGCATTTTCTGCGGTTTGATAGGAGTAACGGGAATGACAGCTGGCGATATAATCCGGGCATTAGCAGACTGAAGGTATCCCGTCTCAGCGGTTTCTTTTAGCCGGTTATAAAATAGATTGTAGAGTTCACGATTTGCGTTAACCTCCCGCTGCAACGAACTCAATTCCGATTCCTTTCGCCCTATTGTATGGTACTGTTCTTTTGCCGCTTCGATTGTTCGCTTTAATCCAGATTCATTAGCCTGGGCCACTTCGTATTTTTTCTTAATCCCCTGAATAACACTATTAATTTGTCGGGATAAATTTCTGTTTATTGTTTTCACATTTGTCTGGGCCGCGATCATCTTAGGATGGTTTGGGCCATAACGCTTTTCCAGCTCGGTCAGTTTTTGTTGTGCGGCACCCAGTTGGTTTTTGAATTCCTGTACCAATGGGTCATCCAGTACGGCAGGATTCGAATCGAAATCGCCTGACGAAACACTGCCCCTTCGATTAACCTGTTGATAGTCGTTTTTCGCCATAGACAGCGATCGTTGGGCTTCTGCCAGCTTCATCGTCAATTCATTGATCTCTAGCGAAGGCAGATGCTGCAAACCTTCGACATCAACCAGTTGCTCCTTCTCGCGGAAAGCCTGCAGTTTTCTTTCAGACTCCTCAAGATTGTTTTTTAAAGAATCGACCCTTCGCGATAACCACTTTTCCGCAGACTGGGTAATAGAAAACTTCGCTTCCTGGATACTCTGGATATAGGCTTCGACATGGGTATTTACGACAGCAGCGGCAAGCTCAGCATCCGGCGAATTGAATTTCACATCGATCAGTTGGGTGTTCTTAACGGGCTTTACCTTAAGGTTATCCAAATAATCAATGACGACAAACTGCATCTGATCTGTCGTTTTTTCAATATCAGTCGGCTCTAGGTCAATTTTAGTCCACTGGGCTATCCAATCTCTGATTTTAGGCCAGCCCGCTGACGTTATCCACTCACTCCAACCTGAATCGATAATGCTACTTTGGGAAACGTTGTTTTGCTGATTATTCAACAGATCAAGATCACCAATAACCTGCTCAACCAGCGGTCGGGATTTCAGTATTTCATATTGGGTCAGATAATATTCCTGACTATTACTATCGGGGGTATAAACCTCTTCGATAGAAATGACCTTCGCAGTTCGGGATTCAATCATGACTGTCGCCGTGGCTTGATAAATCGGCGTCATAACAGAAACCAACAGGGCCACAATTAAGCTTATGGCAATAGCCGACAGTAAAATACGCCACCCTGAGCGGCGAACCACGCTCAGGTATTGCCGAAGTGACACCTCATTTTCTCTACTCCATGGCGTATCTGGGCTTGAAGCAGGTGAATTGCTTATATTCATGATTAGAAGAAACTCCGTTCTACAGTGATCAGATCACCCGCTTTGACTGAATCATTCAGCTTAACTGGGACAGAATTATATTTATTACCCCGCTGACCAGCTCGGACTACGGTAATTTTGTCTCGAGCTGCGCGATTAGTGAACCCGCCCGCAAGAGCAACGGCATGCTGTACGCTAAGTCCCGGTCGGTATTGAAATCCACCAGGGGCGTTCACCTCGCCATGTACATAGAAGGGGCGATATTCTTTAATCGAAACGATGACTTCGGGGTTGACCAAGTAAGGGCCTTTTAGCCTCAGAGTAATCCGCTTATCAAGTTCAAATATTGTTAACCCGGCAACCTGCAATTCGCCAATGAATGGATATTTGATCTTGCCGGTATCCGGGATCACGACATCCGTGCTTAAATCGTCTTCGCCAAAAACACTGATCGAAATTCGGTCACCGGAACCAAGAATATAGGAATCGTCACCCCGCCCCTGGCCAAAAGCCTGAAGTGAGCTAAGGAGTGTGATAAGCACTATACCCAGAATGAAAAACTTATCATAATATTTCATATAGTTACGTTGACCTCCATTGAAAAAATACGACGATCAATTCAATTCTGTCGATGTTACAAATTAGATGTTGTTCCTCAACATCTAATGCCCATAAATACCAGCCACATACCTGTAATAAAACACCCTTATATTAAATTCTGTAGGTTATTCATAATCTTCCGTATTTCGTCTCCCCACCCGCAACCATTAATCCCGATAGTTCCTAAAATATGAGCCCACATTTAAGTCTTGTTGCATAAAAACCAATTAGTCAATATCAAACAGCAAATTATTCGTATATTCCCTACCGTTCATTAATCTATAGGACAATTAAATCGTCACGTAAAATAATTACCTAACTTTCTTACTCTTCACACTTTCATCCTTTAATTATCATTAAATTCAAAAGCATAAATAATTCACTTCTAATTATTGCAAGTAAATCTCAAAAATGAAAACGACAACATCTTAACCATTTGCTTATCTTAAATTAGTAATATCGCTGGTATTAAATTAGTAACAAAAGAGGGATCTAGCAAATACAAAGGGACTTTATTTACATAATAGCTTGCGTGTATTGAGTTATTCGGGAACTACAAAAAATGTCAAAAATGAAGAACATAAACAATAAGTCGGGATACTTTGTTGATGCCCGCCCTAACAAAAAGCTATATCGCTTTCATGACACCCTGCTGGTCTATGGCCAACTCTACGGCAGTATTCTCGCTTCCATCGCGATTATGATGGGCTGTGCTTACTGGAACCAAGGAGAAATGGCGGAAAAATATCAGTCACTTACTGTAGTTAATGGTCTTCTCGTCTACATCGTATATCAGTTAATGGGCGTGTATCACCAGTCTGATGGCAATCTCTTAGGACGCCGTAGAAGCTTTCTATTTGGACTCTGGGTTCTGAGCAAAGCCTGGGCATTGGTTGTGCTGTCATTAATCTTTTTTACCTTTATAACGAAATCATCAACTGAATATTCAAGATTAGTACTGGTACTTTGGGCAACACTTGGATTATTGGTTCAGTCAGGAGTCTATTTCCTTACCTATTTGATTTCTAAAAAATACTTATTTCACTTCCGTGAAGCTATCCCAACATTGGTTGTTGGAGCCAATGCTCTGGGCGAACAACTTGTTAAAAAACTCAGTAATAATACATGGTTGCCCGATAGGATCGTTGGCATTGTTGATGATGATCCGGAAGCCAGAACGTCATGGGATGGCCCGGTGCCCGTTCTTGGCGCAATTGATGACTTGAGAGACATCCTCAAGCAACACAATATTCGGCGCATCTATATAACGTTGCTATTAAGTCAGTCCAGTAAAGTAGAAGATATTATTAAAGACCTGGATGAGGAATGCGTAGATATCATCTGGATTCCCGATACTTTTACTATTACAACCATCAACCAGAGTATTAAGGAACTCTCAGGCCTGCCACTGTTGGTTTTATCGGGCAGCCCGATGTCGAGTGTAAAAGCCGTGTTGATGAAGTCACTGATGGACAAAGTCATTGCCATTGCTTCACTCATTATACTGCTGCCCTTGATGGTCCCAGTCGCCTTGGCTATAAAATTAACCTCACCCGGCCCGGTATTTTTTAAGCAAAAACGCCATGGCTGGGATGGCAAGGAGATTGATATATGGAAATTCAGATCAATGTATGTGATGGAAAACAAGGAGAACAAACTCGAGCTCGCAAAACGTAATGATCCGAGGGTGACTGCAGTGGGAAAATTCATTCGTAAAACAAGCATTGATGAACTGCCCCAACTTTTTAATGTCATTCAAGGGAATATGTCCTTGGTTGGGCCAAGGCCTCATGCCATTGAGGTAAATCAGTTTTATTCAAAACACATACCTAGCTTTATGCTTCGACATCGCATCAAGCCCGGAATTACCGGCCTGGCACAAATATGTGGTTTTCGTGGTGGTGATGATTGCACCACTAAAACCCTGGACAGAATGGAGTTAAGAGCCGCACATGATATTGAATACATTAATCACTGGAGTCTTTTTCTCGATCTTAAAATTCTCCTAATCACACCATTTAAACTATTCTCACATGATGCGTACTGATTTTTGTAGACAGGTACAAGTTAACACGGCGCTACCCGCAGGAGGCAAAAGATGACAGAGAACGGACCCAAGAAAAAAGTCATACAAGTCACAGAATGCTTTGCCTATGGAACGGCCAAGTCGCTCAAGCAATTGAGCGGGCTTTTAAAAGATGAATACGAAATAGTTGTTTTTTATTGCCGCCGAGACGGAACAGAATCAGAAATCAAAGATATTGATTCCGATATAACATGGGTAGAGATGTCCTCTGAAGGCCTGTTTCGTCATATCGCTAATATTTTAAAAGTACGATCCTTTATCGACAAAAATACCCACGCCATTCACGGTCATAGTAGTTATGGCGGTATGTATGCTCGATTGGCACCGATTGGAAAACACGTCCCTTATGTTTTTTATTCGCCACGAGCTTACTCGTTTCTTCGACAAGATATCAACTGGGTAGTCAGACACGTTTTTCTCATCGCAGAAATTTGCTTATCGGTTCTGGGACGTACCGTTTCCTGTGGCCCGGCCGAATTCAATATTGGAAAAAAATTCACCAAACAAATATTTAACATTAATAATTCAGTGGTAATTGCAGACAGACCGAGTAGTCATAATAATGATGATGAATTCAAGGTTATCTCTGTCGGTCGAATATGCCATCAAAAAGCCTTTGATACTTTCATTGATGTCGCGAAAAACCTGGCTGAAATCAAATTTACCTGGGTCGGGTCTTCTGATCTTGATTATCGCCAAAGTATTATTGATAAAAACGGCGGACTACCGGATAACATCACTATTATTGACCATATGGTTCAATCTGATTTATTTAAAGAAATCAGCCAATCTTCACTAATATTCCACCCCTCCCGCTGGGAAGGTTTGTCGAGAACCCTTATCGAATCGTTGGCACTGGGAATACCGATAGTAACCTCCACTTGTCAGTCTAATCTCGATTGCTTACACCCGAGGCGAGACGCTAAGGATAGCCGGGGGGAATATGACAATGGCTATGCATGCAAGACAGTTGAAGAATATGTAAATGCAATCAGGCTAATGAAAAACGATCCCAAACGCCTGGCACAAATGAGCCAAGCGTCTTATACCCTTGCAAAAAGAGAGTTCAACGTAAATGTAACGAAAAAGAGATGGCTGGACTTGTATAAGGGAGAGCTTAACAGTGAATACACTAACTAAATCCACCCTCCCCAATTCATGATTCATTGCGCGGGACGACATTAATGACTAGGGAACACCATCTAACCAATGTCTTCAAGGTCTTAATGAGCATTGCTCTGCTGCTTGCCTGCATGCCAAGCTTTTTGCGGCTTGGGGACTCCAGGGCAAGCCTTAGCTACGTTTACATCATCATGTGTCTTGTCATATTATTTGTTACGGTGCTAAAAGACAAAACCATGCTATCTTTTTTCCACTACCAAGCCCGAAAAAACAAGCTTCTTTTTATTTGCGTGCTAGCACTTTATCTTTTACACATAATTCGCTTTATGATCAGCCCTGATGATGGCGTGATGTCCAGATCGTTTACTGCCGTGATCATCTTTACAACTTGTTATCTTTATTTTTCGTTCCTTTTCTACAATGACAAAAATCTTTTCGAACGCTTTTATTACCTCATAACGATAGGTTTAATACTTAACCTTTTCGTGGTCTTGCTACAAAAAAATGGATTTAACTTATCCTCTTCATACTATGACGGAGATCGTTATTCAGGGCTATTCTCACATCCAAATCAACTGGCTATTATGGTGTCGACGACTTTTCTCTTCTATGTCGCTAACTTCTTGGCGCAGACCAGGCTACTCAAAAAAACGTTCGCGATTTTCATGGTTTTTGCTTGTTTCATGATGATGCTCCTGGCTGGCTCAAAGACAAACGTCGTTGTTTCCCTCATCGTCCTTATCGCCTATTTTTCATTTCCTATATCCAGCAGAAATATCGCTAAATTTTTAGGTGGTATTCTTTTCTTGTCATTCGCCGCTATTTTAATTACACAATCTAATATCTTACTACGTGTCAACCCACGCCTGTTTGAAGTTTTGACAACATTGTCACTCGATGACTTGCTCGAATACCGGACAATCGTTTCACGAATAGAATTATGGGATTACTCCTGGGGTGTAGGCACACGCTACCCCTATCTTGGCGAAGGTTTTAACAGCAGCCTGCCGCCATCCGTTCCTCACAGTCATAATTTATTCATTGATTATCTGCGTATTTTCGGCCCAGCCGGAACATTCTTTATTAGTTGTTTCCTCTGTTCTTTGGTCTTTTATCGTACAAGTCTGGGTCAAAGCAGAGTTGAGGATGATCGAGCGAGTGTGTGCAAGTTATCGATAGTTGCATACATACTAGCCAATATGATGAGTGACTCCATGGGGCCTCAAACAGTGTTCTTTTTAGCCTTTTTTGTCTCTTATCTTTCTGTACATTCGAGTATGGCTGTTGCAGCCGTTCAACATCATTCAGCGTTAAGGGGGGCAGAACAATACAAGAACCCATCTACTTAATTTTAAAAACGAAAGAAAAATCCGGGGCGGACAATGACTCCAATATATTATTCTGGTCAAAATGTACTTATACCCTCGTTCTGATAACGACGAAACAATAAGTAACGTGACCAAAATGGTGTCTAGAAATTGGTGTCATTCTCCAAATTATCATTCATACATAGAGTAATAATTCAGGACTTGAATATGATCAAAAAATGCCTTTTCCCGGCAGCAGGTTACGGTACCCGTTTTTTACCTGCCACAAAGTCGATGCCGAAAGAAATGATGCCTATCGTCAACAAACCACTGATTGAATATGGTGTTGATGAAGCACTGGAAGCCAAAATAGAAGGCATGTGTATTGTGACTGGCCGCGGTAAACATTCCCTGATGGATCACTTTGACAAAAATTATGAGCTGGAACATCAAATCAGTGGCAGCTCCAAAGAGGCGCTGCTGGTCGATATTCGCCGAACCATCGGAAGTGCAAGTTTTACCTATGTTCGCCAACATGAGATGAAAGGCTTGGGCCACGCTATCCTGACAGGGCGAGACCTGGTTGGTGATGAACCGTTTGCTGTGGTATTAGCTGATGATCTTTGCATCAACCAACATGAAGGTGTGCTGGCACAAATGGTCGCACTGTATAAACAATTCCGCTGCTCTATTGTTGCGGTTGAAGAAGTGCCGGATGATGAAACCCATAAATATGGGGTTATTGCGGGCCAGAAGATCAAAGACAACCTATACCGGGTTGAAGACATGGTCGAAAAGCCGGATCCCGGCACCGAACCCAGCAATATGGCTATTATCGGCCGCTATATTCTAACACCCGATATCTTTGAGATCCTGGAACATACCCCACCCGGCAAAAATGGGGAAATACAAATCACCGATGCGTTGTTGGAACAAGCGAAAAATGGTTGTGTATTAGCTTATAAATTTGAGGGGAAAAGGTTTGATTGTGGCAGTGTCGAAGGCTTTATCGACGCCACCAACTACTGTTACCAAAATATATATCTAGCCGAAACAGTCCAGAGTCGCCCCCAGGACGCGGATTCTGTCACTGAAACCAACCCTGGCGTAACACCTTTAATTTCAAATGGCTAGCGGTGTATTT
The DNA here is from genome assembly GCF_057456235.1 of Photobacterium sp. Taxonomy (NCBI): domain Bacteria; kingdom Pseudomonadati; phylum Pseudomonadota; class Gammaproteobacteria; order Vibrionales; family Vibrionaceae; genus Photobacterium; species Photobacterium sp. The sequence continues at coordinate 62,487 of NZ_JBVCPH010000003.1, read as the reverse complement.
TTTCCCCTTGCGTTCATTGCCAACCTGTTGACTTTCTTTGTTGGCAGGTTCGGTAATACAATCTTCTGGTCTACGGGGCTTGCGTAAACGCTGTTGATATTTAGAAAAAACGAAAGTAAAACGAAGTGGAGTCACAGAAAGTAATGTTGCCGACCTTGCTCTTTAGGGCGTTTGTACTGATATCAGTCACGCTGTTCGCCTGCGCCTCACTGCTAAAAAGCATTGGCTGGTATAACGTATTTTTTCAAGCTGTTGAAGACATCGTCGGGGGCGACAAAGCACTTCACCTAATCGTGGCGTTTTATATCTCATTACTGGTAAGTCTGGCAGTAAATACTTCCCGACGCCAACCATCGACACACTTTGTCAATCGGGTGTTTATCTGTCTGTTCATTTCATTTTCGACCGATGAATTATTGCAGTTATTATCCAGTTATCGTCATTTTTCCTTTGCAGATCTGGTGGTCAACTATGTGGGCCTGCTGCTGGGTTGGGGAGCAGGTCGCTTGCTGCTGAAAACCACAATGAACGATCATCAGCACCGTTCATAAATAACTGTGCGAGTATATTTTGAACGCTCTGGACGGCCCACCTCTCTCTCAAATTACAGACGTAAAAAAGCCAGCAATTAAGCTGGCTTTTTTGAATTTGGCGGAGAGATAGGGATTTGAACCCTAGATACGCTATAAACGTATGCCGGTTTTCAAGACCGGTGCTTTCAACCACTCAGCCATCTCTCCGTAATTGCGGTGGATAATACGCACCTCTTTTTTTGTTGTAAACTCTTTTTATTTATTCTTTGCTCAACCGCTCAGAATAAAAACAAAATGGTCTATTTCTACTTTTTCTAGCGTTTTTTCCGCTTACTTACGACCTTTTTTATGCTCTTATATGGCTTAAAATTCGTAGCTGTGATTATTATTAGTAAGCTCATCATGCCTAGCAATATAAAACTTTTTGCTGTTTATTGCTCATTGTTGCCTTGTTTGTTATTGCCGCACTCAGCCCTTGCCACTGAGACCGAGATGACGTTTTGCCACACAGTTTTATCACCTCAGACTGGTGACTGGCGGCAACTAAATGCTCAATGCGATATTGGCTCCGGGTTATGGGGGAAAAAGCCCAAACCTACAGAAGGAAGCTTCTGGGTTCAGTGTAACTACAGCCACTCTTTACCAGGCAAGGCGTTTACTGAAAAGGTAAATACTTTGTTTACGAATAAAACTTATCTGATCAAAGACAACAATCACTTCCGTTGTTTAGCCGGCCCGTATTCCACGTACACTCAGGCATTGCAAGCAAAAAAACGATTTTCAGATCTGCTGAATATAACGACTTTTATTCGCCAGACAGCAAATAAAATCAATATCCCAGATAAAGAACAGCAGAGCTTACCCGCGGCAAAACTGTCGGAAAAATCTAACAATAAAGGAGACAGTGCGCAGGTCTCGACATTGATTGAAAATCGGGTGATTTTAAATTCGATTATCTACTCGTTCACTTTCAATGGATTAAAGTATCATCAGCCTCGAAATATCAACTCAACCAAAACTATGCCTCCAATGTTTATCAGTGAAAAAGATAACTATTGGTCTCGGGTTAATCTCTCTTCTGCAGAGAGTTGGTGTAAACGTTTTGGTTTGCGCTTACCGTACTTTGAAGAATTAGAGCGGCTTCAAACTCACGGGCAACACCTTGTGCTGCGGTATCAATGGCCGACTCAGGTCAATTATTGGAGCCGTTCTGTCAATCCATTGTCAGGAGAGATTAAAACGATCAATTTAAGAAACGGTAAATACGATGAATACCGTCCACCAGCCTTACTTTACACGACTTGCGTATCTGACTAATCTTACATAAATATTTGTTTTTGTGAGCTTTATCAGCATTGAAACATAATTTTACAACTTTGCTTTTAAAGATAATGAAATGTTAAGTATCATGCGTTATAAGGAACTAGCAAAGACATTACGAGCTGGTGATTATTCAAATACGCATGAATGACTTGCATTTATGAACTTTCACCCTCATATATGTCTTAATAGATATCAATATAACTAACCCTAAGGGGACAACTTATGAACGATCGTATTGTCAATCGTAGTGCTTCATACGATAGCGTACTTTCAACCAATAAGGTTTTAAGAAATACCTACTTCCTGTTATCCATGACGCTGATCTGGTCTGCTGCTATTGCTGGTCTTTCTATGGCAATGAACCTGCCTTATCCTGGCATCATCATCACCTTGGTTGGTTTCTACGGTTTAATGTTCCTGACAGAAAAAAACCGTGACAGTAGCTTAGGCATTGTCTTTACTTTCGCATTAACGGGTTTCATGGGTTATACCCTTGGGCCAATCCTTAACATGTATCTTGGTGCAGGTTTAGGCCACGCTATTGTTCCGGCTCTAGGCGGTACTGCCCTGACCTTCTTAGCGTGTTCTGCATATGCTCTTACTACTAAACGTGATTTATCGTTCTTGAACGGTATGCTGCTTGCAGGTTTTATCGCGATTGTTGTGGGTATGATTGCAAACATCTTCCTGCAAATGCCGATACTTTCTCTGGCAATTAGCGGTATGTTTGTGCTGTTCTCATCAGCAGCAATTTTGCTAACCACACAGTCGATTGTTCGTGGTGGTGAAACTAACTACATCTCTGCAACTGTTACGCTGTACGTCTCTATCTACAACCTGTTCCTAAGCTTGTTACAAATCTTAGGTATTATGGGTAGTGATGACTAATATTATTTAGTCACAGACTGATTTCTAAAGCGTCCACTTGTGGGCGCTTTTTTATTTCGAATGCCGAATTTCTTACTTTTACTTGCAGCAAAGTCTCTGAGTCACTATCCTCTCTGCGTTCCAAATATCGAGGCACATCATGCTTGAATTCGAAGGCAAACAATTAGAAACCGATGCTCAGGGTTACCTGAAGAATATTGATGACTGGTCAAGCGAGCTCGTTCCTCTTCTGGCACAAGAAGAAGGTATAGAGTTGACCGAAGCACATTGGGAAGTGGTGAACTTTGTTCGTGAATTCTATTTGGAATTCAACACATCCCCAGCTATTCGTATGCTGGTTAAAGCCATGGCGAAGAAATACGGTGAAGACAAAGGTAGCTCTCGCTATCTTTATAAGCTGTTTCCGAAAGGTCCGGCCAAGCAGGCGACAAAACTAGCCGGGTTACCTAAGCCGGTCAAATGTATCTAGCATAAACACAGGGCGTTCACGCCCTCTGTTATTTGATTTCAAAACCATCGACATGCCGCCACTCAAGTTCTTCTGTTTCAACCTTATCAACCCTCGACATCCTGGGCCCCTTTTTTAGCCAAGCCAGCAGTTTATTCACATTTTCTTCATGACCACAAACTAAGACTTCCACACTTCCGTCTGGGAGGTTCATCGCATACCCCGTTAACCCGTCCTTTAGCCCTTCATGCGCAGTATGAAACCTGAACCCTACGCCTTGCACTATGCCTTTCACATTCGCTTTTACACAAATTTGTGACATGAATCACCTCAAGAGATCTATTTGCATTCCGATAAGCTCTTATATTGTAATTTATCAATTAGAACAAAAATAACCTTTGTAAATAGGAAGCCCAATGAAAGAAATCGCATTTCGATGGATCGATAAATACCTCATTCACTTAAAGCTGCAAGAAAAGTTCTATCTGTTATTCCTACTTCCATTGATAGCAATTATCAGCGTTAGTGCAATTTTAGTTGATGCTGCCCAAAAGCAGCGTGTTGAAATCACGACAAAACAACTTGATACAACTGCAGCGTTATTTGCAAAGTACAATGTCAGCCAGACCGATGCGTCAATGTTACTAAGTGAGAGCGGCTTAAAACTTGGTGGCGGTGATCTTTCTACCTCGGTATCCGAACTGAATTATTCGCTCTCAGCTGTTGATGCACCCAGCCTGTATAGCTACCTTTCCTCTGTACAAATCAGCCTGACACTCACTTTGCTGGCTGTTGTTTTAGCGTCTGTCTACTATATTATGACGTTCATCGGCGGTGCAATGTTCACCATGAACAGAGCCCTGCTCAACCTTGCCGAGGGCGATTTGACGGGCCGTATGAACTTCTTTCAGGTTCGTGATGAATTCAGCACCATTGCAATAACCATTGACCGCGTCGCCGATCGTGAACAAAAACTGGTTAAGGCAACACAAGAAGCGACAGCAATGATGCAGCAGATCAGCAGTAGTTTGCGTCAAAGCAGTCAGCAGAGTGAATCGTTATCTGTTATTCAGCAGCAACATTTAGATTCACTGGCCAGTGCCACCGAAGAGATGGCCACATCGATTCGTGAAGTCGCAACTCATGCGCATCAGACCTCAGATCAGACCCGTGAAGCTCAGCAGGTTACTGAACATGGCCGTGCCCAGGTTGGTGAAACTAAATCTGCGATTTCAACACTTTCTTCTGAAATCAACATGGCAGCAAATGCTGTCACTGAATTAGATAACAATGCCGCTAAGATTGATGACGTGGTCACTACCATCAATAGTATTTCTGAGCAGACAAACCTACTGGCACTGAATGCTGCTATTGAGGCCGCCCGGGCCGGGGAGCAAGGCCGAGGCTTTGCCGTGGTTGCCGATGAAGTTCGCACTCTGGCTGGCCGTACACAAAGTGCTACGGTAGAAATTCAGCAGATGATTGAATCATTGCAGAAAAACAGCCAGCAGCTAATGTCAGTAATGAAAAATACCGTTGATAATGCGCACCACAGCGAACAAATGATGGACTCAGTTGACGGCGAAATCAGCCAGATTACAGATCGCAACCAGCAAATCTCCGATCGCAGTACTGAAATTGCGGCCGCTGCAGAGCAACAAGGTGCCGTTGCCGATAATATTGCCTCTAATGTTGAGCAGGTTCGTGAACAGTCACACCAGATCTGCGATGTCATTTCACAAGCAACCAATGAAATTGAACGTTTAAATCAGCAAGCACAGGTCTTGGAATCTTTGATGAGCGGCTTGAAAGCTTAATTCTGAGCTCAGCCTGAGTCCCTAGAGCCGCCTGATTTGGCGGCTTTTTCATTTGCTTTTCAGAACAACGAGCAACATAATACGCCCCCATTCGAATTCCACACCGGGCAAGTCATGACAGCTTCTATTTATCTGGTAAAAGGCCGTGAAAAATCACTGCGCCGCCGCCATCCTTGGGTCTTCTCTCGCGGCATTGATCGCATTGACGGTAAACCTTCACTGGGTGAAACCGTCGATATCTATGACAACAAAGGTGAATGGTTAGCACGCGGTGCTTATTCTCCACAGTCTCAGATCCGTGTTCGCGTATGGACATTCAATAAAAACGAAGCCATTGATGTCGATTTTTTTGTTAATCGCCTCAAAGCAGCGCAAGGCCTGCGTGATATTTTGGCCGCTCGTGATGGGCTGACAGGTTACCGCCTGATCGCCGCTGAATCGGATGGCTTGCCTGGTATTACTATCGACCGCTATCAGAACTTCCTTGTCTGTCAACTGCTAAGTGCGGGTGCTGAAGCACAAAAAGATGCATTGGTAGAAGCACTTAACATTTGCTACCCGGATTGCAGTGTCTATGAACGTTCTGATGTTGCGGTACGTAAAAAAGAAGGCCTGAAGCAACGTACCGGCGTGCTTTCTGGTGAAGAGCCCCCTAAATTTGTTGTCATTGAAGAAAACGGTATAAAGATTAATGTCGATATCGTTGGTGGCCACAAGACAGGTTTCTACCTTGATCAGCGAGATAGCCGCCAGGCTGCCGTGAAATATGTTAATGGCAAACGCGTTCTCAACTGCTTCTGCTACACCGGTGGTTTTGGTTTGTATGCCCTAAAAGGTGGCGCAAGCCAGGTTGTCAATGTCGATGTTTCACAGCCGGCACTTGATACAGCACGCCTGAATGCTGAAATGAACAGCCTTCCGGTAGAAAATGCTGAATTCCTAAATGCCGATGTCTTTAAACTGTTACGTGAATACCGTGAGCGCGGCGAGCTGTTTGATGTGGTAATTATGGATCCGCCAAAGTTTGCGGAGTCAAAATCGCAGCTAATGGGTGCATGTCGTGGTTACAAAGACATTAACATGCTGGCGATGCAAATTCTGAAGCCTGGAGGCACACTGTTGACCTACTCATGTTCAGGTCTGATGGACAATAACCTCTTTCAAAAGATCATTGCCGATGCCGCTCTTGATGCCAAGCGTGAAGTACAATTTATCGAACGCTTTAGTCAGGCGGCCGATCACCCGTTAGACAGTGCATACCCTGAAGGTTTCTACCTGAAAGGCTTTGCCTGCTACGTAAAATAAGCAATACGATAAATGATAATGCCTGACACCCGTCAGGCTTTATCATTCAGTCTAGGGCCGAATAATCTAAAATAGACGTATCACTGATACCTTAAAAGCGGCTAATGCAGCATCGCGGCAATACAACCACTCAATGTCATCACAAACAAAAACCACTTTAACGTTGATGGTTTGGCTTTAATTGCCATATTTACTGCAATATGGGCACCAAACATCGTTCCAAATGCCAAGATCAAACCTGGCGTCCACAACACTAATCCTTCAATAACAAACAATACCAAAGCGACAAGAGTGAACACTAGCGTACAAAGCATTTTTAATGCATTTGCCCGAACCAGATCATAACGTAGCGTACCGGCCAGTGCGGCAATTAAGACGAACCCCACTCCAGCCTGAACAAATCCGCCATAAAAACCCGCCATCCCAAGCCCCCACCACGAATGTGGTGTTTGCATGACTTTCTTAACGGGTGTGCCAGGCTCAGGCGCCATCACTGAAGGCTTGACCAGCATAACGAATGCCATTGTTAACATCGTGCCTAATAACAGCGGTTTGATGAGGCTGGAGGGCATATATGCTGCTGCTCCCGCTCCTAGTAATCCACCAATAACCGAAGGGATAAGAATGGGAACAATGTCGTCAGATTCCATTTTTCTGTGACGCTTAAAACCGGCGACGGCAGTAACGGCTTGCATTAGCACCCCCAGTCGGTTCGTTGCATTCGCAACCTCCGCGGGCATCCCCATTAACATCAGTGCAGGCAAGGTTAAGTTTGAACCGCCCCCCGCAAGCGTATTAATCATTCCGGCAAGAAACCCTGTCACCAATAAAAGAATAACTTGTAGCAGCGTTATATCCATATCAAACCGCCATCCTTTAGCCCTTCAGGTTATGTTAACGTATTTTATAAGTCATTCTGCAAATATTTTATGTCACATTGTTATAAACGCTATAAATATTCAGTATTCAGTTTAGGTTAAGGTTAAAGCTTCAAAATCAGTCACTAAGATCTAACAGTACTATAAGCCATTTATTAAATTTGATATCAATGTACAACAAAAATGATCAAGGAATAAACATGAAACTACGTACCGCCATTCTAGCAATGACAGCATGTGGGCTAGGTTTCCCATCCTTTGCAGCTGTGAATATTGACCTGCCAGACAGCGCTGAACTTATCTTGGTTAATGGTATTAAAGCTCAGGGGAACGACACGCTTACTCTGAACAATGGCCAAAACCAAATCGCTTTCCGGTACGAAGGCGGATATCGTGAAAACGGTGAATACAGTATCTTCAAATCAGATGTTATTATCATGGCGTTTAGCGGGACAGATACCCACGTTTCACTAACACTTCCTAAGTTACGTTCGAGTTTAGACGGGCGGGCATTTAATCGTGAACCGGCACTTACATTAACGAATAATACCGGTACTCCCATAGCGTTCGAACAAGACAAACTGATGAATAGCGGTATGCAGCTTGGGCGTGATTTTGAAGCTGAAATTGCCGCTTACAACCAGACATCGCAGCCTGCCGCTGTAACCAGCTTACCAATCGCCTCACTGTCAGCAATCAATCAAAGTACCATTGTGGCTAACCAAGCAGAAGATGGAAATGTCGCAGAAAGCATGCTGAATTATTGGTATCAACAAGCTGATGAGGCTACGCGTGTTCGCTTTAAGGCACGTATCAATCAGCTGTAATCAAACAGCAGGTATCCCACTGAATCCTTCATCTTGAGGTAGCTTGGGCATGAAGGCTGAGTACTATGGATGATTAGTCACTTAGTCTGCCCTCAGGTAATAATTAGATCTCACATTAAACAATATCCGATGATACCGGATTTACAGCAATCGACACTCTCACCCTTTCCTTATCCATAACAAACAAGACCACATTCTGTAAAATCACCGCTTTTGATCTTGTATTTTCCATTCATAGAATAAATTAGTTGCTGTTGCAAAATAAGTAGTGTTGCCTTTCATTAAAATGACATTTTTTTGAGATTTGGTATGGAAAAAAAGACAGGTGATGATGCTTTTTTAGGCACATAACATATAGTTGTTTTTCGGCGTAATTAAAGCAAAACAAGCCGTTTTACTGTCTTACCTACTTAAACGAAGATTGAAGGATAAATAAATGAATCATTCGAAACACCAGGTGATCAAGTGTATCTTTTCACTCAGTGCCCTTACCGCATCATGCTTAATTGCATTCAATGCACAAGCAGCAAACACTGCTAACAACTGTCGCCCTGACGGACTCTACCAGACTGAAGGCGTAACGGTGCCTTATTGTACCGTTTATGATCAAGATGGTCGTGAAATCATGGGAGCCGACCACCCACGTCGTGTCATTGGTTACTTTACCAGCTGGCGCGCTGGCAATGATCCACAGAGTTCGTACCTGGTAAAAGATATTCCATGGGAGCAACTCACACATATCAACTATGCATTCGTTAGTATTGGCTCTGACGGCAATGTGAATATTGGCGATGTAGCCGATCCAACAAATCCGGCTGTTGGGATGGAGTGGGATGGTGTCGAAATCGATCCGGCGCTTGGTTTTAAAGGCCACTTCGGGGCGTTGGCAACCGCCAAAGCAAAACATGGCGTTAAAACTCTGATCTCAATTGGCGGCTGGGCCGAAACAGGCGGTCACTTCGGTGCTGATGGTAACCGTATTGCCGACGGCGGATTCTATAGCATGACCACCAATGCTGACGGCAGTATCAACCAAGCCGGTATCGATAAATTTGCGACTTCTGCCGTTGAAATGATCCGTAAATACAAATTCGACGGTGTTGATGTCGATTATGAATACCCAACCAGCATGGCGGGTGCCGGTAACCCTTACGATAAAGCGTTTTCTGAGTCTCGTCGTCCATATCTATGGCGTTCATATCAAGAGTTAATGCGTGTTCTGCGTGAAAAGCTGGATCAGGCAAGTGCCCTTGACGGCGTCCACTATATGCTCACAATTGCCGCCCCTTCATCAGGTTATCTGCTCCGTGGTATGGAAACCCATGATGTATCCAAATACCTCGACTACGTGAATATCATGTCTTATGACTTACACGGTGCATGGAATGATCATGTGGGCCACAATGCAGCCCTCTACGATACTGGTAAAGACTCAGAACTGGCAGCATGGAACGTTTATGGTACCGCTGCCTACGGCGGCATTGGCTACCTAAATACCGACTGGGCTTATCACTATTTCCGCGGTTCTATGCCAGCCGGCCGGATCAATATCGGCGTCCCCTACTACACCCGCGGCTGGAAAGATGTCACTGGCGGTACCAATGGCCTTTGGGGCAGAGCAGCACTTCCTAACCAGGCAGAATGCGCGCCCGGTACAGGTGAGGGCGAGAAAAACAATTGCGGCAACGGTGCTATGGGGATCGATAATTTATGGCATGATAAAAATACCAAAGGTCATGAAATGGCTGCGGGGTCGAATCCAATGTGGCACGCAATGAACCTTGCTAAGGGCATCTACGGTAGTTATGCCGCTACTTATGAGCTAGATCCGGTCAATAATCCTCAGCATCAACTGGTTGGCACCTATAACCGACATTACGATAATGTCGCGATTGCTCCTTGGCTGTGGAATGCTGAGAAGAAGGTCTTCCTTTCAACTGAAGATAAAGAGTCTATCAACACCAAAGCCAGCTACGTTATTGATAAAGAAATCGGTGGCATCATGTTCTGGGAACTGGCAGGTGACTACAGCTGTTATGTTCTTGATGCCAATGGTAAGCGTACCAGTGTAGATGCAACGGAAAGCGCTTGCGCTTCTGGCAATGGTGAATACCACATGGGTAACACTATGACCAAGGCTATCTACGAGAAGTTCAAGTCAGCCACACCATATGGTAATACCGTCGCTACAGGCCCTGTTCCTACAGCAGCACTGGATATTACAGTATCGGTTGGCGGCTTTAAGGTTGGCGACCAAAACTACCCAATCAATCCTAAAATCACATTCACCAACAACACTGGTACGGAACTGCCGGGAGGCACTGAATTCCAGTTCGATATTCCTGTATCAGCGCCTGACAATGCTAAAGATCAGTCTGGTGGCGGTCTGAAGGTTATCTCTTCTGGTCACACTCGTGCCGATAACATCGGTGGTTTAGATGGTGTAATGCACCGGGTAGCCTTCACTCTGCCTAGCTGGAAAGGCTTACCGGCTGGCGGCACTTATGAGTTAGATATGGTGTACTACCTGCCAATCTCTGGCCCGGCTAACTATACTGTGAATGTAAATGGTGTAGATTACGCGTTTAAGTTTGAGCAACCGACCTTGCCAGTAGGTCCTGTAGGTCCGGGGCCTGGTCCTGGTCCTGACGAACCATGTGTCACAACAGGTATCAACACTTTCCCCAACTGGCCACAAACAGACTGGGCCGGAAACCCCAGCCATGCTAACCAAGGTGATAAAATCATCCATAACGGTGTTGTCTATCAGGCCAACTGGTGGACAAGTTCAACACCAGGCAGTGATGGCAGTTGGGCTAGTGTCTGCGCCATTTAGCGGTAGTCAAAAACTGCCGTTAAAAAATATCGGTTAAGTGACACAATGAAGGACGCAGGTGGTAGTTCAATTAGGTGATGTTCGGCCAGCTCTATCACCTGCGTTTTTTTATTTAGCGACGACATATGAAATATCAGTATATTACATATCACTTCATCGCTGTTCCATTCGGTCTTTAAACTGCGAGTCCCTCTCATGGAGGTCCGTGACTAATGTTGCGTATGCTATATAGCGCTGACTCTTCTCAAAAGAGAGAAAAATGAGATATTGTGCTCAATTTTCAATCAAACAGTTTAACCGTGTATTTATCAAACTGTTTATAAATCACTTTAAAAATTAGTCATCAATAACAGTAATTTACACCATATAATTAAAAAATCATTCAGACTTTATTACATTTTTGATTGCATTTGTGGCAAGTCAAAATTAAATCATGTTATGTAAATAACTCTATGATAGATAAACAAATATCATTCATTAAAGTTAAATATAACTGACTAAATAAAGTAAAAAGTATATATTTTTTTATATCCCAAACAATCAACTTTAATTCATTTTATGCTAAAGTCACCGCCCCATTAACCCTAAAAATAAAAAGAGTGTTAAGTAAGGACGATGAACAAAGCAATTTGCCTATTCATTTTGGCTTTAAGTTATTTACCACTTCAAGCAACTGCAAGTAACGTTAGAAGTCACTCATACACGGAAAGTACCAATGCCGATATTGTTATCAAATACATATACAAACAAGCCCAGCTCGATCACATCATCGATTATCAACTCTTTGCCGAAGGTTACGCTGCCTATACTGCAACTAAGGGTAGAAAAAAATCGATACTGACTATTATTGATTACAGCAGGCCGTCGACTGAAAAAAGGTTCTTTGTTATTGATTTAAAAACAAATAAATTACTTTATCATACATATGTAACACACGGTGTAAACAGTGGCGGCAAGGTCGCAAACCGTTTTTCTAACATAGTCAGCTCAAGACAGACATCCCTTGGCACTTTTCTTACTGACACAACTTATAATGGCGGTAATGGTTATTCATTAAAACTCAATGGCCTGACCAAAGGTGTAAATGATAACGCCCGCCGTCGCTATATAGTGGTACACGGTGCAGAGTATGCCACTGAAGCTTTTATCAAACGAAATGGCTACTTAGGACGCAGTTGGGGTTGCCCGGCACTGCCTACCGGTTTATCCAGGAAAATAATCGATACCATTAAAAATGGCAGCGTAATTTACGCTCACGCTTAATGTTATATATTTAAATAAACTGAGATGAGATATTTTGCCTCATCTGTTTTTATTAACATGAATATCTAATTAAAAAGGCAAATGGCTTCACGATTAATTCGGGGGTTGGGGATAGATAAAAGTAATCCCTGCCGAAGCAGGGATTTATATAACATGGAATGACACTATTAATTAAGCAAGTACTTGTTCTGCAGATACAAACTTTAAATCTAACGCTGTAGCGACACTTTCACAAGTGATCTGACCTCGGTACACGTTAAGGCCATTCAAAAGATGCCGATCTTCCTGAAGTGCCGTTTTATATCCTTTATCTGCAAGTTTAAGTATATAAGGTAACGTTACGTTATTGAGAGCAAATGTTGACGTGCGGGCAACAGCACCCGGCATATTGGCCACACAATAGTGAACAACATCATCAACAATGTACGTAGGATCGCTGTGGGTGGTTGCGTGTGAAGTTTCTACACAACCGCCCTGGTCAATTGCTACATCAACAACAGCTGAACCTGGTTTCATGTTCTTAATCATTTCAGCAGTTACCAACTTAGGAGCCGCTGCACCCGCTACGAGTACACCACCGATAACCAAATCAGCTTCCAGTACATATTTCTCGATCGCATCTTTCGTTGAGTATACACACTGAACAGCACCGCCGAACTGAGCATCTAGGCTGCGCAAAACGTCAATACTTCGGTCTAGCACAACAACATTTGCGCGCAAGCCCACTGCCATCTGAGCAGCATTAGCACCAACAACACCCCCACCGATAATAACCACTTTAGCTGGCTCAACACCTGGAACACCGGCAAGTAACATGCCGCGACCACCTTTTGACTTTTCAAGGGCAAAAGCACCAGCCTGAATCGACATACGCCCAGCCACTTCAGACATTGGCGCTAACAATGGTAAACGACCTTTATCGTCAGTAACCGTTTCATAAGCAATACAGATGGCTTTGCTGTTGATCAGATCTTCTGTTTGTTCTGGGTCAGGGGCAAGGTGTAAGTAAGTGAACAAAATCTGGCCTTCGCGCAGCATTGCACGCTCAACCGCCTGAGGCTCTTTTACTTTGACAATCATTTCAGCCTCTGAAAACACTGCATCAACAGTCGGCAAGATTTGTGCCCCGGCATCAATGTAATCTTGATCACTGAAGCCGATACCAGAACCCGCAAGTGTCTCAACATACACAGTATGACCATGGGCAACTGCTTCACTTACAGAAGCTGGAACCATACCAACACGGTATTCATGAACTTTAATTTCCTTCGGTACACCAATAATCATCGTCGTTTCCTTACTGCCTGTTTAGTGTTGAGTAACAATAAATAATTTCCTCCGGAATGTGTCACCAAATTTTAACCTAAATGAAACAACCGGAACTGGCATTTTGTTCTGCAGCAGCAGAATAAACTAACTTTGCAGTTCGTCACATTATAAAGAATCACATAATGGCCACATGATAGACCAGTAAGCCACGTTTAAATGTAATATTGGATATAAAAACCAAAAATGTAAGTATAGGTGGAGCCAACCACTACCATAGGTGGATAAAATTAAGCTATTTCAGCTAATTAGAAAGAGATTGCGTGGTGTTAATTAGAATCAAATCCTGTTTGGGTTAGTTTTGACTCAAATTTGGTTGACACGAACACACCTGACTTATAACAAAAGACATATTTTATTAACAAAGGAGGTGAAAGGTAAGCCCTGCCCCTCAGCACTGTCTAATACTTGAGGTTGCGTGGGTATATATAGAATTATTGAAGTAGGACTAAAGAGGGAGATTAAGCTGATGAAAGCTGCAAGCCATGGCATTCAAATTAATCAGGTGGGATAAGAAAGCCGCTAAAACAATAGACTGCTAACGGCTTCTTTTGACTGAATCAGGGCTGATTAGCAGTAACTGAGCCTCAGTCTTCGAATTCCCATGGCATATCCGGAAGTGCGGCCAGGTTCTCTGTATAGCGTTTAAGATCGAAGCTACCTTCGTTTTTGGCCACATCAAACACTTCGATAGACAATGCGCACGCGATCATCTGCACGGCTTCATCACGGCCTATTCCTGTCATCATCAGACGCATCAACGTTTCTTTAACTTTGATCGGATTACTATCTGTAAGCTGGTTTTCTACGATTTCAACCAGCATATCGCCAGTCATGATTTCTTCATTCTGCATCTTTAGTGCCTACTTAAATAATTACGACAAATTTTATACTATTTCACACCACAGTTATATTAAGCGTTGTCGGCGTTCCTTCTCTCCAGATCCAAGGACGATAAGAAACCAAAAAATTAGCAAGTGTTTTAATGCTAGCCCACAGCTTGAGAAACCGACGACTCGGCTGATGTAGTCACTAACGCCATGACCGCAGAATGTGCGTGATCCATTGAATAAAAAGAGTAGTCAAGCGGCTGGCTATGCTCCAGTTCCACTTCGTTAACTAACACCGTTTTCAACCCTGCAGCGACTGACGAAGTCACGCCCGTAATGCTGTCTTCTATCGCCAATACCTGATGCGGAGCAAAACCTAACGTCTCGCAAGCTAACTGATAGATATCCGGTGCAGGTTTATTATTAGCTATATCGTCACCACTAAAGACATGATCAAACAACTCGAGCCAACCATGTCTGGCTAAAATTTCCTCAACATAAGCCCGAGGCGCCCCTGTCACAACAGCCAGAGGTACTTTACCTGCTAACGCTTTTAATAAGGTGCTAACCCCTGACTTGGCTGGAATATTACCGACTAGAAGAGCCTGTTCGGTAATCGACTCCATCTGTTCCAGCATATACTCAGCGGACAGCTCAATAGTAAATCGTCGCTTCAGATCTTGTGCGACTTTATCCCAGGTTACACCGGCATAATCCGTCAGAAATGATGACTTCGAAAAATCGATGTCCCTACTTTCTAAAAATGTTGACCAATTATCGGCATGGAAAACTTCAGAATCGACGAGCGTACCATCGAAGTCGAAACAAATTGCCTGCATAGAACCTACATCCTTAACTTACCGCGAAGGCGCTATATTAAAAGCTCCGCACTTTGATCGCAACTCAACCATGTATCGCGAATAACATCTCTCTCTTATTGCTTAAACTGCGTTTTAAATTGCAAGTTATGATAGCCAATACAGAAGTGACTCATTCCGCATTCGTACCACATGATTTTTATTTAGATCGCACGGGGCATTAACGTGGATTCATTCATCAGCATATCGATACACGCATCTATTTGCTTTGCGCTACTGACATAAAAACCTTGGATATAATGGCAATTCATACCCTCCAAAAGATCAAACTGCGCCTTTGTCTCTACCCCTTCAGCTACGACCTTGATACCAAGCTTATGGCTAAGCTCAAGTATGAGTGACACCAGAGTTAGGCTGCCGGTATTACTCTCAATCTCAGTAATAAAACTGCGATCAATTTTAATAAGATCAGGCCTCAGATCAACGATCGCACCCAGTGATGAATACCCGGTACCAAAATCATCAAGGGCAACTTTAATTCCCCTCTTTTTAAATCGCGCCAATACATCATGAATATAGCAACTCTCTTTCGATGCAGTTGTCTCAGTAATTTCAATCACAATTGAGCTGTTTGGTAATTCATACTGTTCAATTACATCGCAGATACATTCATCTTGCCCACGATTGATAAACTCTTTTACTGAACGATTGATTGAAAAGCAGATAGAGCCATAACCCAGCGCATGAATTTTTTTCAGATCCTGGCAAGCCTGATGGAGCACCAACATACCTAACTGATTTATCAGGCCGTATTTTTCAGCTATAGGAATAAAAACCGCGGGAGAAATGTCACCCTGGATGTCGTCATGCCAGCGTGCAAGGGCTTCAAACTTAACAATTTGGCCTGTTTGGGTATGAATGATCGGCTGATAGCAAACGTAGATCCTCTGTTCAGCAATCGCTTTTTTCAGTCTATCTCTTAACTGAAGCTTTAAAATATCTTGTGTTTGCAACTGACTATCATAAAGACAAGCACCATTACGTCCCTCACCTTTCATATTGTACATGGCGTAGTCTGCATTTTTCAGCAATGCGTTATGAGTTAAACCACTTTCAGGGTATGCAGAAATACCAATACTAACGGTCGCATTGACTTCAATATCATCAATATTAATAGGTTCAGCGATCGATCTGTTCACTTCTCGCGCCAATTCAGAGGCTTGTTCTGCATTAACATTTGGCAGTAGTACGGAAAATTCATCACCACCATAGCGGCAGATATTGTCATGGTCAGGAAAAATTAACTTCAGTCTATCTGCAATCTGAACTAACACCCTGTCACCGAAATCATGACCATAGAGATCATTTATTGACTTAAAATCATCCATGTCAATAAACAGAATCGCGAACACCTGATCATCCATTTTGACTTTTTTGCTTTGAGTTTCGACTCGCTGTGTAAAGCTGCGACGGTTTACTAAGCCTGTTAAAGCATCATAATAGGCAAAAAATATCAGCTGCTCTTCCGCTTTTTTCCAATGGCTAATATCGCGGAAAACCGCAACGTAATTCACCACGGAATCGTCAACGCCTTTAATCACATTGATCGATATTTCCTCCGGGTAAATTTCTCCACTTTTACGACGATTCCAGATTTCTCCCTTCCAGCGTCCCTTGGTATGCAAACTCAACCACAGCGACTGGTAATAATCTTTGTCATGCAGGCCGGAGGAAAGAACGCTAGGAGACAAACCCAGCAACTCATGCTGTTTATACCCGGTAGTACATTCAAATGCATGATTAACCGAAATTATCCGGTTGTTGTTATCTGTAATAAGGATACATTCCGAGGTGTTATCGAACACAACCTTAGCCTGATTCAACTGACGTTCTGTTTCAACACTTATCGTCGCATCACGTTGAATACCGGCGATACGCGTCGGATTGCCATCACCATCGTTTTCACCCTCCCTGCCTTTGATCGTTAACCATCGTTCCTGACCCGACTCCCACATTAACTTTTTTTGTTTGGATAACAGTGCCGAGTATTTAAGTTCAACGCCGAGCAAATAACTGAGGCTGCAACTCCACTCTTCAATCTCCTGAGAGTGCTCATAAGTACTATCGAATAAGCAGGCAACAATACCGACAGGTTCATTGGTATGAGCAAAAATTGGCACGCCAAGATAGCCTTCTGCGTTTAAGTCTTGCCGTGGTTTATCACGGGGGAAAAGCTCTTGTACACTTGAAGGGTAATGGCAGGTACAACGGTCTGACTGAACATGTTTACACGGGGTATCGACAAGGTTGTAGCTGAAGTTTTTCCCCACTCTCCCGTTTTCACGATATGACAGGGTGCAGACCTGCTTTTTATGCTCATCAAAGTAACCGATAAAACAGTGCTGAGGGTTCAATTTGTCATAAACTAGCTCAGTGGCTTTATCAAATAATTCTGTTCCATACAGGTTCTGAAGTGCATTCTTTATTATTTTATTCATCACTATAAAGTGCCACTATCAAGCTACCCTCGTGTTAATAAGTCGGTATTCTGCTTCCCGCTTATCAGCCCATATCTGGGGCGACTCTACAGTATGCAATATATCAATAAAAGAGCTCTTTACCGAGAAGCAAAAAAAATGAATAAAATGATGACTTTCATCATGATAAGAATCGAATGATGAATATATTCTGCAAAAACCTCACGAATAGATACCCATGATGCAAAGCAGTCATGGGTATTTTTCAACAGTTATTCAAGTGACGGTTTGCACTTTAGGGTGCGCAGGCAAGCGCACTGATATCACCGTAGTGATGGCTAAAAAGGCAAAAGATACCCACAAACACGCGGCAAGCCCGGCTTCCTGATATAACCATCCCGATAGAATGGTGCCGATCAAGCGTCCCATTGCATTCGCCATATAATAGAAACCGACATCCAGCGATACACCATCATCTTTGGCATAGCTGACTATCAGGTAAGAATGCAAAGATGAATTAACCGCAAATACCGCTCCAAAAATCAGTAAACCAACAATGATAGTCAGTTCAGGTTGCCAGTTAAGCTGAACCCCGAGCGCGATAGCCGCAGTAATGGTCGCTAATAGCCCGGCCCAAGCCAATGCGGCACGGCCATCTGGTACCACACCTTTAGCTTTGCCGGTTAAGCGCGGTGCAAATCCCTGCACGACCCCGTAAGCGATAACCCATAACGCGAGAAAACCGCCGACCCATAGATGATCCCAGCCAAATACCTGACCCAAATACAACGGAAGAGCCACGACAAACCAGACATCCCGGGCTCCAAATAAAAACATTCTAGCCGCAGAAAGAATATTGATACTGGCGCTTTTCGAGAAGATCTGACTGAACTTAATCTTATTTTTGGCTTTACCCAGATCCTTTTCCAGCCAGCTCAGGCTCATCACAAACACTGCGGCCAGCACCGATGCCATTAAAAGCACTGCACCTTGGAAACCCAGAGTCGCCAGCAACAGACCACCAAGGAAAAAACCGGCACCTTTTAACGCATTTTTCGAACCGGTAAGGATCGCAATCCACTTATACAAGGCCCCTTGCTGATCGTTCGGCACCAGTGTTTTGATCGCACTCTTGGCGCTCATTTTATTTAAATCTTTCGCAATGCCTGACAAGGCTTGCGCCAGCATTACCCACGCAACAGTGAGAGAGGAAGAAGGCACCGCCAGCATAGATAACGCGACCACCTGCATCGCAAGGCCAATATTCATGGTGCGATTCAAACCGAGTTTCGCACCTAACCAACCGCCGATCAGGTTAGTGATCACGCCAAAGAATTCATAAAACAAAAACAATGAAGCAATTTCGAGCGGTGAATACCCTAGCTGGTGAAAATGCAACACCACCAGCATACGCAAGGCACCATCGGTGATGGTGAAGTTCCAGTAATTGAACGTCACCAGCATATACTGGCGTACCTCTTTCGACAGAGTTGAAAAAACGGCAATCATGCAGAGTTCTCTTTCAGTTTGCTCCTGCAGAAGTTAATCCCACAGGAGCGATTCATTTAACCAAGAGCAGTCTTATTATGCCAGACCGACTTTACGGATAAGCTCAGACGTCCGGGTTGCGTAACCCATCTCGTTGTCGTACCAGGCGTAAATCTTCACCATGCGATCGTTGACAACCATGGTAGATAAGGCATCAACAATGGTCGAACGCCGATCACCTTTATAATCAATCGAGACCAATGGGCGATCTTCAAAGCCCAGCACCCCTGCTAACTCACCTTCTGCCGCTTCTTTCAGCAGTGCATTCACTTCATCAGCTGTCGTATCACGGCTCACGTCAAAAATAATATCGGTCAGTGATGCATTCGCGAGCGGAACACGCACCGCATGACCGTTGATCTTGCCTTTAAGCTCAGGGAAGATTTCAACAATAGCCGTAGCAGAGCCCGTGGTGGTTGGAATTAAGCTCATACCGCAGGCACGCGCACGACGCAGATCTTGATGCGGGGCATCCAAAATGGTTTGGGTATTGGTTAAATTATGAATGGTAGTAAATGAAGATTGTTCAATGCCCAGCTTTTCATGGATCACTTTGACAATAGGTGCGATGCAATTTGTGGTACAAGATGCCGCAGTCACAATGCTGTGTTTTTCTGCATCAAACAAATTGTCGTTCACACCCACGACAACGTTCAAGACACCTTCTTCTTTAACCGGTGCTGATACCACGACACGCTTCACACCTTGAGCCAGGTATTTCTGCAACAGCTCTTTTTTACGGTGCACACCGGTCGATTCCAGTACCACATCACAGCCAGACCAATCGACAGCGTCAATGTCACGCTCCTGAGAACAGATAATAGTCTTATCGCCAATGAAGATCTGATCGCCGTCAACCTTTACTTCATGGTGCCAACGACCCTGAATAGAGTCAAACTCCAGCAAGTGTGCCAGTGTTTTTGCATCACCAGCCACATCATTAATTTGGACGAACTCTAGTTCTTCCCAATCAAAAGCCGCACGAAGTGCTAATCGACCAATCCGACCAAAACCGTTGATACCTACTTTAATTGCCATGATCTCTATCCTTTAACTCGTTTCATTATTGATGCCACTAACAACATACGAACAAACATATATATGAATATACGCATATAGTATGCGGAACAATACAAATTAACCAGATCTTTTTCCATCAGGCTTAGATTTTGTCATTCTTAAATTCATCCGCTTCTACGGGCACGGCATCTGTGTGCCCATCACCAAAGTGGTCGTCAGCAAAGGAAATAGCCACTATTGGATTGCGATGGTGACTTAATCAGCACCCTGAAATTGCATTAAAAAACTCCGCCTAATAGCGGAGTTTTTGGGTATAAGCGACTTCATTTATAAAGGGTTAAGACTTTGACTGAAATTCGAAAGCCTGAATATAGTCAGTATGGGCCTGTCGAGTAAAAGCCCCCGGGCGTAGCGCCTGAATTTGACTGATGGTTGCTTTCAGATCCATCCCCCGTGCCAGCATCAGATGAGCTGCAATTAAACCCGTTCTGCCTGATCCCCCCATACAATGGATGGCCAGTGAATCTCCGTTATCAAGCATTTTCTGGGCTGCCTGGCTGACTGCCGGCCAGTTTGCGTTAAACTCTTCCCCCGGAGCACAATCATCTTCAATTGGCAGGTGGTACCATTGAAGCCCCAGGGCCTCACACTCCTGAATAAGTTTCTGGAAACCATCATCCGGCAGATCACTTGATTGCAATGCGGTCAATACAGCGGTTGCACCAGCGGCTTTTAATTGCACTAAGGAGTCATGCAGATTAACGGCTTTGGTTCCCGGACAAGGCGTCAGCAGCAACTGTGCACCATTGTTTAGCGGTAGCGGCCAGAATGGATGTGTATTTGACATTTTTCTTTCCCGTTTTAATAAAATTCTGTGGGTATAACTCAAACCGCTGAGGCCGTTTGCTTCTTATTGATCTTTGGCTTATTGCTGAAACCGGGCTTTTTACGATCGGTGATCTGACTGAGTCTAAGCTTTTCCTGATTGATTAATCCGGGATTACCGTTTCTCACCGTTGCCAGGGTATGACGTACCCAAGCCGGCAGGTGTTCAGGGAAGTGATAAAATATCCACAGCCCTTCTCGCTGATCTTGTAATATCCCGGCATCACGTAATAAAGCCAGGTGCCGTGAGGCCTTCGGCTGGCTTACTTCCAGTGCTTTGGTTAAATCGCCAACGGTTAATGCCAGTTCATCTTCAATCAGCATTAAAATCCGCAATCTTAGCGGATCACTCATGATCTTAAACAGCTCAACAGGACCAATTGTATCGTTTTGCTGCTCACCATTTAACATCAGGAAAAGCGAAATTCTTGCTTTGAGCCCCTCAACGGTCTCATAAAATGCCTGTAACCCTTCTGTCGGCTTAGGATCTGCAAAATCCCAATGGATCAGAGCATCCGAGTCAGGAAAAAGCGCGCACTCATTACTGGCCTTGTCACATAATGTAATCACGACATCAAAATGCTGATCATTCAAAGATGTTACAGAGACACTCCGGAGATTGTCGGTATTGACATTCTGATCCGCCAGCACCTGGTACACCCGATCATCAACCGTTTCAGGGCTCATGCCAGCACTCATTATCTCGTAATTATCTCCTGCCATATGGCGCATCAATGCTTCAGCCAGTTGGGAGCGGGCAGAGTTTCCAGTACAGAGAAAGAGTATTCGCTTCATATGAGTCTCGATTTACGGCATTTTCAGCAGTATATATGATTTTCCACATATAATACCAATCGGAATTATCAGCCACGAACAAAAATCACGGCTCAAGCGGCTCAAAGGGTTGCACGGTATGGCTTAACACCCACTCTTTTAGCTTCGATGCCACTAAAGGGTGACTCAATAAATCTAAATGGTTAATACCGTAACCTACCCATTGATTATCTGCGGAATACAAGACGTTCGTATGCCCAGCGTCGCTCTCTCCCAAAGCGCTCGATACGGGAACTAAGCCATCACCAAGAGCTCGATTCGACTCATCATTAAGATTCTGCCCCAAACACGTGGCAATTGCATAGCATGCTACTTTCTCAGGCAATGCGGGACGTACTCGATGAAGCGCCCTCTCATTGTCTTCATCCTGCCAGTCAGCATGACAAATGTAGCCTTGACTGAGATCCCGGCTGCCACTGCTGCGAACATCAGCTATCTTTGATAATGCAGACAAATACGGGGCTTCAGCGACCCTTTCATCAACCCAGCAGGCCAGCTGGGCCAGTGGCGCGCCGTTATGAGGAGTGCCAAGGGTAATGAAGGTACGAAGCTTAGCTAACCAACTCAGCTGGTGGTGCTCAGCATAATAACAGGCGCTTCTTGTTACCAGCCCCCCCATGCTATGACCAACAATCACGATTTCCTTGACATCACAGGGCCAAGCTGAAATGAGTTTTTCGAGTTTGAATGCAAACTCTTCACCATTAAGAGAGATATGCTGTCCTGTGTTATAGCGCAGATACAACGGTGTATAGCCAAATTTAGCTAAAAAACGGCCATGATCATGCTCTTTACGCAGCCATTGAACATCATTCATGCACCAGCCGTGCACGCATAATACAATCCTGTCACTGGCTTGGGGCAACAACTGGTTCAGCCGTTCAGGCTCTATACGCAAAGTCTGGTGCTGATCTCGAAAGACCATCTCCTGCATTAGCCGACTACTACGCTGTACGAGGTAGTCACCAACCATGCCATTCAGTATCGAGATCATTGCATCGCTATGATTATACGGTAAGCTGTGTTCGATAAATTCACTGACTTTACCTTTCGCTGTTACCCTATTTTCCGCAATCTTGGTGGATACTTCATCCATCAAAGTCTGAAATTTCCTACTCAGATTATTCCTAGAAATCATACTTCACCTCAGTATTGCCGTGATCACCTGTTTCAGGTAAGTCATATTATATACCCTTCATTCAGGCTGTCTAAAATTTTCAATTTAAGGTGTTTTAATGCAAGAAATATCCATTGTTTTTCGAGTAATTAAAACCCGTAGTACTGTAGATATATGTTTTCGATTAAACATCGGAATCGTGTTAAATAATGACAATTATATCAAAATGAATATTAAACAATTAATATTTAGAATACGGATAGAATAAAAGAATTAACCGGTAACTATAGATATAAAAATTAGAATATGCACTCTAATTTATATTATTATTTGAAATAATTTCAGACCAGCAAAATCTGATCTGAAATTAGAACTTTATAAAATATTATGCGTAATCTCTTTCTATCGTATTGGAGTGTGTCAGCTGCGAAGTTAAATCAGTCAGAATCATATCAGCGGCTTTTTCAGCGATCATTATTGTGGGAGCATTCGTATTTCCGCCAATGAGTGTCGGCATAATTGATGCGTCAACGACACGAAGCCCTGCAATACCAATAACATTCAACCGCGAATTAACCACTGCCATCTCATCGCTGCCCATCTTGCATGTACCAACAGGATGATAAATCGATTCTGCTTTTCGACGTATAAACGCTTCTAGCTGCTCGTCTGTCTGCACCTCTTTTCCTGGAAAAACTTCCTTGCCACGGTAATGGTCAAAAGCCGGTTGTTTTAGAATTTCACGAGACATTTTTACCGCCTTCACCAATGCTTTTACATCATCAGCATTCTCAAGGTAATTGGCCTCAATCACGGGGGGCACCGTTGGATCGGAGTTACGAAGCTTTAACACTCCTCGACTTTTTGGCCTTAAATTACAAGCATGTAGCGAGTAACCATGCCGAGTGGTTGTCCACAGATCCAAACCGTGATTATCCAAAAAACAAGGTGAAAAATGGAACTGAACATCCGGTACCGATAGCTCTGGATCGCTTTTCGCGAACCCTCCTGCCTCGGCAATATTGGAGGTGAAATTGCCTTTCTTAAACAGGAAGTAATCAAAAAGTCCTTTTACCGAACGCAGTAAAGCAACCGGAGAAAAACCCACAGAGTGGAAGGTCCGCTCTCGGGTCACAGCAAGCACATCAAGGTGATCCTGCAGGTTTTTCCCGACCCCGGGCAGATGGTGAACCACATTGATTTTGTGTTGATTTAATTCAGTTTTATCACCAATACCTGACAGCATCAGTAACTGTGGGCTGTTAATAGCTCCACCACTTAAAATCACCTCACAGGCTGCACGAACCGTCAGCTTTTCACCACCTTTAAGGTACTCAATACCAATCGCCGTCTTTCCGTCAAACACCACCTTGGTAGTAAGGGCGTCGGTAATAATAGTGAGATTTTTTCGCTTTTCAACCGGACGTAAATAGCCCACCGCTGCACTGCAGCGCTGGCCATTTATTTGCGTCACCTGATAGTAGCCGATACCGTTCTGCTCTTTGCCATTAAAGTCTTGATTTATAGTATGTCCGGCTTGTTTTGCCGCTTCGATAAAGGCCTCTGACAACGGGTTTTTACTCCGTAGATCAGCAACATTTAATGGCCCCCCGACACCATGGTAAGCATCTGCGCCACGTTCCTGATGTTGGGATTTTTTGAAGTATGGCAACACGTCATCATAGCTCCAGCCATGATTTCCCAACGCTTCCCACTCATCGTAGTCCTGCGCATGTCCCCGGACATAACACATGGCATTGGAAGCGCTACTGCC
This sequence comes from Photobacterium sp., assembly GCF_057456235.1. Classification (NCBI taxonomy): domain Bacteria; kingdom Pseudomonadati; phylum Pseudomonadota; class Gammaproteobacteria; order Vibrionales; family Vibrionaceae; genus Photobacterium; species Photobacterium sp. The sequence continues at coordinate 37,740 of NZ_JBVCPH010000003.1, read as the reverse complement.
TCCCAATGTTTTACCACGTGGCCAAAACAGTTTTCGCCCCTGTAAGTTCGGTTCCTGCTCAGTGTAATAACGCCAATTCATCTTCTTTGAATGCATCATTCCAATTAACCCTAATGGCACATGAACCATCAAACTGGAATCTTTTGGCCCGGCTTCGACTAAGCATACTTTGATTTTTGGATTGGAAGACAATCTATTGGCAAGCACACACCCAGCAGAGCCTCCTCCTACAATTACGAAGTCATACATAACATCCTCTCAATTTTCTCGTAATAATTATGCCAGCCATTTTCGAAATCCAATAGTTTACAAAGACAGTAACCTTGTACTTTATTTTTTTCTCTCTAATCAATCATAGATTAAACTATGGAAAAACTTATTCATTTCTTAAAAAGATGTAAATGATTCAGTGATAACAAATAAAAAGGTGATCTATTTAATGAATTTCAATATTGCCTAAAGACAACAACTCAGACCAGTGTAAGTTATATTACGAAAAGGAATATTTTTTGCCTCAGTTGGCACATTTAAGGAGAACCCATGGCATATTTTCTGACTGGTGGTACGGGCTTTTTAGGCCGTAACCTGATCACCCGATTATTAAAACGCGAGGGTGACATTTATGTACTCTGTCACGATCAGCTGGCACGAGATCGTTTAGCATCCAGCATACAACAGTGGGATATACCCGCTGGTCGTGTCATGCCGGTTCAGGGAGACCTGACTAAGCAAGGTTTAGGTTTATCAGAAGCTGATATCGCCGCGCTTAAGGGCAATATTTCTCATTTCTTTCACCTTGCAGCGATCTACGATCTTAAAGCCACAGCTGAAATTCAGGAAGCGGTTAATATTGCCGGCACTCAAAATGCGGTTGATGCTGCCATCGCACTGAATGCAGGCTGTTTTCATCATATCAGCTCTATCGCTGCGGCCGGTTTGTATGAAGGCCACTTCCGCGAAGACATGTTTGATGAAGCCGAAAACCTTGACCACCCTTACTTCTCGACCAAGCATCTGTCAGAGAAGGTCGTACGTGATAAGTGCTCAATACCGTTTCGCGTCTATCGCCCCGGAATGGTTGTGGGTGATTCTAAAACTGGGATTGCGGAGCGTGCCGACGGGCCCTATTACTTCTTTAAGATGCTACAGCGCATTCGTAATGTGCTGCCTGCCTGGGTGCCGACCATTGGTCTCGAAGGCGGACGTCTGAATATTGTACCTGTCGATTACGTTATTGATGCTTTAGATCATATTGCTCATAAGGAAGATCTTGATGGGCGCTGCTTCCACCTGACGGATCCAAAACCCTATCGTTCTGGCGAAGTACTCAACATTTTTGCTGAAGCCGGTCATGCTCCTCGCATGGCACTACGCTTTGATGCAAGACTGTTTGGTTTTATCCCGAACCAGGTTAAGAACGCCATTCTTTCATTGCCGACGATTAAGCAAATTGCTGACGTCACCATGAAAGACTTAGGTATTCCAGCTTCTGCTCTGCAGTTTTTCACATACCCGACCGATTTTGATTGCCGTGAAACCCAAATGGCATTGAAAGGTTCAGGCATTGAGTGCCCTCGCCTTCCAACTTATGCGCCTGTCATTTGGGACTACTGGGAGCGTCACCTGGATCCGGAGATCTCTGGTGATCACAGCTTGAAAGGTCGCGTTGCCAACAAAATCATCCTAATCACTGGTGCAAGCTCCGGTATTGGTCAGGCAACGGCCTATAAACTGGCTGAAAATGGTGCCGAAATGGTGTTAGTTGCTCGTGACGAAGAGAAACTGGCCCTCACCAGAGAAGAAGTTGAAAAACGCGGCGGCATCGCTCACACATACAAGTGCGATTTATCAAGTATCGAACAAGTCGATACCCTGGTTGCAGATGTGCTCGCGGAACATGGCCGCGTCGATATTCTCGTTAACAATGCCGGTCGCTCAATCCGCCGCTCCGTCGCCGATTCCGTCGATCGTTTCCACGACTTTGAGCGCACCATGCAGCTGAATTACTTTGGAGCATTGAAGCTGACTCTCGGTTTACTGCCAAGCATGGAAGCACAAGGAGGTGGTCACGTTATCAACGTCTCTTCAATTGGCGTGCTAACGAATGCGCCGCGATTCTCTGCGTACGTTTCCTCGAAAGCGGCAATGGATGCTTTCTCTCGCTGTGCCGCATCAGAGTACTCCGATGTGAATGTTAATTTCACCACCATTAACATGCCATTGGTAGCAACACCGATGATTGCACCAACCAAAATCTACGAATCGGTCCCAACGTTATCACCCGACGAGGCTGCCGATCTGTTAGCAACCGCAATCATTGATAAGCCCAAGCGCATTGCGACGAAACTCGGTATTTTTGGTGCTATCGTACATGCGCTATTCCCGAAACTCGCCGAGATTATCATGAACAGCAGCTTCCGCATGTTCCCTGATTCAAAAAAGAACGAGCAAGATGAAGAACAGAAAACAGAAAGAGCCTCTTCGGCAGAGCTAATCGCCTTCTCGGCATTACTCCGTGGCATCCATTTATAACCGGTTCTAGTTGCCAGTCTTTTAGCTGGCTAGATAATAAAAGTTTAATTAAAGGAATATAATCATGGCAGATTTACAAGCAAGTTTTGAACAAGCCCAGCGAGAGGTGAAAGCACTTACTCAACGCCCATCCAACGATGAGTTGCTGGCTTTGTATTCATTTTTCAAGCAAGCAACTGACGGCGATGTACACGGCAAGCGCCCAGGTATGTTTGATTTCAAAGGCGCGGCAAAATATGAAGCGTGGGAAAAGCGCAAAGGCATGGATGCAGATACTGCAATGCAGAAGTACATTGATAAAGTATCTAAAATAATAGAGGCTTACGCATAAACGCTGATTCATCAAGACAGCAACATAAATAACCAAGGCCGCAAATGCGGCCTTATTCTCGCGCAAAAAAATACCGCAATATCTATCGCGGCATCAAAGCTATAAAAAATAAAATCAACTCGGTCGTTTACTATTAATAAAAATCGGGACAATTATCCCGATTTTTATAATGTATTTATAAAAGATTAACGACTTTTGTATCGCTATCATTTCCAATGTTATCTTGGTTTATTGCTTCAGCCTGGGGATCTACCTCTACTGTCACAGAAAGCATCTCAGTTAATTTTTCTAATTGTTTTTCTAATTCTTCTACTCGTTTCTGCTTCTCTAAATATAAACGTTCAAATTCATCATCCTCAGGCCTTAACGAATTACGCGCTGCAGTTACAGCCATTTCCACTGCCAGCGTTTCATCGTCATTATGCTCAATCTGTTCAGCGACTGTTGAAATAGCCGCATCCATCACTTCTTGTTCAAGCTCACGCAGCGCATCTTCCATATAGCCGGCAATCACTTCGAAGCCAGGCAACGATTGATTACATGCAACCAGTGAGTAATACATCGTACCCGCATTGCTATAGAAAGTAATATTAAGTGTCTGGCCAGGCATTAACAGTGATACCGGGTACTGTTCTTTTACTTCTGCACCCATAAAATAAAGGCGATCGTCGGTACCTGGAACATTAGAAATCAACAGATTGCTTGCTGGCGGAATAAAGCTATTGAGACCAAGCTTGCCACTGATTAATGAAACGCCATTGACTAACTGGGAGTAATTAATGTAGGCGTCAGGAGAGATATTCAACGCTTCATTTTTCAGATCGGACGTAGCCTGCTGAATAGCTTCTAAACGCTCAAGCGGTGATAAACCTGGCCGGCCAAGTTCAACATGGCCAATCGACATTTTATTGCCCTTAGCTTCTAATTCACCTTTACCACGTAAATTCATCGGCATCATAGCAACCAGGGGCTTTCTTAGCGGCAATGAGCGATCATTTAAATATTGATTCAAGGCTATATCACTGACAGTGAAAAGCACATCGTTCATCGACGCTCCAGTAATACGACTCAGCTGCTTTAATTTGGCAATCGGAAATTGCCCCAGACTTACCGCCCGGCTGCGTTTGGGACTGAGGTTAAACGGCGTTTTCGGTGCAGTAAACGGGATTTTAAGATCGCTGTCAGCCAGGTTTACCGCTTTTAAAGCCAACTTACTGCCAAGACGGAGCATCGAAGGAATAAGCGAAACCTGTTTAGAAGCCTGCTTTGCCGTCTTCATCACCATGTCGGTCAAATGCGTTTCTGCTGTTCGCTCAGAGGCTGTTTTCCGTAAATCACGTTGCCAGAGCGGTTTCGTGAAAGACTCTTCAACCGTCGTTGCACAGCTATGAGTAAATATTCTGCTGGCACGCACACCATCAACCATTGAGTGATGTACCTTCAGAACCAGTGCCACGCGGTTATTTTCAAGCCCACCAATCAGCCAGACTTCCCACAAAGGTTTATTGCGATCCAATACCTGGCTATGCAAACGGCCAACGACTTGTTGTAACTGCTGCTCAGTACCCGGTGATGGCAGCATGGTAATGCGTAAATGGTCTTCTAAATTTACAGTACGCACGGTTTTCCAGCTCGGCTTGCCGGTAAATGACCAATCCAATTTCCAGTTAAACGGGGCTGTCACATCTGTTTGTTGCAAAAAGTGCGCGTAAAGATCCTGAGCAAACGTGGCAGCTTGCTCTTTAGGCGGATCCAAAACAACCAGCCCTGTCACATGCATCGGTGTTTTCGCCGACTCAAAAATAATAAAACTTAAGTCAAGAAGAGACAAATTTGGCATAGATGTTCCTTTATCAATCCTGTATGTCTACTAATCTACCCCAAACAATAAGCACTAGATCCGCGTTGAGAAAAAGTACTTGTTCGTATCAGAGAGAATGCAATTAAGTGGAACAGTTATTTCTTTTGCATTAACTTATCGACAGCTGTAGTCAGTTCATCAACGCTGTTTTCCAATTCTAATAGCCTAGTACGATCAATCCCACTAGTACAACGGATAACCTGATTAACCTGAGTTTCGACTTTATTGAAGACGGCCGATTTCGTTGTTTCAACACGCTGCAATGTTTCAGCTTCGACGTCAGTACCCTTTTCAACAAAACCGTTAAATTGAGTGGCAAGTAAACGCTGAGTTTGTTCACTCTGCTCCTTGCCTTTGCTGTAAACGCCTAAACCAGCAAGGAAAACATTACGGACGATGCCTTCACCGAAAGCAGTCATTGGATTTACACTCTTAATTATTGTTCCAAACATCATGAATTTTCACCTTATTTATTATCTTCTTAGACTTACATAATAAAGAAGACGTCTATTACCAATCAACGAGGGTAACAATTAAAATTAGATCATTCTTTCTAATTTTAATTCTTTTAAAGCATCCAGATCACAAAAAACTGAGTTCCAGAAAGAAACAAATAAAAACATTAACTTCAATACCTTAACTGATTAATTCTTTGACTGGCATTATTTATAGACTTAACAATATAATCAGTTATTCCTATGCAACAGAGTGATATTTGTGATTGGTATCAATTAAATGAAATAAGAAGTGATTAGTTGTTAGACAACTAGAGTTATGGCTCTATTCTTAATAGTAGACAAATAATAAAAATAAAATAAAAAATAATCACAATATTTCATGGCCAATACTAATACATCACAAAAGGACTTCGCTATGTCAGTACTGGAGCTGGTTGGAACAAGTACTCAATCCCTTTCTATGCAATCCACAATTCCTACGGATGAAGCAATCGGTGACGTCAAGCCACCTGCTGAGCTACTTGCTCATCCAGACGAACTTGTAGACAGTATTATTGCACACGTGGGAAAAAACATTGTCCTCGGTCTACCGCTTGCCATTGGTAAACCGATCGCTTTTGTCAATGCACTCTACCAAAGAGCTAAATCCGATCCTTCTATTTCACTGAATATAGAAACGGGTATTTCTCTTGAAAAGCCTGTCGGAAAAAATTCACTAGAAAAGCAATTTCTGAAACCTTTTGTCGATCGTGAATTTGCTAATGTACCTGATCTTGACTACATACTTGATTTAAGAAAAGGAGCAGTACCAGACAACATAGCCATCAACGAATTTTTCTTTAAAGCAGGAAGCTTCTTAAACAGTCCTCAACAACAAAATTACACCAGTACAAACTATACTCATGCCGTTCGTGATCTGTTAGACAAAGGCGTCAATGTCGTTGCCCAGCTTGTAGCCAAGCGCACCATTAACGGCGTAACGACCTACAGCTTATGCAGTAATTCTGATCTGGCTCTCGATTTTGCACCGGTAATGGACGAACTGCAAAAAAACGGGACAAATGTGGCGATGGTCGCTGAAGTCAACTCCAATATGCCTTTCATGCAAAACCATGCCGAAGTCGCTGATAATGTCTTTGATTTGGTTTTAGACCAAAATTTACAGCAAGATCATAAAGATTACGCTTTGTTCGCCGCGCCTCACGCCAGTATTTCACCAGAAGATCATATGATAGGCTTTTATGCCAGCACACTGGTTAAAGACGGCGGCACCCTCCAAGTGGGGATTGGCTCTTTAAGCAGCGCACTGACTTACAGTACATTGCTACGCCACAAACAAAATTCACTGTATACGCAACTCATGAAAGATCTGCAGGTAGAGCAGAAGTTCCCTATCTGTAAAACTGTCGGTGACACTGGGACTTTTGTGGAAGGCTTATATGGTTGCAGCGAGTTAATGGTCGATGGTTTTATGCATTTGTATAATGCCGGGGTGTTAAAGCGTGAAGTCTTTGAAGATCTGACGATCCAGACCTTACTCAACAAAAAGAAAATTACCACTCAGGTCACTATTTCTACCCTGCTAATTTTGCAGGATCATAATGCGATCTCAACCGTATTAACTGATAACGATGTCACTTATCTAAAACGAATTGGTGTTTTCAAACCGTCTGTAGAGCTCATTGACGGCCTGCTGCACATCGGCGAACAGAGCTTTGCCGGCAACCTGAAAAATGCTGAAGCATTACAGTGGATCACTAAATATTGCTTAGGCGATGCACTGACTGGTGGTGTCGTCATGCATGGTGCATTCTTCATCGGGCCGAAAGATTTCTATGATGCCCTTAATAACATGAGTGACGCGGACCATAAGAAATTCTGCATGACCAGTGTTAACTACGTCAATGATCTTTATGATCACTTCATTGGAAACCAACAGCTCAAACAAGCTCAGCGTAAACATGCCCGTTTTATTAACTCAGCAATGATGGTCACACTGAATGGCTCTGCTATTTCAGATGCATTGGAAAACGGTCAGGTGGTGAGTGGTGTTGGCGGTCAGTACAACTTTGTCGCGCAGTCGCATCAGATGCCAGATTCACGCTCGATCATGAAACTACGTAGTTGCGCTGTACGAAACGGTAAACTGAAATCCAACATATTATTTAACTACGGCCATACGACCATTCCTCGCCAACTGCGTGACATTGTTATCACTGAATATGGTATTGCTGATCTGCGCAGCAAACCGGATCATGTCGTTTATACCGAACTGATCAAAATTTCTGATTCTCGCTTCCAGCAAGAGCTACTTAACAAAGCCAAAGCTGCAGGTAAAGTCGCGAAAAATTATGAGATCCCTGCAGAGTTCTGCAATAACACTCCGCAAGCCATTGCTAAGATCTACCAAACATATACACAAAAAGAGGTCTTCGGCCCGTTTCCCTTTGGCTGCAGCTTTACTGAACAAGAATTGAAACTGGGTAAAGCATTGAAATCACTGAAGAGTAAATCCGCCTCTCGCAAAGGGAAAATGCAATGCTTATGGCAGGTAGTTACCGCACCAAAGCCAAGTCAGACCGTTATACCTTTGCTAAAACGTATGGGGCTAGATAACCCTAAAAATCTGCAAGAACATATAACGAAACGACTACTGACTGCTGAGTTATCTAAATAATCAACCTAAGCGGTAAAACAAAAGCAATAATCCGGTCGTTATTCATCGATTTACTGAAGAGTCAATCGGTAAATATGAACTTACCAATATGAACAACTGACGTTGTGCGAGGTATATTAACAATGACAAAAAAGAACAAAGTAATGGCGCTTTGCCCCTATGCAGCAATCTGGGGCTGCCCAAAGTGTCCGGTAAAGAGAATTTGTCCGGGCAAAACTACGATTGGCGATCAGCCTTTAAAACCTAAGGCGAGAAAAACTAAATAGCACGACATTCCACATCGCGCCAAACAAAGTACCCTCCTATAAAGAAAGAAAGCAGTTGTGCTTTCTTTCTTTTCTCAATTGAGAGTAAATACAGAAATAACTTGCGCAAAATGCTATTTGCTAAATGAACATGGCCCGCATCAGCTATGACGGAAGATGAAACCATGCTGCATAAATATTCACATTGTTATTGACACATAACCACGTTGATGTTTGAATCAAGCCATCCCAGATTTTTGGGATCAGAAGAGGTGCGTTAACCAGGTAATCTGTTCGAGGTATCCAACTACCCGTGACCACAGATAAGGGGGATTAACGCCGAGATAAGTTTGCTTTTGGAGGCAAGGCTTATCGGTCGCTGGGGCTGAATCCTCAGGGCTGTCACCTATGGTGGAGAGCTTCTGGTGTTTGTGTTTTATCGCCCCCCAAGTGGCTAATTGTCACTGGCGCCTTCGCAAAACCAAGCTCTCTGAACTGATATCAAAAAGTTCGGATGAGAGATGTCTAATCAAAATTCTATTCCTGTAATCGGGAATGAACGCTTACAACACACTACACTATGGACGGCCCTCATCACCCCGTTCCACTCCGATGAATCTATTGATTATCCAACCCTGACCCAGCTTGCCAAAGAACAAGAGGCAGCCGGGAATGGGATCCTGATCCTCGGTAGTACCGGCGAAGCATTGGCAATAACACCGACTGAACAGCAGGATGTGATCCGCCATGTCTGTGCGCTGGATCTTTCCGTTCCACTCATGGTGGGTGTCGGCGGTTTTCAACTGCAGCAACAAATGCAATGGCTGGATTTTTTGCGGGATTTTTCTGTCGATGCCCTGCTGATACCCGTTCCGCTTTACGCCAAGCCCGGTGCCGCTAGCCAGTTGAAGTGGTTTAACAGTCTGCTTTATGCGAGCAACTGGCCATGCATGATCTATAACGTACCTTCACGCACCGGTGTCGCCCTTGATGAGCAAACCTTGGGTTCACTGGCAAGTCATCCCAATGCATGGGCAGTGAAAGAAGCCAGTGGCAGCGTTGAGGCTTTTACCCGCTACCGCGAGGCAGCTCCATCGCTACAATTTTACTGCGGCGATGATGGCCTGCTGGTCGATTTTGTTGCCGCCGGCGCCTGCGGCCTGGTATCGGTGGCCGCCAACGCCTGGCCTGAAGCCACTGCACACTATGTTCGCCAGAGCCTTAGCCAAACAACTCCAAGCTTCAAGACCTTATGGCAACAAGCCAGCAACAGCTTGTTCTGTGCCTCCAACCCGATCCCGGTAAAGGCACTAATGCAGCGTCAGGGCCGCCTTGATAATCCTGGACTGCGTCCCCCGCTTTACATCGAAGAGATGCCAGAGTTAACCCCTGTTTTAAATGCCGATGCGGCAATACACCAATGGATGAAAACATGTCTGAATCAGTAGTAACCCCGGACTGGAAACTTTTACTTGATCAACTTGAGCGCGGTGAAATACGCACTGCGACCCAAGATTTGAAAGGAAACTGGCACGCCGATGCTGCGGTGAAGCAGGGGATCCTAGCCGCATTCTCAGCCGGAGAACTGATCAGTTTCGGACCGGCATACCCAGGCACAATTGACAAACATAACCTGAGTCCGCGACAGTTTTCGCCGGAAGAACGGGTTCGTCTGGTTCCGGGAGGATCAGCGGTTCGCCGCGGTGCTTATGTGGCACCGGGCGTTGTGATCATGCCACCGGCCTACATTAATATCGGCGCTTATGTCGACAGCGGTACCATGGTCGACAGCCATGCCCTTGTCGGCTCGTGTGCCCAAATCGGCAAGAATGTCCACCTCTCTGCGGGGGTACAGATTGGCGGCGTGCTTGAGCCTGTCGGTCAAACTCCGGTGATCATCGAAGATGACGCATTTATCGGTGCCGGTTGTGTGATCGTTGAAGGGATTGTTGTAAAAAATGGGGCGGTACTGGCACCGGGAGTGACACTGTCTGCGGCTGTTGCCGTTTATGATCTGATTAATGAATGTCTGTTACCAAAAGGCGCGCCGATCCCAGAAGGCGCGGTTGTTGTTCCTGGCAGCCGCCCGGCCAGCAGCGAGTGGGGCAAAAAAATGGGCCTGAGCATACAGTGTCCGGTGATCATCAAATACCGCGATGACAGCAGCGATGCTTCACTGATTCTGGAAGAGGCGCTTCGTTAATGACACTGACTGAGCAGGTTCGCAAGGCGCTACAACTCGCCAGCAAGCAACAGCCACATTCTTTTTATGCCTATGATCTTGACGGACTGGATCAGCACTTGGCCGGGCTAGAAAGTGCGCCGGCCAAGTTATGGTATGCCGTTAAAGCGAATCCGTTATCGGCCATCATTCAGGCTCTTGATGCCAGAGGCTTTGGCTTTGATGTCGCGAGCCTGGGCGAATTGAAACAGGTATTGGCACAAGGCGTCGACCCGTCACGTATTTTAAATACCGGCCCGGTAAAAACACCGGAGCACCTGGCCGAGTTTATCAAGCACGGCGTACGTATTTTTGTTCTGGAAAGCCACCAGCAGGCTGATGATCTGGCCCAAATTGCCCGTGCACAACGAATCCGTATTCAGGTGCTGCTACGGGTGCAGTTGCCGTGGGCTAGAGATCCAGAAGAAAAGATGAATGTACTGGGGGGCAGCAACCCTACTCCGTTCGGGCTAACACCTGAGCAGTGGATGCCTGATACGTTCACTTTGCCAGATGAATTTGAGCTATTGGGTGTGCATTGCTTCCAATGGGGCAATATCCTTTGTGCCGATACTCTGGTGCAAACCTGGCAGGCCGCGATGCCTAGACTTACCGCCCTGCTTGATGTCTGGCAGATATCAGAACCTGTCGTCGACTTAGGCGGCGGACTGGGTATCCCTTATGCCGGACAACAGCAAGAGCTAGATTGGCAGCGGGTTTGCCAGGGGCTGGAACAGCTGAAAAGTGAGTTTCAGCTTGGCCAATGCTGGATGGAATTAGGCCGTTATGCCGTTGGCCCTTATGGTTATTACGCCAGTAAGGTTGCCGATATCAAAGATAATCAGGGTGTCCGCTTTGCCGTGATTGAAGGCGGAAGCCAGCACCTGCTGCGCCCGGCGCTTACACAGCAAGCTTTCCCGGTTGAATCTCTGCAACCTTGTGATTCTCCGCTGATGTCTTACCAGATCCATGGTGCGCTCTGCACCGGACTGGATTGCCTTGGCAGCTTACAGCTACCAGACAGCTTGCAGCGGGGCGATTGGCTGATTTTCTCTCAGGCGGGCGCTTATGGTTTTACCGAAAGTATGCCCTACTTCCTGTGCCACGCTCTTCCTGCAGAGCTAACCTTTTCGCAGTCGGGCATTAACGTTTTGCGACCGAGTGCTCCGGCCAGTCATTATTTGGCTTAAATAACGGCGGAAATACAGAATATACAGCCCGCCAAGCTACGGCGAGTTCACTTATCAAATGTCACCGGTAACCGCATACACCTCTAACAACCAGGTGCCATGCGGTTGCCAAAACAGAGAAAGGAGCCGGATAAAGCACATCCGGCAATGCTGATGATAAAAACAACCACAGTCAAAGTCGGTGAGCAGCCGACCGGCAATCCGATGGAAGTGCCGGTGATCAACATTCAAGGTCAGGGCAATGGTCCGCGCGTTTATATCCAGGCCAATATCCATGGCGCTGAGGTGCAGGGCAATGCCGTCATTTACCAGCTGCTGGAGTTTTTCCGCCAACATCCGCCACAAGGGGATGTGGTTATGGTGCCTCAGGCTAACCCTCTGGGTATTAATCAAAAAAGTGGCGAATTTACCCTTGGTCGATTCGATCCGGTTACAGGCACCAACTGGAATCGCCAGTATTATTTTGACAGCAGCCTGCTTGAGCCGTTCAGCCAGCAATATATTGATGCTGATGAAGCGGTGATCCGTGATGCGTTTCGCGACAGGCTGAGAGAGCAAATCAACCAACGCCAGAGCTCACCGTGGGGCCTGACCTGTGGCCAACATTTAGCCATGAACTTACAGAAAATGGCGATGGAAGCCGATATTGTTCTTGACCTGCATACCGGACCGATCTCTGCCCGTCACCTTTATGTCCCTGAATATGCACGCGAACGGGCCCGCTATTTTAATATCCCACTAAATATTCTTATTCCAAGCGACTTTGACGGCGCAATGGATGAAGCCTGCTTTAGCCCCTGGTGGCAGTTAAGCCAGCAATTTGCCAAACTTGGCCGCAAACTGCCGGTAATGGTGGATGCCTTCACCCTGGAATTGGGTTCACAAGAGCTGCTGGATGTAAACGCCGCCGGACGCGATGCGCTGGGGATTTGCAATTACCTGCAGCATCAGGGCATGTGGCCAGACAAATCATTTATTTGTGATCCTGTCTCCCTTTACGCCTGTTATCTCAGCGACTATAAAGCCTATCACAGTCCGGCCGGCGGTCAGGTCGAATATCAGGCTCAGCTTAATCAGCCACTTGCAGCCGGCGAGCCGCTTGCAACACTTTGGCATTTTAATACCCTCGGCAGTGACTCTTGCCTGAGCCGTAAACTGATTCTGCCCTGTGACAGCATCCCTGTCTTGCACTTTGCCTCAGCAAGCGTGCAACAAGGCACAGAGCTGTATAAGGTTCTGACCAATACATTTAGGCTTTAGAACTATCTGACTTAGTATTTCTGTATTCAAGTCTCATAACTGAATTCTGACGGTGCTATTTCAAGATTTTATGATGTATTGCATCTCAGGTACAAAATGTCTGGCCCGCCTCGTTCTCGCAATTTATCAATGCAATAACAAGGCGGGCCATCTGATTAAATCCGTTACAACCCTCTCATTTGAATGCGGCGTAAAAACTCAGTCATGACTCGATCGTAAAGCAGATCGCCTAAGAAGGCGTCTTCAACATGATGATCGATGCTTGGATTATCGTTCACTTCAATCACATAAACCTTGCCATCGATCTCTTTTAAATCGACACCGTAAATACCGGAGCCAATCAAGTTAGCCGCTTTCAGCGCGACATCCACAACGTTTTTTGGAACTTGCTTGAGATCTAAGGTTTCAAAGCCCCCCGAGGAGACTCGGCCGCTGCTGTGATGATGATAAATCTGCCAGTGACCTCGGCTCATGAGATATTTACAACCATAAATCGCCTGGCGATTCATCACCCCTATCCGCCAGTCAAAGTCAGTCGGCATATAGGCCTGGGCCAAAATCAGCGAACTTTTTTCAAATAGTGCCGAAGCCTCACGCTCTAAGCTGGCTTCGTCACTCACTTTGACCACGCCGCGAGAAAATGCACCATCAGGAATTTTGAGCACCAAAGGCAGTTCAAGATTTTCAAGCAAAGCTTGCTTCCAATTGGAATCGAAGCTACGCAAAATCACGCTCTTGGGTGCGGGTACATTGTTGCGTTGTAGCAACTCGGTCAAAAATACCTTATTGGTACACTTCATAATAGATTCCGAGTCATCCATTACCACCAGCCCAAGCTTTTCTGCTGCTTTAGCAAATCGATAGGTGAAGTTGCTGATGTTGGTCGTGGCGCGAATGAATAGACCATCAAACTCACCCAAGCGGGATAAGTCATCTTGAGTAATGGTTTGCAAATTCATACCCAATCGATTGGCCGCTCGGCGAAACAACTTCAGCGCGGCAGGATCGGATGGGGGCATTTTTTCATCCGGATCGACCAGCATCGCAATGTCGTAACGATATTTTTTCTCTGGCTTAGGCGTTCGCCAAACTTTGTTCGAAAACAGCTCAAGAGATTCGGCGAAGAAGTCTTGCTCTGGATCCGTTAGATCTTGGAATGGAAAAGGCTGAACTGAAATCAACTGCCACTGCTTTGCGCGTTTTTTTAGCACCACTTCCAACACTGGTACCATAAACTGTTCAAAGAGGCGTCTTGCTACTTTGTCCAGCCCCGGAGTAGACGTCCGACCGAAATAGATCTTACTGTGGATCTCATCTTGATGAGCAAAATTTTTATCCAGCTCTGAGTGGTGCAGTGAGATGAAAAACGGTTGGTTGATGTCGTTGATAGCCACAACGCGCGGAATCACACGATGGCCGCGCGCTTCGGCCATTAATGAACAGTAATAGCCGTTGCTCATGTAGCCATAGTCACGACACAAGTTGACAACTTGCAGATTACGATGTGTTTCTTTCCAGTCTGGTTGCAGATAATCATCGACTGTAATTATTTGTTTACTAGGAAAATATTGCCGCCAGTCACTGGTTTGGTCGGTAACAATCAGAATGTTTGCCATTTATTTTTTCCCAACTATAGCATTAGAAGACTTTCTACTATTTAATCTCGTTGCAACCGTCAATCGTGTAAGGATTTTGTATGGAATTTCGCTTAGCGGAATTGGCCGATCTCAGTGCTCTAAACTCGCTAGAACAACAGCTCTTTGACGGCGATAAAATATCGCCCCGTCAAATGAAGCGTTTTCTTCTGTCACCTCATTGCATGGTGTTTATCGCCGTTTCTGACGCTGAGCTGGTAGGATATGCCTTACTGTTATTCCATCAAGGGACACTGCTATCACGATTATATTCGATTGCCGTTAAACCAGATTTCAGAGGGCAAAAAATCGCACAAAGTTTGCTTGAGCTTTGTGAAGAGTCGGCCCTTAATCAAGGCTCTACTACATTACGACTAGAAGTGCGTGATGACAATATCCCGGCAAAAAAATTGTATCAGCGCCTCGGTTATAAGAAGTTGAAAGTACTGATTCATTACTATGATGATTTGGCTGATGGTCTTCGGATGCAAAAGCGTTTAACCCCGACGGAGCCAAAAACCTTACTTCCTATGCCGCTGTATATTCAAACTACGCCATTTACCTGTGGTTCGGCGTGCTTATTGATGAGTTTTGCGACGCTCTCTTCGCAGCAGGAACTATCTCGCACGTTAGAGCTACAATTGTGGCGCGAGGCGACAACTATTTATATGGCAGCAGGACATGGTGGCTGTAGCGGCCATGGCTTAGCGTTGGCGGCGAAACGACGTGGTTATCATGTTGAGTTATGGACTCAATCGCAGTCTACACCGTTTATCGATAGTGTACGGGACAAGAACAAAAAAGAGGTTATAGAGCTTGTCCATCAAGATTTTTGCCAACAGATTAACGTTGAGCAAATTCCGATGATTGATGCACCGCCGAGTACAGCAATGCTTGAGGAGTGGATTCGCCAGGGGGCCTGTGTATTGCTGCTGATTAGTACTTATCGATTCAATGGAAGCAAAGAGCCGCACTGGATTGTGCTGAGTGGCATGAGTGATAGATTCTTTTTTTTCCACGATCCCCATGCTGATACACCAGCGGATGCGGCATCATCAGCGTATATTCCGGTGAGTAAGCTCAGCTTGTCGCAAATTCTCGGATTCGGTAAACAGAAACACACCGCGTGTGTAATGATTCGCCGAAGATAAAAACTTCCCGAAGAAAAACACTTTACTTTTTTCTGGCCATTCAACCATACATTACGAATAAGATACAAAATAAAAAACCTGGCTTTCTATCTTGGAAAGCAACAGGCTTTGCCCCCTTGTGTCCGGCCATCCCACCAGCAGTCATATGCTTCTGATTTACTACCATTAACCCTGCTTCCAGAGTCCTGCTCATGTGCTGTTCTGAAGCGAGTTCGTGTTCGACGTATAGGGATATTGTGACCGGATTAAACCAGGCCATTTAATCCTAAGATATTGGGCAATTGCTCTGAAAAACACAGTTTTCCCACTAAGGTTTTAATACTCCTTAGATTTAGATTGAAACAAACAATTAATGTAATGGGTAAAACCGTCCATCTCGGTGCAATACTCGTCTATATTTTCAGGGTAGAGGCTGCGGGTATATGTAGTACGCACGACATAAAACCAACCTAAAAAGGAGTTTTAGATGAGCAATGACAAAAGTACCGCTTCGGGTCAATGTCCTGTAATGCACGGTGGTAATGCTCGCATGGGAGGGGACGGCAAAAAAAATATGGACTGGTGGCCTAACCAACTGAACCTAAAAATCCTTCACCAAAACGACAGAAAATCGAACCCTATGGGTGAAGACTTCAACTATAGGGAAGAGTTTACCAGACTCGATCTTAAAGAAGTGAAAAAAGACATTGAATATGTCATGACCGATTCAAAAGACTGGTGGCCAGCAGACTACGGTCATTATGGCCCTTTAATGATTCGCATGGCATGGCACGCTGCGGGAACCTACCGTACCGGTGATGGACGCGGCGGAGCTTCTACCGGTAACCAGCGTTTTGCACCATTAAACAGCTGGCCAGATAACGCTAATCTCGACAAAGCACGTCGTCTGTTGTGGCCAGTTAAGCAAAAATATGGCAACAAACTCTCATGGGCAGACTTGTTTATTCTTTCTGGTAATGTGGCTCTCGAATCCATGGGCTTCAAAACTTTTGGCTTTGGTGGCGGCCGAGAAGATATTTGGGAACCAGAAGAAGACATTTACTGGGGGGCAGAAGACGAGTGGTTAGGTAACAAACGTTACAGTGGTGAACGTGAGCTTGATGCCCCTCTTGCTGCGGTACAAATGGGGCTGATTTACGTCAACCCGGAAGGACCAGACGGCAACCCGGATCCTGTTGCGTCAGGTAAAGACGTTCGTGAGACTTTCGCGCGCATGGCAATGAACGACTACGAGACGGTTGCACTGACTGCCGGAGGTCATACATTTGGCAAGTGCCATGGTGCCGGTGATGCGGCTCATGTAGGTCCTGAGCCAGAAGCGACTCCACTGGAAGAGATGGGCCTGGGTTGGAACAGCAGCTATGGTAGTGGTAAGGGCCGTGACGCTATAACCAGTGGGCTCGAAGGTCCATGGACGCCAAGCCCAACCAAATGGGACAACAGTTATTTTGACATGCTGTTAGGCTACGATTGGGATCTAACGAAAAGCCCTGCCGGTGCCTACCAATGGGCACCTAAAAACCTTGCAGAAAACAATCACGCGCCAGATCCGGAAGACGCCTCCAGGCGGGTCGGGATCATGATGACCACCGCTGATATGTCAATGCGCGAAGATCCGGCGTATCGCAAGATCTCTGAACACTTCCACAACAATCCTGAAGAGTTCGCAGGTGCATTTGCGCGAGCATGGTTCAAACTGACTCACCGCGACATGGGACCTAAATCCCGTTATCTTGGCCCAGATGTACCGGCTGAGGACTTAATTTGGCAAGACCCGATACCGTCGGTTGATCATGACCTCGTGGATACCAACGACGTAGCAGAATTGAAAAAAATTATCATGCGTTCGGGTCTGAGTGTTTCCGAACTGGTCTATACGGCTTGGTCTTCTGCCTCAACGTTCCGCGGTTCGGATTGCCGCGGAGGTGCCAATGGAGCACGTATCCGCCTAGCACCTCAAAAAGACTGGGAGGTTAACCAGCCTGATCAGTTGCAAAAAGTGCTGAGTACTTTTGAAGGTATCCAGAAAGACTTCAATTCCTCTCAGTCAGGCAATAAAGCGATTTCTCTTGCGGACCTGATTGTGCTTGGTGGTTCTGCCGCGATTGAGCAAGCGGCAAAAGACGCCGGATTTAACATCGACGTACCTTTTTCTCCGGGCAGGACCGATGCAACTGACGAGCAAACCGACGCTCAATCTTTCAATGTACTCGAACCCGCCGCTGACGGTTTCCGTAATTATATGAAGAAAGCGTTCACTGTATCTCCTGAAGCGATGTTGATTGACCGTGCGCAACTACTGACACTGACAGCTCCAGAGATGACGGTACTCATAGGCGGTATGCGGGCGCTGAATACGAACTTCGGTCAGTCGCAATACGGCGTCTTGACGGACAAACCCGGTACACTTACCAACGACGTCTTCGTGAATATCCTTGATATGGGCACGGAATGGAAACCTACGTCAGATGACGCACAGAAGTTCGAAGGTCGAGATCGTAAGACCGGTACCCTGATGTGGACAGCCACACGCGTTGACCTGATCTTTGGCTCTAACTCGCAGTTGCGCGCCCTTGCCGAAGTGTATGGTAGTGACGATGCGAAAGAGAAGTTCGTCAACGATTTTGTAAAAGCCTGGACAAAAGTGATGAACGCTGACCGCTTCGACCTGAAGTAGTTGCGGATTTCGAACGGGTGCCTGCACACATAGCGCCCGTTTATTTATTATCAAGACTTGCGCGCTCACTGGCTGCTGTGATGATAAAGCAGGCGAGTCAGTTAAGCGCTTAATTTTTCTTTTACTGCCATACTGCAACAGCAGTTTCGGCCGCTATGTTTCGCTTCATATAACGCATTATCCGCAAGCTCCATCAGTTTGCGAGAGGAAAGCTTCAAATTGGGAATAACGGTAGAGACGCCAACACTGACAGTAAGATAATTACTCGAAGGTGAAGAGCTATGAGGTTTACTCAGTATATCAATGCTCTCTCTGATACGCTTTGCAACCTGCATCGCCCCCTCACTGTCGGTTTCGGGGAGTATAATGGCAAACTCTTCACCACCAATACGAGCAAACTTATCCAACTCACGCAGCGGAATGCTCGAAAGCGTGCGGGCAACTTCTCTGAGGCAGTCATCGCCAACCTGGTGGCCATAGGTATCGTTGTATGCTTTAAAATGATCAATATCTAACATAATCAAAGAAAGTGGTCTCTGAGCTCTTACTCCCCGCTTCCATTCCGCGTTAAACACCTCATCAAAACGCCGTCGATTCAACAAACCGGTTAGACCATCGGTGGTGGACAACATCAGGAGCTGTTCATTTGTTTCCTCCAACTGCTGTTGCAGTTCTTCAAGCTCAACCAGCTTGCGATTAAATTCCTGTGTTTTTTCTCGCAAAGCTTCTTTTTGCTGAAATAATTCGATAAATACCCCGACTTTACTTTGAAACACCATGGGAACCAGGGGCTTAAACAGATAATCGACAGCACCCGACTCATAACCTTTGAAGACATGTGCCGACGCTTTCGAGGCGGCCGTTACAAAAATAATCGGGATATGTCTGTTTTTTTTATTTCCCCTCATCAATTCGGCAACTTCATAGCCGTCCATTCCCGGCATCTGAACATCGAGAAGGATCAACGCAAATTCATGATCCAGAGTATGTGCTAACGCTTCCTCGCCCGAGTTGGCTTTGATGAGGTCAATATTGAACTGCTCAAGCAATCCTTCAAGCGCTAACAGATTTTCTGGTCTGTCATCAACAATCAATATCTTGGGAATACCCATAATTATTCTGCTTCGCAAAGTATATTCAAAAAATGACCTATTTCATTCAAAGGCAAAATATGGTCAACCTCTACTGCTTCGATGGCCGCTTTGGGCATGGCTTGCGCCTCGGCGGTCTCTGGGGACTGCACCACGGTCAGCCCTCCAAGCTGCTTAATTTTGCTCAGCCCGGCAGCGCCATCAGAGTTGGCGCCAGTCAAAACGATCCCGATCAGCTCATTCTGGTAAGCCTCTGCTGCCGTTTCAAACAGCACATCAATAGATGGACGAGAAAAATTCACCCGCTCGGCTGTTGATAATGCGATAGCCCTGTCGCACTCAACCATCAAATGATAATTGGGCGGGGCGAAATAAACTACGCTCCCTTCTATACGTTCTTTATCCTCAGCCTCTTTCACGTCCAACAGGCAATGATTGCTGAAATGGATAGGAAGGTAATTTTCTGAGGTGGGGCTGATATGCTGAACAACCAGTACCGGAAGTGAAAATGTCGGCTTAAGAACAGGCAATATTTTTTCCAGCGCGGCCAATCCGCCCGCTGAAACACCAATAACTATCGCCCGGTATTGTCTGCTCTTACTCATCCCATCCATTCCCTACAATATACGTTTTTTGCGGTATATTTTTTCTCGCTCAGAGACTACGTCAAACTGATCGGCAACATCAGAAAATCTAAGGCTCTCCTTTGAACCCAAGCAGAGGAAACCGCCTGGGCATAAGCTATCACAAAATAACTGCAGCACCCGGTTCTGCAGCTCCCGGTTGAAATATATCAATACGTTTCGACAGAAAATGATGTTCATCTCTCCGAACACCCCATCGGTTACCAAATTATGGGGTGAGAACAACATCTTATCTTTGAGAAAGCTCTTCATTACTACATTGTCATAATCGGCAGCATAGTAGTCTGAAAAGGATCGGGTGCCACCTGACTGCTGGTAATTGGCGGTGTACTCCCGCACGAGATCCATCGGGTAGATGCCTAGTTTTGCCTTTTCAAGGATCCGCTCATTAAAATCAGTGGCATAGATCTGAACTCGATCTTTTACGCCCTCTTCTTCGAGCAGGATCCCCATCGAGTAAACTTCCTGGCCTGATGAACAGCCCGCGTGCCACACTTTGATAAAAGGATAGGTTTTAAGATGAGGCACTACGGTGTCGCGAACCCGCTGATAAAACCAGGGGTCTCTGAACATCTCAGTGACATTGATGGACAGATCAAGCAGCACCTTATTAAAAAACGGCTCCTCACAGATCAATCGGTGCTGCATCTCCGAAAAGTTTCTCAACCCCTCGTGCGCACGCCGGTGTTCAAGCCTGCGCTTGGTGTGGGCGAACGCATAATTCCTGAAATCATAGCCATATTTTCGAAAGATGGCTTCTAACAACAGCTGGATCTCCAGCTGCTCATCTGAAATAGTTATTGTATTTGACATTAGTACAACCACACCCTCAGCATGGATAGGAGTTTGTCGGTATTCACTGGCTTAGCTAAATAGTCGCTGGCACCCGCCTCGATGCACTTACTGCGATCACCTTTCATCGCCTTGGCCGTTAACGCAATAATGGGCAACTTCGCGAACTCCCGCTGTTTACGGATCTCACGCATCGCTTCATAACCGTCCATCTTGGGCATCATTATGTCCATCAGGACGCCATCAATATTGGTTTCCTCTTTAAGTTTATCGAGGCACTCAAGCCCATTTCTGGCAATAACGACCTCCATACCCTTCTCTTCCAGCACACTGGATAGCGCAAACACATTGCGCATATCATCATCCACCAGCAACATTGTTTTTCCGCTCAAAACGGCTTCCTTATCATGGATCATCTTGAGCATACCGCGTTGCTGTTCCGGCAGGTTAGCTTCTACCCGGTGCAGGAACAACGCTGACTCATCGAGCAGCCGCTCCGGCGATTTCACGCCCTTGATGATAATACTTTCTGCATAGCGATTGAGCTCTTTCTCCTCATCTCGCGTCAGGTCGCGACCGGTATAGATGATAATCGGCACCCGGGCGGCGGTTTCGCTTTTGCGAATGCACTCGAGAAGTTCAAACCCGGACATATCACCAAGCCCCAGATCCAGCACCATGCAGTCATAGATGCTGCCTTCCAGCTCATGTAACGCTTCTTTACCTGTACCTACCGCGGTAATGCTGACATCGCCGTCGCCAATCAGCGCCTTGATACTTTCTCGCTGTACGTCATCATCCTCCACCACTAGCAGCCGGCTCACCGGCTTTGAGATAATATCTTCGATCTTGCCGAATGCCTTTTCCATCTTATTCACATCGACAGGTTTGGTCAGATAACCGATCGCTCCCATTCTCATGGCATCCAGCGTACTGTCATTGGCAGACATGAAATGCACCGGAATGTGCCTCAACTCAGAGTTATCCTTAAGGCGCTCCATCACCGTCCAGCCATCGATACCTGGCAAGCCAATATCGAGAATAATAGCGCTGGGCTTATAGTAATCGGCAAAGTGCAGACCCGTTTCACCGTCTTCAGCGACGATACACTTAAAGCCTCTTTCACGGCCAAAATCGCGCATAATCTGGGCAAAGGCACGATCATCCTCAATGATTAGCAAGCTTTTGTTTTCAGCCGTTACCGCCTTGCGATCATCATCAATGTACTCGCTATCCTCGGGCGGTGTCTGTAACGATTGCACCGGCTGTGCAGATATCAACGACGTCGGTTTTCGGGGCTCAGTTTGAACTTCTAGCCCTGCCGCTTTCGGTAACTTGACCGATTTAATGTCAGGTATGGCATCAATAGTAATCCCTGGGGTAGCCCCCATTTCATCGCGATGGGTTACTTTGCTTTCATGTGCAAGGGGCAGCACAATGGTGAAGGTACTTCCCTGCCCTTCTTCACTTTCCAGGTAAATAGAGCCTCCCAACAGGTGAGTCAACTCTTTAGTGATAGAAAGCCCGAGCCCAGTACCACCGTAATTGCGGCTGGTGCTGCCATCGGCCTGCTGGAACGCCTGGAAAATCGCTACTTGGTTCTCTTGCGCAATCCCTATCCCATCATCTTTAACCGCAAACACGATCATCGACTCGGGTTCAGCATTTAGCTGCTGACACATATCAGGGGCTGGCTTTGAAATTGCCAACTCCACGGCCCCCTCATGTGTGAATTTAAAGGCATTTGTCAACAAATTGCGCAAGATCTGTTGAATGCGCTGCGAGTCAGTGCGCAAGGATTTCGGCGCATCGTCAGTAATATTTAACTCAAACGCGACCCCTTTCTCGTTGGCAATCTCCTTATAGATCCGATTCAGATCGGTGATCAGGCTGTCAATACCGACCTCTTCAATAAAAAGATCAACCTTGCCGGCCTCAATCTTAGACAAATCCAGAATTTCATTAATCAACGAGAGCAGATCTGAACCGGAGGAGTTAATCGCATTAGCAGACTCAATCTGTTTATCTGTCAGGTTTCCGTCTTTATTATTAGCAAATAGCTGGGAAAGAATAAGAATGCTATTTAACGGGGTTCTCAGCTCATGAGACATATTGGCAAGAAACTCGGATTTATATTTACTCGCTACTTCAACCTCGCGAGCCTTTTCTTTTACCACTTCTTGTGCCTGAACCAGCTTTTCATTTTTTAGGAGTATTTCCCCTTTTTGTTCTTCTAGCGCCTTGGTACGCTCTTCCAGCTCTTCATTGGTAACTCGCAGTTCTTCCTGCTGCGCCTGCAATTCAGACTCAGATTCCTTAAGCACTTGCGCCTGCTCTTCCAGTTCCTCATTACTCACACGAAGCTCTTCCTGCTGGGTCTGAAGTATCTCTTCCGATTTCTTGAGCGCTATCGCTTGCTCTTCCAGCTCTTCATTGGCCACCTGAAGCTCTTCCTGTTGCTTCTGAGCTTGTTCAAGTAGTTCGCGGATCACTTGGCGATTGTTAGCGGCATTAAACAAAATACCGGCATTGAGGATCACTTGATTCACAAAGCGCCGGTGCAGCTTGGTAAATTGGCCTGATGTACCAAGTAGCACGGCACCGATCAGCTTGTCGTCTAAGGTAATAGGGATCGCCATAAAGTTGTGCGGAACCACTTCTCCGGCACCGAAATTAATGGCTGGTGCGTTATCAATAATATCGGTAAAAGTAATTATTTCATTTTCAAGCGCGGCCTGTCCGACCATGCCTTCACCCAACTTAATACGGTTGAAGTTCCCTTTTCGGTCAGTGAACGCGTAGCTTGCCTGAAGCTCAAGAACATCTTCATTTACAAGGTATAAAGCGCCCAGCTGGGCCCCCATATGTTTGCTAAAAAAGGTGATAAACCGAGTTGCAAGATCAGTCGTTTCCAAATCACCGCGTAACTGATCGTCCAATGTTTCTTTACCCGATTTAAGCCAATCCTGATCCTGAAGATTACTCGCCATATTGTTTAATGCCAGAGCCAAATCGCCAAGCTCATCTTTACGATCCAGATCCAGGCTTGATGACAGTTCACCTTTAGCGATCGCTTGGGCAAAGTGCATCCCTTCAATCAAAGGTCGCGTGGTGGCCCGGGAAAGAACTGAAGCGGCAAAAATAATCAGCATCAACAGCAAGCCACCGACAATGGACAGTGTCTGGTAGATCATATATATCGGCTGGGTCACCTCATTCTCGTTAATTTTAGATATCAGATACCAATCAACACCCGGTATAATGACCTTGTTATAGGCCACCTGAACAGAAACGCCAGCACTATCAATATAGGTATCAAAGCCTCCGCCCACTCCTTTTTCGGCCGCATTGAGCCAATAATCAAGTGGTACGGGCAAAGAATAGCCAACCACATTCCGCCCGTTGCCCATCGTCTGCATGTTACTGCGAAACTCGTATAAGCCCGTCTTCTCATTTGCACCGATCAGGTAAGACTCACCCGTCTTCCCCATACCAATACGAGAATCCACGATACGGGTAATAAGCTCCGGCGACAGTTGCAGAGCCAGTACACCGCTCAGCTGCCCGTGTTCATCAGAGATTGGGTGGGCAAGAAAAGCGGTTTCGCTGCCGGCAGAAGGCTCGAAGGCATCAAAGTCGGTAAAAACCACCTTGCCGGTCGAAATCACCTCGCGCCACGCCTTGGCCAGTCCGCTGTTTCGGTATTGGCCATGCACCAGATTGCTTCCCTGAATATCGCTGCTAGAGAGGGAGAACATGACATGCCCGTGATCGGCATCAAGGATATAGAGATCGCTGTAGCCATAAGCTTCAACATAACTCTCGAAATGAGGAAGAAAACGCCCGATTAACTGAGAATAACCGTCAGATTCGGCATCTAAAGTGGACGTTGTTTCCGTATCACTCTCATGCTCATGCTGATTTAGCTGCTGTGATAACTCAATGACACGTTCAGAATCAGCCAGAACTTCAATATCCGCCAAGCGCTGGTTAAAAAAGTCCTCAATAATCCCCTTTCGGATCGACTGAATCGTGATAAGCCCATCAAACGACTCGTCAATCAGGGCTTCAGTGGCAAGTCGGCTGCTGAAATAAACAGCGATCACCATAGGGATAACACCCGTGATAACCAGCAGGCCCACCAGCTTGGGGCGAATACGTAAATCGGCAAAACGAATCATTGTTACTCCAAAATTTAAAAAGCAGCCCATGCGCTCAGATACGCGCTTTCAATCTATCAGGGAAATCTTGGGTGACAATGAGTCCAACCAGAGTGTTCGAATAGAGGCCTTATAAGTCGCGGGGATATTTTTCCATAAACTTATTAACAAAATCAATAATTAGTACGTAAGAGTTCGACTCAGATAAGTGATTGGATCAATTGAAATACGATTAATAACCAAAGGAGGCTCCACAGGCCAAGATATTCACTTAATGCCAGTCGTTGATAACGGCTACACGGCGATAGCTCAAAAAAATATAGCCTATGAGTTATCTGCGTTCCGGCTCCCGAAAATGACTAGTCTGGCGGGTTAGAAAGGTTACACTACGCTTATTGCTAAACTTGAACAGTAACCGTAAAGCAATGCCAACAGGCACGTGTGCCACAAACGTATTGCAGAGTATACCGGTTGACACTTTTCATTATTGGAGTTCACAATCATGAATGTTTATACGCATTATCAAAGTCCTATCGGGCGAGTCACTATCCAGGCGAATGACGAAGGGTTACTTGGCGCTTGGTTTCAAACCCAGACAACCCAGCCAGACAATCTGGGAAAGCTCGATAGTGAACATCCCGTTCTGAAGCAAGCGGTATCTGAATTCCAGGAATATTTTGCCGGAACACGCCAGCGGTTTGAGGTACCTCTTGCCGCAACAGGCACTGAGTTTCAGCAGAAAGTCTGGCAGACTCTTACCACGATCCCATTCGGCACAACCTGGAGTTACCAAGACTTGGCGAATGCCATTGGTAACCCGAAAGCCGTACGCGCGGTCGGCCTTGCAAACGGTAAGAACCCGATTTCAATTATTGTGCCCTGCCATCGTGTTATCGGGAAAAATGGTAAGCTCACCGGCTATGCCGGTGGTATTGAACAAAAAGAGGGGCTACTCAAACATGAGGGAGCCCTTCAGATCTAATACTTCACCAACGAAGTTTTGACGAGTTCAGCAACCAAACGCCGTCATTCCACCAAGTGAGGAAAAAACTTATATGGAACCTTAAGCACATACAGTTAGAACTGTCTCCCAGACATCTCGGGTATCGATCCCGGAGTGGTATCTTTAGATGCTTCAATTATTTAGAATTTATTTGAAAAAGTACTAAATACTGATTAAGCGCACCAAACTTTCTCATTAGCTAACTGTGATGTTAGTTATAAGCACGAGCAAATCGACCTTTTGTGCTTGCTGTGTAATTGCAGGCATAAGCGGGAATAAACACCGACTCACCTTTTTGGATAGTCAGTGTTTCGCCATTACTGTGATTTACGGTTAGTGGCATATCGATCGCCAGAAGAATTTCAGCACTTGCTGTAGTTAGTTTTGTACCTTGCTGGTTCTGATACACACTGAACTTAAAGTCGGGTACCGGAATTGGGTAGTGAAGCCCCCCCTCAGATTGCTCTGGAGCAAGTAGTAGCATATCTGCTGGCATCGGTACAAACCGTGTACTTGCCACCAACTCAGCAATATCCATATGCTTCGGGGTTAGGCCCGCACGAAGTACGTTATCGGAGTTCGCCATGATCTCAAGGCCTGTGCCTTTGATATAGGCGTGCGGCGTGCAAGCATCGAGGAACATTGCTTCACCAGGCTGCAGTGTCAGCACATTCAGCATCAGCGGCGAGAACAGGCCGATGTCACCCGGATACTGTCCGGCCAAATCCAAAATTAACGCAAACAGAGCCTCTTCTTTGTGCTGCGCAGCATAAACCAATAGCGCATTTACCGCGGTCTCTTTCATTTCACCCTGCAACGATAGAATCGCTTCGAAGAACTGACGCAGGCCGGCTTCATTTTGATTTTCTTCCAGTGCTATCACCAATTCATTTAAATCAGCGTTTTCCAGAACATGAAAGAAACTAATAATTTCGGCAAATTCACGGAAGCCGTTCATTGCCTGATAAGGTGTCAGCGCGAAAACCAGCTCCGGCTTGTGATTTGGATCTTTGTAGTTACGGTGACCGGCATTTAGCGCAATACCTGCTTCTTGCTCTTTGGCAAAACCAACTTCGGCCTGTGCCTTACTTGGGTGAACTTGAATAGACAGGGCTTTTTCTGCCGCTAATATTTTAAACAGGTAAGGTAGCTCACCAAACTGCTTGTCAGCTGCCTCGCCAATAATCGTTGCTTTATCGGTCTCGATAAATTCAGCCAGATGGGTTGCCTTGCCGGCGACATCAACCTGCGAACAACCGTTTGGGTGGGCACCCATCCAAATTTCCGCTTGTGGCCTGCCTTCAGGGTTGGCGATGCCAAAAAGAGATTCAATCGATGTTGTGCTACCCCATGAGTAATCTTGGATGGCATTGTGCATGCGGAAAAAACACGGAGATGTAGAGACAGTCATTGTTTACCTTTCATCTTTATTACTGATTTAACGAGAAAATCCTCCCCCCGATTAAGGAGGGAGGTTAAGCGCCAAGCCGGGGGTACAAAGCTTTTTCACTCAGGAGACTGTGACGCCGTTATTAGCTATTGTTTCATTAGTACAAATTCAGCAGTGGCTTATGCTAGTGCCGCTTGTGCTTTCGCCTGACGCATTTTCTTCAGAGAAATCGCAACCAATGCCGTCACTACAGAGCCCGCTATCATACAGACGATAGCCATTAGTGGTTTGTTCATCGCACCAAGGAGTGCTACCACAGGCCCACCATGCGCCACGCTGTTGGTGATACCGAATGAGAATGCCATCACTGCCGCAACCATAGAGCCAAGCACGTTAGCAGGGATCACTGACATTGGGTCTTGAGCGGCAAATGGAATTGCACCTTCAGAGATACCTACCAAGCCCATCGCACTGGCAGCTTTACCCGCTTCAACTTCCGATTGTTCAAAGATATTCAGCTTGCGACCCAATATTGTCGCAAGACCCATACCCAGAGGAGCAACAGGAATGGCACACGCCATCGCTCCCATAAATTGTGTCTGACCACTTGCAATCATGCCGACAGAGAACAGGAAGGCAACCTTGTTGAATGGACCGCCCATATCAAAGCCAGCCATACCACCTAATACAATACCCAGCAGAACCACGTTACCTGTGCTCATGCTGGTTAGCATTGCATTCAGACCATCCATCAAACTTGCAATCGGTGCGCCGATACCAAAAATAAACAGGCTAGAGATAAACAAGCTACCCGTAATTGGTGCAATCATGATTGGCACCAACGGCTGGATAAACTTGTGGTAATTTTGGTTAACTACCCACTTAACGAAATAACCGACCAACAAGCCCGCAACAATCGCACCGATAAAACCCGTGCCCGCTTCCGCACCATAGAATGAGCCGTTGTTAGCAATCCAGCCACCAATCAGACCCGGAGCCAGAGCAGGACGATCGGCAATGGCATAGGCAATGTAACCGGCCAGAATAGGGATCATCAAAGTAAAGGCAACTACACCCACATCAAGCACTTTCTGCCACATGCTACCTTCAGGGATCGCCATCCCGGCTTCCGTTGGCTGGCCACCTAGTGCCAGAGCCAGCGCAATCAACAGACCACCGGTGACCACGAACGGGATCATGTGGGATACGCCGTTCATCAGGAAGCGATACAGGTCGGAACGTGCCTGAGACACTTTGTTTTCCGTCTGCGCTGCCGCATCATCACCCGAGACCTGGTAACATGTGGCTTGAAGCGCTTGGTTGATCAGCCCTTTGCCATCTTTAATTGGTGCCTTCACTCCGGTTTTTACCAGTTTTTTACCGGCAAAACGTGCCATGTCTACCTGCTTGTCACAGCTAACAATAATCGCTTCAGCACGTTCGATATCTTCCGCAGTCGGGCTGTTCTTTACCCCAATCGAGCCGTTGGTTTCCACTTTGATTTCATAACCAAGCTCAGCCGCGGCTTTTTCCAGCGCTTCAGCGGCAAGGTAAGTATGCGCCACACCGGCCGGACAACCCGTGACGCCAATTAGCAGGCCTTTATCCGCTGCTGGTGCTGCTTGATTCGGTTCTGTTTTTTCCAGTAACAGGTTCAGTGCGTCCTGTTCATTTTCCGCTGACATAAAGGCATCAATGAAACCGTCTTCAATCAGTTTTGAGGAAAGTTCGGCCAGCACTTCAATATGGTGGTTTGCACCGCCGTCTGGCGAGGCAATCATGAAAAAGAGTTTTGATGGCAGGCCGTCTTCTGCGCCGTATTCGATACCCCCTCGGCTGATACCGATTGCGACTGCAGGTTCAGCAACCGCGCCACTTTTGGCATGAGGCAGGGCAACTCCATCTTCGAAACCGGTGTTGCCCAGTTCTTCACGAGCATGAATATCTGCTAAAAACTGTGCTTTGTCATGAACTCGACCTTGCTGATGCAAGACGTCGATCATCTCAACAAAGACCTCTTCTTTGGTCGTTGCCTGAAGGCTCAGGCATATCAATTTCTCATTAATTAAATTGGTGATCATAAGTGTTCCCCCTGTTTTATTTTTATGTTCAGCATTTGTGTTGCCGTTGGGGGATATTTTCATCTATCCGGCACCACTCTGATAGTGTATCAGAGAGGCATTTACTGGATATTTGTAACATCACTTTGTCTTTGTGATCTAATTCTCATATTGCCAACCATATACCACCAAAAATAAAAATCACACTAAAATATTAAATATCAGTAAGTTGATATGAATATTGATCATGAAACCTTCACTACTCTCACCAATCAGAAATAAAAAATTACTCTTCAACTAGACAGGAGTAACCAATGATGCGAGACCAGCACGTCTGTTTGCGTGACCCCGCTCACGGATATCTCCCCTGACTGCTCGCTCGGGTAGTATCAAACTGCGGGACAATGAATAATAGTGTCTGTATTTACAGAACAGATAGGCATAGTTGCGAACACCATGAGCCAAGTTTTCCATGATCTCATCGCTACCCTGCTTTCGGAGCGGGAACACTTCAACCGCATTTGGTTTGCCGGTGATCAACTCACACCACCGCCGTTTAGCTATCAGGTGAACTTTCCCCGTCTGGAACTGGTGATCAGTGGCGAGTACATCAACGAGCTCGAAGATCCGGAGCACGGGATCAGCGAAGTGAAAATTATGGCAGGCGACGCAATTTATATCCCACCCAATAGTTGGAATAAGCCTAATTGGGATACAGATTGCTCAGTGCTGAGCCTGCTGTTTGGCCGCAGGCAGCTCGGATTTAGCCTGGTAAGTAAGACCAAAGAGCAGACAAATTTTTATGATATCCAAAAGCACAGTATCCAGACCCGTACAGGCCACGCCATCGACCATATACTGTCGGCGCTCAATGCCCTGTCAAAAGAACCGTTAAAGCAACCGATGGACGAACACCTGCTCTTGGCACTGATGAGCTATTGCCAGACCATGTTGTCAATACCGTCAGACTCGAGTAAAAAACGCAGTGAAGATCTCTATCAGGGGATCTGTATCTTTATTCAGGAAAATTTTCACCGGGCAATCAGCCGGGATGCCATTGCCAAGCGATTTAACATTACGCCCAACCACCTCTCTCGGCTATTCCGCCAGCAAGGTCATATGCGATTCGCCGATTACATTACTTGGGTAAGGATCGAACGCGCGAAATTCATGCTCAAGAAATACGCGTTCCGGCTACATGAAGTGGCGACCCGCTGCGGATTTCAGGACGTAAACTACTTTTACCGGGTGTTCAAGAACAAAACAGGCTTAACACCTTCAGAGTATCGCAGCTCAGTTTAGGCCT
Source organism: Photobacterium sp. (assembly GCF_057456235.1). NCBI lineage: Bacteria > Pseudomonadati > Pseudomonadota > Gammaproteobacteria > Vibrionales > Vibrionaceae > Photobacterium > Photobacterium sp. The sequence goes on along the minus strand of NZ_JBVCPH010000003.1, from coordinate 7,057 downwards.
AATGAAACGGGCGAGATAAGGTGTGGAGGATAATGGCTTTAAGTGCTTCCGGTTCGTTGTTTCCGGTCAACAAATGACAATACTCCGGTTCCAGCAGAGCTTGTGAGAAATGAACAAACGCCTGAGTCTGTGGGCGTTGTGCGTGGGCTGGTAGCGTCATCGCAATCAGTCGTGTGACAGGGCCTCGATTCGATCCCCACTCTATCGGTCGTGGCATTTGGATCACCGCCATGGCTGGCTGTTGGATTTCTGCTGACATTATGTGCGGCAACGCAATACCATTTCCCATCGCTGTCGATGATACTTGCTCCCGCTTGAGCATCAGCTTCAATAACACTGCCGATTTTTCAGGGTTGAGCATACGACACAACCGGGCAAGCAGCTTCTCTTTGGCTTGGCTTGCCTTATCTTCATTTGCCAGCCCTTCGCCCAATACCTGACTGGTAAATTTCATTTCGAAAGGCAGATAAAAAGTGCTATTGCCCTCATCATCACTATCAACACTGCAGGCATTACGGTTCTTTTTCTTACCGCTGGTTTTCACCAGCGTAAATTGCTCGGCCAGAAAATCCGTCAGCACCATACAGGCCAGCTCAGCATCGGAGCCTTCAATGAGCAGCTGGCAGAGATCGCCCGGCATACAGCCCAGACTCATGATACGGACCGTCTGCTCGACATTGGCCCGGCGCAGATAGGTGACATCCAGCATCACAACTACCGAACGAAAATAACCCGCCAAGGTTTTTAGCTGATTCAATTTCCAGGCAGGGATTCCTTCATCACCAATGATGAAGGTAATACTGCGCTCGATCATAATTCTTGGCAGCGTGCCAGCACACTGGCGGGATCCGTCAGCACGTCTTCAATGGTGACACAATGGATAGTGCTGCCAGTAAAACGGGCTCGGTGTTCTATTTCAATGTCTGAGGCGATCAATACCACATCAGCACGACCAATATCCTGGAAGCTAAGCTGGTTTTCGATCCCCATCGCACCCTGAGTTTCTACCATGATCTGAATGCCTAACTGCTGTGCCGCTTTCTTTAGCTCGGCCGCCGCCATGTAAGTATGCGCAATCCCAGTCGGGCAAGCAGTAACTGCTGCAATTTTCATAATTTCTCTGTTGGCAGATGTTGTTTTAGATGATTGTCTCGATCCGGGGTCGATAGTCAAGCCATAAGGCAGGAAAAACTGACTTAGATTAGGATAGTGGGGGAATTCGAAAGAGGATGGAGGCGCGTCCCGGAGTCGAACCGAGGTACACGGATTTGCAATCCGCTGCATAGCCACTCTGCCAACGCGCCATATTTGATTACGTACTTTATCTTCTATGGTAAAGACAAAAGTAAGATGGTGCCCCGGGCCGGACTTGAACCGGCACAGCGCGAACGCCGAGGGATTTTAAATCCCTTGTGTCTACCAATTCCACCACCAGGGCACGCAATTCTTGATTGCGATAATCGGCACTATAGTCTAGAAAGACTTTGATTCAATTGGTTACAAATCAATCCAACCACCGATCTTTCAACCTCACATCGCGCAAGATTAACGCAAGAGATATCAATATATAGATGGCTCACAAAAGTTGTTCGTAAAGGTAAGCAGCTAGCATTGATTTCAAAGAAAATAGAAGCTGTTTTATATCGCCCCCTGTACAAGGTGTTAACTGCGAGAGGGATCAGCGATGTCCAAATCGCAAATAACAGTGAATATGACTCTACCAATCCTACCAGACAGATACCAACGATCCATTACGGCGTCATTGGGATTAACCAATACGAGAAAATTGACTGTGTACACGGCTTAAATAGTTACAGCGTCACTGAAGGTGATTCTGGCTGTGTTCTTCAAGATATGCCAGCTAGTGACGAGCAACTAGAAATGGAAATCACTGGCTACTGCTATTCCAGTCCCGTAACAATTGAAGTTCCTACTCTTGGCTCTAATTCATGCCAAGCATTATATTTTGTTACTGATAACTTTATATTTCATGTGATCGTACCTTTATAAAATCATTGACATTTTTTATTTTCATTTGAAGCTCAATTCATTATCGAAAATGTCATTAATTAGTGTTACGTTACATTTGTTGCGGTAATTTAATGGATAAATATCACATATAAGGACGTGGTTTACTTTGGCGACACAACATAAGAAAAACAAGGTATATCACCAATGTCTATCAAGAACCTTTCTATAGCGAAAAAGATATCGCTATCATTTTTACTCATTGCCATCGTCAACATTGCGTTTGGCGTATTTTTATCTACAGAGCTCAAAAATATTAAATCTGAGCTTTTAAATTATACCGACGATACTCTGCCTGCGATGGAAAGAGTAGACTCAATTCGAGATCACATGTCTCTCTGGCGCCGTGCTCAGTTTGCTACTTACACCTATAACGACGCAGCCCAAATCAGAAATAAAATCGCCAGTAACATCCGCGAACGCGAGAAGATCAGTAACGATCTAAACGCTTATGGTGAAACAATTTGGCCAGGTGAAGAGAAACAAACTTACCAGCGTCTTATGCGTCAGTGGCAACAGTACTTGGTTACTATGGACCAGTACAACGAAGCGATGATAGCCAACGACAAAATCAAGGCTCACCCTATCTTGGCGAACTCACTGCCTTCTTTCGAAGCGGTCGACTCTGAGCTAGGTGAACTGATCCGACTGCTTAAAAATGCCATGGACGATAACAAAACTCGTATCCTTTCTTCTGTAAACGGATTAAGCAATTCGTCGATCGCGAGCAACGTGATTATTCTGTTGATCATGGTTGGCATGACGTATGCCCTGACACAGTTGATTTGCGGTCCACTTAAGCTTGTCGTTCAACAAGCAAACGCGATCGCGACGGGTGACCTATCAAGCGACATTGACCGTAAAGCAATCGGCAATGACGAACTTGGTGAACTAGCCGATGCGACCACGAAGATGCAAGACGATTTACGCCAAGTAATTGATAACGTTATTTCAGCAGTGACTCAGTTAAGCAGCGCAGTAGAAGAGATGAACCAAATCTCTGATATTTCAGCATCTGGGATGAAAGACCAACAGCTACAAATCACGCACGTTGCAACTGCAATGACAGAAATGAAAGCAGCGGTAGCCGATGTAGCACGCAACACCGAAGATTCAGCGAACCATGCTAACGAAGCTAACCGTCGCACACAGGACGGCGTTCGTGAAACTCAAAGTATGGTTGACACGATCCAAGAAGTTTCAAACGTTATTGGGGCTGCTGGGGATACTGTGGCTGAACTAGAACAGCAATCGAACAAAATCAACGTTATCGTAGATGTTATTCGCGACATTGCCGATCAAACTAACCTACTCGCGCTTAACGCTGCCATTGAGGCTGCACGTGCCGGTGAATCTGGTCGTGGTTTTGCAGTGGTTGCGGACGAGGTTAGAACACTTGCTGGTCGTACACAAGATTCAACCAGTGAAATTACTGCGATCATTGAACAGCTTCAATCTCTTGCAAAAGACGCAAAATCTGCCACTGAACTTTCTAGAAGCAGTATTTCACAATGTGCAGATCAAGGGGTTCAATCGAAACAACTGATGAGCGACATTGAGCACTCTATTTCTGATATCTCAGACATGGGCAGCCAAATCGCGACCGCTTGTCACCAACAGGATTCGGTTGCAGAAGAGCTTAACCGCAGTATTGAAAATATACATTTGGCATCTCAAGAAGTCTCACAAGGTTCTGAGCAAACAGCTCAAGCTTGTCGTGAGCTAAGCCAACTGTCTATTTCTCTTAAAGATGTGATGGGCCGCTTCAAACTAAGTTAAGCTTGATCTAGGCTAAATCATGACCCTCAGAAACGCTCCAAGTAACCACTTGGAGCGTTTTACTTCGTCAGGTACTCTCCCCAAGTAACCAATGACATAACCAATAGAAAACGCGTACGGAGACTTTATGCACTTAAAGAAAACCTTACTAGCACTTACCATCGCCGCCGCAACTTTTGCTCCAGCTATGCAAGCAACAGCTGCTCCTCTTCAAATCACCAATGCCGCAGTAAAAGCAGAGCAAGTTCAAGGCGCTAACGCTTGGCTGGAAGTAAACTTGGGTCAATTCCAAGAAAATATTGAGCAGTTTAAATCGCACATGGATGGCAAAACTAAAATATGCGCAGTAATGAAAGCCGACGCATACGGTAATGGCATCGCAGGTCTCATGCCAACCATTATTGAACAGAAAATCCCATGCGTTGCCATTGCAAGTAATGCCGAAGCTAAAACCGTTCGCGACAATGGCTTTAAAGGTCAACTTATGCGCGTACGCTCTGCTGACATTGGTGAAATCGAAGCCGCAATCGACCTAAATATCGAAGAGCTTATTGGTAGCGCTGAACAAGCGAAAGCATTGTCTAAGTTAGCAGAAAAAGCCGATAAAGAAATCAAGATTCACCTTGCTCTGAACGACGGTGGTATGGGGCGAAATGGCGTAGATATGACGACAGAAGAAGGTCAACAAGAAGCGCTAGAGATCGCTCAACAAGTTGGCGTTAACATTGTCGGTATTATGACTCACTTCCCTAACTACAACGCTGACGATGTTCGTCAGAAGTTAGCTTCATTTAAAAACAGATCAGCATGGCTTATTAAAGAAGCAGATCTAAAGCGCGAAGACATTTTACTGCACGTTGCAAACTCTTACACCGCGCTTAATGTTCCAGAAGCACAGCTTGATATGGTTCGTCCAGGTGGCGTTTTGTATGGTGATTTGCCAACCAACCCTGAATACCCTTCTATCGTGTCTTTCAAAACACGCGTAGCATCACTTCACCACCTGCCAAAGAATAGCACTGTCGGCTACGACAGCAGTTACAAGACAAGTAAAGAGAGTCTAATGGCGAATATTCCTGTTGGCTACTCTGACGGCTACCCGAGAAAAATGGGCAATACAGCAGAAGTACTGATCAATGGCCAACGCGCTAAAGTCGCGGGTGTGGCTTCAATGAACACTACCATGGTTGATGTCTCCGATATCAAAGATGTCGCTCCTGGCTCTGAAGTTGTGCTATTCGGATCTCAGCAAGGCAAGACCATTTCCGCTGCGGAAATGGAAAAGCACTCAGAAGTTATCTTCCCTGAGTTATACACGGTTTGGGGTACTGCAAACCCTCGTGTATATGTAAAATAGACCGATTCGGTCTTCCTAACGGAACGAAAAAGCGAGCCTCGTGCTCGCTTTCTTATTTAATGGCTCATGATGTTATTGATTGAACTAGGCTTTCAAGATTCTGTCTTTGCCACCGTTTATGTATTTTTATATGCAACGTAGCGTTTGAAAGCCTACCCAATTGATGTTAAACATGCAGTTTACAAAATAACAACAAGATCCTTCCATGGCTCTGCCCTTTTGCCTGCTGGCTAGGTACCTCTATGACAGAAAATACTCAACATCTTCAACGCTCCTCGACTGAATTACACGAGTTTACGCGTATCGACGTCTGGAACGGCTTCACCCAACTTTTGCCTCTCTCCATGTTTGTGATCGTATTTGGCCTCGCATTCGGTGTTGCAGCTGTACAAACTGGGCTGGATGCTTTTCCTACTATGTTAATGAGCACACTCGTTTTTGCGGGTGCTTCACAGTTTGCCACGTTAGATATGTGGGGAGCAGAAGTGCCTCTTATTCCTGTTCTTATTACCGTGTTTGCGATCAATGCTCGCCACCTTTTGATGGGTGCAACGCTTTATCCTTGGTTACGCCAACTCCCACCGACAAAGCGATATGGTGTTATGTTGATTGCTTCGGACGCAAACTGGGCAATGGCACTCAATGCATTTGGGAAGAAAGAACCAGGTTTTGGTTTGCTCGTTGGTGGTGGTTTAGCACTTTGGTCTTTTTGGATTGTTGGCACTTGGGTTGGTATTTACTTTGGTAGCGCAATCCAAGATCCTGTGAGCCTTGGGCTCGACATGGTTATGGGCTGTTTTTTACTTTCCATGGTGGCTGTGGGGCCTAAAAGCTTAAGAATTTTTGCGATTTGGACCACGGCAGCAGTGTCTTCAATGTTGGCATATTGGTATTTGCCGGAAAATAGCCATGTTGTAGTTGGTGCTATCGCTGGCGGAATTCTGGGTGCTTGTTGGAAGGAGAAAAAAGCATGAATATCGAAACGAGCGTAGGTGGAACACTACTGATAATCATTGCAATGGCATTAGTAACGCTTATCACCCGCTGGGGTGGTGTATATGTAATGTCATTTGTTCCAATTAGCGAACGTGTTCAACGTTTTATTTCCGCGATGTCAGGTTCCGTATTAGTCGCTCTTTTAGCACCTCTTGCAGTAGAAGGTGACAATGGCGCTAGAGCAGCACTCTTTTCGACAGCTGTCGTCATGTTCATCGTAAAAAAGCCTCTACCAGCCATTGCAGCAGGCATCATCGCCGCCGCCGCCGTACGAGCTATTTAGTTGCTCTTTCTACGGTAACAATAACACTTCTCCAATGTGTTCTGCTGGATATTTTCACCGCGACTGTCGAAGTGCTAAATGTAAGAGCGCAGTTAGCGACTGGTATAAACCAAGTGATAAAGCAAATGAAATGGCATAGAGTTCTCGAAATTCAGATACAAAAAAACCAGCTTTCGCTGGTTTTAAGTTGATGCTTTTAGCATCGAGATATCGTAATTACCATATCTGAATAATTTGGAGCGATACATCGGGTTCGAACCGATGACCTCAACCTTGGCAAGGTTGCGCTCTACCAACTGAGCTAGTATTGCATTTTCACTCATTTTCTTTCTCGTAAACAAAGAAAGAGAGAGGATGGAGGCGCGTCCCGGAGTCGAACCGAGGTACACGGATTTGCAATCCGCTGCATAGCCACTCTGCCAACGCGCCATATTTGATTGCGTACTTTAGCTTCTATGGTAAAGACAAAAGTAAGATGGTGCCCCGGGCCGGACTTGAACCGGCACAGCGCGAACGCCGAGGGATTTTAAATCCCTTGTGTCTACCAATTCCACCACCAGGGCACGCAATTCTTGATTGCGGTGCTCGTAACTGATTTAAGTTAGACACCATCT